>CAYLVW010000001.1:0-77243 GCA_964387275.1 uncultured Candidatus Saccharibacteria bacterium
GGGGGGGGGGGGGGGGGGGGGGGGGGGGGGGGGGGGGGGGGGGGCGCCGGGGGGGCGGGCGGCGCCCCCCCCCCCCCCCCCCCCCCCCCCCCCCCTACTTCCCCATTTTCCGATTTTTCCAAAAATAACCCTAAATCTAAATCAGTAACCCACTTCTTACCGGGAAAATTTAGTGACGTACTTTTCTACATCAAATTTCTTTTCACACCCAGATCTGTTCATAAACCTGATCTTGCCAAAGACCTTTCTTTCAAACCAAGGTCTATCGTGTAAGCCTCCGATGGACCAAAGCACGCCTACATATCCGTTAGGATCTCTGCCATCCAGCTCATACTTATCGTTTAACCTTATTGCTATATTAATAGCTTCTTGTGGGGATTTTGACCACTCCAAAATTTTTTTTGCCCAGTACATCCTAAGATACCCATGCATTTTGCCTGTCTTTGTCATCTGTATTTGAGCACTATTCCAAAGATTGTCATGCGTTAAGGCATTTTCAAATTGTGAAAAGGTGTATGTATGATCTCGTTCGTCTTTTGAATGTAGAATTAACTCTTTCTTAGACCACTCAGGTAGTCCTTCAAAATTATCATAATTTTTATTGTAATAACAAAAGTTATCAGCTAATTCTTTTCTAACTATCAGTTCTTCTAGAAAAGCTTCTTCCGAAGGAGCTATATTTGAGGTCATTTTTCCGATAAAAGCTTTTTGTAGGAAATCAGGCTTATCTTTTACTACGCCTTCTATTATACGTATCACAATTTCCAATGAAGAAATATTACCGAAGTGAATGTATGGTGAGAGATCTGATTGCCCTTTAGTATTTGGATTATTTCTATCCCTATCATAGTTTTGTAGTCTACTATCTAGAAATTTTTCAAGAACCTTTTTTGCTGCTTTTTCCCCACCGCCAAATTCCCAAGATTTTTCACTTCTTATACTAGGGAGATTTTGCTTTGAGGGACTTACCCGATTTTGAACTACCGGAAGTTCAAATAAATCCAAATATTTAGGTAGCAGTTTATGGATTTTTGGTCTTATTGTATATGCACCAAATTCTTGCTTTTGTGAGGTGATCCAAACAGGAATAATATTATGTGTATCAACTTCGTCAAAAGGAACTTTCGTTTCGCTCATAACTTTGTCTGCCCATTGTTTCTTATTTTTAAGAGGAGAAAAGTCTGTGATCAGATACCCAACATTATTAGTGTTTACATAATTACTAACAGTAAATCCCGGGTTACCTTTTATAAACACAAACTTGATTCCTAGTTTAGATAGACTATCTGCAAGTTCATAAAGTCCTTCGAGCATGAATGTATAATGTTTGTTTGGGTTTCTAATTAGCTTTTCATTAAAAGCAAACACCACCTCTACGGAAGTATTTAATTTGTTTGCTGTTTCTATTGCGTGATATAGGGCCCAATTATAATCTACTCTTTGGTCTCGTGACATCCAGTAGACAACAGATCCTCCTAAGTAATCTCCTGTTCTGAGGATTTTTATTCTGTTTTTATTCATACCTTAATGCATTTAAGGCAGAAATACTTTTGGCTCTAAGAGCTGGATAAACACCTGTGCCAATTCCTACAAGCATTGAGAGTCCTAATATCAACCCAACAAAACCCATTGGTATATGTGTTACAGAAATAAGACCCATACCTTTAGGAATTGATATTGCTGATATGCCTGCGTTTAATACGAACCCCATAAGGTACCCTACAAATAAACCTGCAACTCCTCCACTAAATCCCATTACCATGGATTCGGTTAAGAAAAGTTCCTGTACTTCTGTAGATTTCATACCCATTGCTTTCATAAGTCCTATTTCTCTGGTTCTTTCTAATAGAGAGATTGTAAATGTATTAAACATCCCCAGAGATGCCACAGATAACGCAACCATACCCATAACAGCAAGAACAGCTCTAATTGTGTTAAACAAACTATTTATTTGTTTGATAGTGTCTACCACTGAGTTGGTGTTAAATCCCATTGACTCAATTTGGGTTCTGGTTTTTTGAATTAAGTCTTTATCTTTAACGATAACCTTTAGTTGGGAGTTATTAGCTACACCAAGGCCTTTTAAGTCGACATAAGGTACGTAAAATATAGGGCTCTTGTCGTCTGTGAGTACTCCAACTATCGAGTACTCGTTTGTTTGTGATTCCAAAACTTTTTTATCTGCAGGTAAGATGTCCCCAGTTGCAATAAATGATGTATTGAAAGTTTTTCCTACAGCGTCCTTTGGTTCTAATCCTAATAGCTGTAGCATTGCTGTATTAACAACTGCTTGCTTTAGAGCGCTTTGCGCTAAAGGTACCTTAGGTGACGTATTTTCTTCCACTAATCCACTTTCTTCTGGAATTTCTACCCAAGTTGAATCATTGCCATCAGTTACTATATTGAGGTCGTCTGAGGTGCTGTCTCCTGTTGTAGTTGTGTTAGTTGTAGGTGTATCTATTGGGGTACTTGCTGCTTCTTCAGTTCCTACTGTTGTAGCTTCTTCTGCTAAAACACTCCCTGTTGTTGAATCTGACGTCCCAAGTACTTCGCCTTGGGGGTTAGTTGAGGATCTAAGTACTTGTTCTTTAGAGGCAGTGGCTGAGTCTCTGATAATGTTGACATTTATTAAAGAGAAATAGCCGGTTTTTGAAACTTGTTCTCCATTTTCATCTTCTAGGATTACATACTTTCCTTCAAAGCAATTTGGCTTACTTACATCACATTTTTTTTCTTCCCATAAATCTACTTTAGCTTTTATCCATCTACCTAGTTCATCACCATTTTTGTCTTTTACTAGTTTATTAGAGGAATCTGCTACGTAATATGAGCCTATAATTTCTTCACCTTCTAGGACACTCTCAAAATATTTTGTGTACCCCAGGACTTTTCCGTTTATATTGTAGTTATCTCTGACCCTTACCCATGTACCTGGGTTTAGTTGGTATCTAATTTTTCCTCTAGAATCTCCATAAGTATAAAATTCTTCTTCTTCATAAATTTCTTCTCGTACTATTTTTGCTCCTAGTACACTTTGATCAAAGGTATTTGCAACTAATTCGTTACTGTCAAAGATTTTGCCTTCTTGTAATTTGAGTTCTGAGTTTCTGATGTAATCAGTGGTAACACCGTATACTGCGACGCTTGATATAGAATTGTTGTAGTCGACTTTCCCCACAACTGCAATCAAAGGAAGTATATTTTCAACATTATCAATATTCTTTAGATCTGATACCAATTTATCACTTAACTTTTCTCTGGAACCTTGTCTTAGTGTTACGTTAATTTGTTTTATTTCATGTAGTTTTGCAACTTTACCAATTACGAGATTTTGCAGTCCATAACCAATCGATACCAGAAACACAATTGCCCCAATACCAATAGCCACACCTCCGATAGTAATCATGGTTCTGCTTTTTTTTCTTTTTAAGTTGTTTAGCGCCAATTCCATAATAGAAAGTGAAGAAATTGCCCCCGGCTCATGCTTATCAAAAGTTTTCATTCCTTTGATATATATTTTTACGTACCAGCTTTGTATTGCACTTACTAATGTGACAGGAATAAACTTATATTTTCCAAGCTTTAAAATAACTGAACTATGTATGGAGTATAAAATCAATAAAATTAGGAACCTTCCAAATGGTAACAAAAGATTAAACACCAAATACTTTGGCATCTTGGCCCATGTCCTTATGTCTGTATGCCTCAACTTATCGACGATTAAGGCAGCTGAAGTCTTCAATTTTGATAGCATATGCAATACTTTAAGTTTAGTGAATTAATCTAGATTTTTCAACCGTTTATGGTTTGTATTTTTGTTTATGTATTGGGTAAAATTAAGACTTGGTGTTTCTAAACATCATTTTGGCTGGGGCTAGTTTTTTCGATGGTTTCGATGATGTTGTATTTGTAGTTGTGTACTCCGAACTATCGTATGTCTTAGTGTCACTGCTATCGACTTTGACACTTTCTGTTTGTGTAATAAGTGTTGATACATCCTGTATTGTACTCACAGGACTTGTTATTTGCTTCTCTTCTATCTGAGGTGTTTCTTGTTTGGTTGTAGCTGCTGGTTCTTTATGGAGTACCTCTGGACTCGTAGTTGTTTCACTTAATTTTTGCTCTATCTTTGACTGAAGTGTTTGTGGCTGTGGTGGCGCAGTGGTATCAGTGACAGGTTTAGTTGCGCTGGTTGTATCTAAGGACAACGAGCTTGTTGAGGTTGAGTCCTTTTCAGTTGATACTGTAGATCCTATAGTTACTGTTTTGTCACTTATTTCTGTCTCAATACCTCGTTTACCCTGAATATTTTCTATCATCTTGTCTTTATTAGTTTCATCAAACATAGCAACTACCTGTCCATCTAGAATTTGGATAGCTCTTTTTGCATATTTCAGATATTCCAAGTCGTGGGTAACCATAATAATAGTTCTACCTTGCTCATTTAGTTTCATTAGAAGATTCATTAAGTCTTTACCTGCTTGAAAGTCGAGGTTTCCAGTAGGTTCGTCTGCAATTATGACTGAGGGGTTTGTGATTAAGGCCCTGGCTAGAGCAACTCTTTGCTGCTGACCTCCAGATAGCTCTGTAGGAACATAGCTAACCCATTTTTGCAGGTTAATTTGCTCGAGTTGTTTCCACGCCTGCTTTACGCTTTCTGCTTTTTCTACACCAAGCAGTATTAAAGGGAATGCCACATTTTCTACTACATTTAGAGACTTTATCCAGTTTGGCTGTTGGTACACCATCCCTATATGTTTTTTTCTAATACCTGATCTATCATCTTCATCTTTTAGTTTATAAAAACTTTCACCTAAAAATGTTACATCTCCCTCTGAGGGTATTTCCAAACCTAGAATTACGTGGAGAAGGGTAGACTTACCGGAACCGGATGGTCCAAAAATAATTGCAAAATCACCTTGATTTACCTCAAAACTGATTCCTTTTAGGATATCAATCGTAGAGTTACCTATTTTAAACGACTTTTTTACGTTTTCTACTTTAAGTAAGGTATTAGCCATCTTAGTTATTATTGGTCTTTAAGAATCCAAATATCTGACTCAAATTATTTATTACTAAGTCTAGCGCATTATCAGATGCTTTGGGAGTAATAGTTACCGTATCTACTGATAGTCCTGCATTGCTTGCTTTATCTCTGGATATTACTCTAAAGTGATAGACCCTAGATGGTACTAAGTTAGAGATAACTACTGCATGGTTTGTGACCATTGATTTATCTTCTTGGGTTCTTTGTGGGTAGGATGTGCCGGTTCCCTCGCCGTATTCTACTTGTGAGGTTGAAGGCTCGTCTGTAGTCCAGCTGATGACAAGTTGCGATGAGGATCCCTCTGTACCTCCGTTTGGATTTGGTATATCTGTTCCTTCCACAATTAAGTCCGTTATCTGTGGAGCTCTTGTATCTGTTGCCGTAGTAATTCTTTGAATCTCGCTGATTGCTTCATTACCGTTTTTATCTCTACCTTTCACTATAAGTGTGTAAGGGGTTTCGGGTTGTAAACCTCGTATCAATATTTTGTGATCTCCCAGCACAAATTCCACATTCACTTCGTCTCTTGTTTGAGATGGGTCTGACGATGGGTAGTAGGTGACAATTGAGGAGGTTTCTGTATTTGTTTTCCAACTAATAAGTACTGTAGGTTGAGCTGTACCTCTTACTTGTTGTATTTTAACTTCACTGATTTTTGGTCGTGGTAAGGTTTCAAAAGTTAATGTGCTCCCTTCATATTCTGCTGCTTCTGAATCAAAGCCGTTAATCTTATAGAAGTATTTTGTACCGTCTTTAAGATCCTCCAGGATAGTATTATATGTTGCTTCGGATGTAGAGGTTGAGACTTCCAGAGTGGATCCAAATGTTTGAGTTTCTCCGTAGTAAATCCTTATTTTAGTTGCGCCCTCTACTGTGTATCTTATGGTTGCTGTAGTTAGGTTTACAGCAATTGCTTTTGGATCTGTCACCGTTGGGGCTGGCGCTGTTTCGAAAGTTGTTTCTTCTGATGTTCCTGTATTACCGTCTTCGTCTGTCCACTTTGCTTGAAAGTAGTATCTGGTACCTGGGCTTAGGTTTGTAAGAGTTATAGTATGGTCTGTTAACTGGTCGGAGTTTGAAGGTTCCTCATCAAAGAAATCACCAGATCCCTTACCGTACTGGATTTTTGAGTCAGATGTTCTATCAGTTGCCCAGGTTATTGTTGCCTGTTTTGTAGTAATTGCACTTACAGTAGGACCACTAGTAAGTTCGGCAGCGGTTGTATATCTACCATCTGGGTAAGCTGAAACCGCAGTTGTAAAGATACCACAGTTGTTTGTAGTATCGCATGCTCTTACTTTGTAATAATGGGTTGCTTGTGCCAAATTTGTGTCAATATGGGCAATACCGCTTACTTCTGCTGCAAATGTGTAGGATGAATCATCTGTAGAGTGGTATATTTCGTAAGTTATATTTGAACTTCCTGTTGTTGGCGGTTCCCATGAGAGAGCAAGTTTCCATGATTCTGTTTCTTTAACAGATACGTCAGCAATTTCCACATTTAAAGGTACTCCTGGGGATGACGTGTTTGCTGTAAAAGTAACGCTTGCATAAGCGTCATAGTTTATATTGTCTACTTCATCCATTGCTGCTACATATAGGGTATTAGACCCTGGTTGGTTTGCATACGGTCCTGATGACAGGGCTGAAATACCTTCTGCAGTGAATGTACAGGTTGAGGCGGATGGTAGGGTATTTACGGTATAGCAGTAAGTTAAAGTTGATGAGTCTGGCATGCCTGTGTAGCTAGATGGCGCATCCCAGTCAAATGCAAAAGCGTTTGCAGTGTTTGTACTTGGAGTAACTATGAGATTTTGTGGTTCTGTTGGTGCGGTACCCGCAAAGTAGAAGTTTACTTGTTTGTAGGTAGAAGTAACGTTACCTGTATTATCGATAGTTCTCATATATAAAGTGTTTGGGCCTTCGTTTGCGATATCTGTTAGTGTTGTTTGTGTTGTTCCAACAGCTATTGTGGAAGACCAGCTGCTGGTTCCATTTATAGAATATTGGTATCCTGCTACTCCTGAACCACTTGTATCTGTTGCATCATTTGTCCAGTAGAAAGTATATGAATTTGTAGCAGTATATCCTGGAGGCAGCGCTGTTAGTGAGCTTGGGTTTGTAGGTGCTGTACCATCGTATTGATAATTAAATGGTGCATATATTGAGCTGACGTTTTGAGCGTTGTCCCTTGCCTGTATCCTTAAGTAATAAGTTGAGTTTGATGTCATACTGGATGGCGTAAAGGTGGTACCTACTTGGAAAGTTCCTGCTGTTGAAGGAGTTGCAGTGTTATCAGTACCAAAGTATACATAGTATCCCTCTATTCCCGAACCTCCCGGATCTGTTGCACCTGACCAAGAGAAATAAGGTGTAGCATAGTTGTACCAAGTGTCTGTTGTCAAAGATACAGATCCCCCTGATTGATCCAACGCTGTTAGAGATGATGGTGGGTTTGGTGCGGTAGCATCTTCACTACCTACTAATGTAACCGAGTTTAAAGTTGCTTGTTGGGTTCCGTCGCCATCAAGAACTGCTTGCCACATAAAGCCGTCCGTAGTGACATCAAATGAAGAAACATTTGCTGTTATTGTAGCTATTGGGTTTACTTCTGTAAGCGCGGATGAAGTTGTCCAAGCACTGCCGTTCCAGTATTGCCATGTGGTGCCTCCATCACTTGAAAGTCTATAATTAAGGGACCCTCCATTAGCTGTCTCACTTGATGCTAAGGAGTCCCATTGCAGAACACCCGATGTAAAAACAGCTGAGTTTGGTCTTACTGTTTGGGGATCACTAGTATATGGGGTTGTGATAAAGGTACTTCTTGCTGTATCACTTATTCTTAGCTCATCAATCTGGCCCGCGAGATAACTTAGTGGGAGTCCACTATCCACTGCTCCATGGCTTGTACCAACTCTGAGTTGTAATGTATTAGTTGGTATTGATCTTGTCGCAGATGTTGTTGCATCCTCAACACCATTTATATATATCTTCATTGCAGTGCCGTTGTAAGTGGCTGCAACATGTCTCCAATCTGTATTAAAAGAATTTGTTGCAGATTCAAGAACTGCGTTATTTCCATAACTCCATACATTAGCATCTACGTTTCCTGAATCTCCTGTACCTGTATAGAGTTTACCTTTATAGGTGGTTACAAAGGTTGCATGTTCAGCTGTGTTACTTGCCCATGAGTTATTCAGATCGTCACCCGCGACTTTTGTCCAAGTTGTAAAGTCATATCTCCAGACCTCACCATCTCCAGCTGCACTACCTGTTGTTACATACATATCTCCGTTATATTCAGCGATTGACCTAATTCTTTCCATTTCACCTGCTGGCCAGCTGCTGTTTACATCATCGCCTCCAATTAGTGTCCATGTAGATCCGTTATATTCCCATACTTCCGCATCGTCCGAGCTATTTCCAAGTCCGGCATACAATTTGTCTCCAATTGGAGCCAGAGCCTCTACTGTCTCATATACGGCATTTGCCCAGCTTGAGTTAACAGCATCTCCTCCTACTCTTGTCCAAGATGAGCCATTCCACCTCCACACTTCTGCGTCACCCGCTGAAGCACCAAGACCTGCATACAATTGATTATTATAAAAAGCAAGTGAGTAGACTGCCTCAAAGTTAGTAGTCCACCCGGAATTTAAACTATCCCCGCCAATCTTAGTCCAGGCAGTGCCATTCCATCTCCATACCTCTGCATCATTTGCAGAATTACCAAGGCCTGCATATAGATATGTGCCATCGGAGGCTAGGGCATAGACACCTTCAAAGTTAGTAGTCCATCCGGAGTTTAGGCTATCTCCTCCAAATTGAGTCCAGGAAGTGCCATTAAATCTCCACGTTTCTGCATCATTTGCGGTTATACCAAGACCTGCAATCAGTTGATTATCATATTGACCCAAAGCCAGTACGTTTTCGTATGTGTTAAAGGCCCAACTTGAATTAACACCTTGTCCTCCTACTATGTTCCATGTTGATCCATTAAAATCCCATACTTGAGCACTTCCAGCTACACTAATACCAGTTCCGACATATAAACTCTCACTTAGAACCTCTGCTGTTTCTATTGTTTGTCTGTTGTAGTAACCCCAGCTACTATTAATGTACTGACCTCCGATTCTGGTCCAAGTAGTACCATTAAAGCTCCAGAAATCAGATCCTTGGTTGGTTGAAGTTTGTCCGGCGTACAGTGTGCTTGAGTTATATGTTAGTGCACTGATAATTGTGTGAGTATTTGTAAACCCGGAATTTAAAGCATCTCCACCAATCTTAGTCCAGGCAGTGCCATTCCATCCCCATACTTCGTTATCTCCAGCGGTGGCGCCAAGTCCCACATACAGATTTGATCCATCGTTCGTCATTGAATAGACGTACTCATATGTAGAAGCAGCCCACCCGGAGTTTAATGCATCTCCTCCTATTTGTGACCATGAAGTACCATTCCATCTCCAAACATCTCCATCCCCTGCGGTATCTCCTGTACCTGCATAGAGATTTCCTCCGTAGTAACTAAGAGACCACACTCTTTCAATGTTGCTGCCGGCTGCCCAGCTTGAATTAACACCATCTCCTCCTATTCTTGTCCAGGTAGTGCCATTCCATCTCCATACCTCTGCATCCTGAGCAGTAAGCCCCAAGCCAGCATAAAGGTTTGTTCCATCATTTACTAGAGCGTGAACAATTTCAAAGTTAGTAGTCCAGCCGGAGTTTAGGCTATCTCCTCCAATCTTAGTCCATGATGTGCCATTCCATCTCCATACCTCCGCATCGTTTGCAGAATTACCAAGACCTGCATATAAATTGCCTCCATAGTAATCAAGTGAGTAGACACCCTCCATTGCTAGTACTGCTGTCCAGCTGGAGTTAACACCGTCTCCACCAATTTTAGTCCATGCAGCGCCGTCCCATCTCCATACCTCCGCATCACCTGCAGTAAGACCTAATCCTACATAGACATTAGTGCCATCATTTGCAAGTGCCAAAACCTGCTCGTATTGTTGTGCTGTCCAGCTATCATTTACTCCATCACCTCCAACTTTTGTCCAGGTTCCCCCCGACCATTGCCATACTTCTGCATCACTGACGGCATTACCAAGGCCTACAAAGACACTTGTTCCCATTGACGTGCTGGCAGACACCGAAAGTTGGCCGTTTAAATCCCAGCTGTTATTAATTTCGCTCCCTGCTACTTGTGACCACGTGGTTGCTGCAGAATCCTCTAGCTCGTATGTCAACTTTCCTGTCAAATGATTAAAGTAAAGTTTATATCCTCCTTTGTCCACTATCGCCATATCTCTATCATTTGAAGTTGCGTTAAAGGTAGATGTTAATTTTATCCAAGCTTCTATAGTATTTTCTGCAACAATATCTAATACAGATGAATCTGCTGCATATCCATAAGAAATTTGACCATCAAAGGAGCCTGCATTATTAAAATTGCCAGAAGAATAAGTAATATTTGAATTAGTTAGTGTGTTTGCATTGCCCGAGCTGTCTGAAGCATTCCCAGAGCTTTCATCAAAGTGATATAGCGCTACTGTATCTGCATCTGTTTCGTAATTTCGAACTTTTAGCCTTGCAGTATTACCCAAAACCTCTATTAAACTTGAGTCTGATACTGTGTAATCTCCAGATGCTGAAAAATCCCAAGTGTTTGTTAGTTCTCCCGCAGCTTTTACTCTTTGCAGGATGTTTGTTGTGGCAAAGAAAATTCCAATACATATGCCCAAAGTCAGGATAAAAGCTGTTGAAGCTTTTACCTGCCATCTTGCTAGAGTTACCTTTTTGTCACCATTTTCTTTTACTATTTTTATAGCCTCATAAGTTTTTTCTAAAAACGCAATTAAGCCATTTTTAAAAAAACTTACTATGCCTGCACGTCTGGTTGCTATAGTTGTTACTTTTTTCTTTTTAAAAATACTGAAAAAATTTACTCGCAGAAAAGGCAAACCGCTTATATGTCGTCGGGTTTTAGACCTTCTATTAAACTGTCTTATATCATTTTTCAGATCTATCATGGCAGGTGATTCATCTTCTAATAATCTTACATGAATTATAAATTATTTTGAAGTAATAGATAGGCTGAATTTGCTGCCTTATCAACATATAGATATATATAAATATTAATTCTTGTATGGGTAACAGAATCTAATTTGGTATTATTGAACATATGGAAACAAGCTCCAAAGAGAAAGTTATGATTAGGCCCCTTAGCCGATATATTTTAATGTTTCTGTTGTTAATTTTAGGGTTTGGTTTTGGGATTTTATTTGATAAATCGTTAATAAAAAATGCTTTTATTAGTGAAGTTAGGCTGCCCCAGCAGTACAAGTATATTAATCCTCTTTTAGAGTGTGATTCCAACATTGGTAACTATAAATCTCTAACTAAAACTGAAGACAGCGTATCCTCTTACATTAAGGATGCAAAAGACAGGGGTACAATTACCAGCGCATCTGTTTACTACAGGGATTTAAATAATGGTCCATGGTTTGGTATTAATGAACAGGAGAAGTTCACTCCCGCGAGTTTAATTAAGGTTCCTATGATGATCGCTTATTTTAAAAGGGCCGAAACAGATCCAGATATTTTAAGTAAAAAATTAATATTTTCTTCTAAAGATCAAATCTCCTTAGGTCCTGCTTTTGTTAAACCTAAGGAAGAGTTGATTGAAGGGCAGGAATATACTGTTATGGAGTTAGTTGAGATCATGATTAAGTTTTCTAATAATAATGCTTACTACCTTCTCAAGAGTAATTTAGGAGAAGATAGGTTTGAACAAACTCTTAAAGATTTTGGTATAGATGTTGCTAAGATTAACTCTAGTAACACAGAGAATGTTTTAACAATTCGCGAGTATTCATCATTCTTTAGAATTTTATACAATTCTTCTTACTTGAGCAGAGCTTACTCTGAGAGGGCTTTGGAGATTTTGAGCGGGGTAGAATTTAAGTCTGGGATAAGTGCCGGTATACCTGAATCTGTTTTGGTTGCAAATAAGTTTGGTGAGAGATCTTATCAAGATTCTTCTATCAAGCAGCTGCATGATTGTGGGATTGTTTATAAGACTAATAATCCTTATTTGGTATGTATTATGACAAGAGGGGGTACTTTTGACGATTTAGCAAATTCTATAAGGGATATTTCTAAGATTATTTATAGCTCTTTGAATTAGTTTAATGTTGTAACTGTATTTTTTATGAAGGTTGTTTGTTAATCAGCGTTGTTACCTCTATTTGTATTTTAGGATTTTTAATGAATGTGGGCGGGCGCAGCTGGGTTAGAAAAATCAGATCACCACTTGCTGCGCCCGCCCCTACCATCTCCTTACCTCCAAACCTTTCTTTTCAGAACAACCGAAACAGCTCAAACCAAATCTTCTAACTAACCCACTTTACTCGAGTTCAATCCAAGACTGGAGATCAGTCTTGTTGTAAAACGGGGGCCAGACTACCTTCTTCTGCCTTTGCCCTTACGCACATCGAAAACACCTCTTGGGGTGTAAGGTCCTTCGGGTTCTCTCAGGTATAGCGAGGTTACATAAAGTGCAACTTCATGTTCTCGCCTGCTCGGCTCAAACCCAGCAATGACCTCTGCCTTAGACCAGATCGATTCTTGAGTTGGCAGTCTGATCAAGGCAGTTTTAAAAAGGCTTCGATACAACTCAACCAAAGCCTTATCTTTGTTACACCATGGAAGACAAAATGGCCTTCCTCTAAGCTCCTGGGGCTTGTAGTTGGAAATTATCCTTTCGAGTAGGTGGTGGTACATTAAAGAAACATCAGTGTTTCCAACAACCAGAGACCCACCACCTGCGTTTGATAATTGCCCAGAGCTTGTCATTTGGTCCTCCCCTTTATATCACAGATCGGTTTTGGAATTTTGTGGTTTTCACACCAATCCGTAACTTAGATAAATACTACCATTATTAGTGCAATCATCAATACTATTATATTAATATGAATTATTTATCAAACAGTTACTTATGGTTGTTAATAATGAGTACTTATGCCGCTTCGCTATCAGCAATGTATTTTTTGATCAATCTCCTAGCCTTGGGGCTTTTTACAAGCTCAAGCCAGTCTTTACTGGGTCTTGCTCTGGGATTTGTCAGAACTTCTACGACATCCCCATCTTTGAGTTCTTGGGAAAGTTTTGCAATTTTACCGTTGATCAGCGCGCTGATGCATTTGTAGCCGATATCTTCGTGTACTGCAAAAGCAAAATCAATAATAATAGCACCTACAGGAAGTTCTATTATTTTTCCTTTTGGCGTAAAAACATACACTTTGTTTTTAAAAGTTGAAATCTCTGTATTTTCAGCTTTGGTTAAAGACTTTACATTTAATTGTTTTAATAAATCGGGTGATGAATTAAGGTATTTTTTTAAATGCTCGCCAATCTTATAGAAAGCATGGCTTGCCTTACCATATTCATTTTCTTCATGCATATCTTTAGTTTTAATTTGAATTTCTAGGTAAAAATCTTCTGAAGCCTTATATATATTGTGAATAGATCTATATCCGGTCATACGAGGCTCTTTAATAAAGTCATCTCTTGAATCCGAAAGCGTATCCCAGATATTATTTAGCATGTCCTCTACTAAGTAGCACTCATCTATCGAATCTACAATAATTGCCATGGCCGCAATATCGTATATATGCTCCAGAGATCTTCCTACTCCGTTGTACTTAACCTCTTTTTTATAAATTGAATATGTGTGCTTAATTCTTTTTAGGATTATAGGATCTTTTACATTATTTTCAGCAAGTATTGCTCTGATAAACGCTTCTGTGTCTCTAAATAAATTCTCAATCGCAGGTTTTTTGCTTGCTACAAAATACGAAATATCCGAATACTTTTGAGGGTTTAATACTTTAAAAGCGTTATCCTCAAGTATTCTTGAGTAAGAACTAAGACCAAGCAAATGACATACAGGGCTATATAAAGTAAGTATTCTCTGTGCTCTACCTAGTCTTATATCCTCAGGAAGAGAGAATAAGGACTGTGCATCTTCGACCTTATCAGCAAGTCTTACAAGTAGCAATCTAATATCTTGAGCAATGTTTAGATACGTTTGTATTATGTAACCTGTGTTTACAACTTCTTCTGACATCATTCTGACTTGGTGATTCCTAAGTTCGTCATATCTTCTAACCAGATCATATATATCCTGCCCAAGTTCATTAACTATTTGTTTTTTATATTCTTCTGTTTCTAAGGGAACAAAATGATGGAGTATAGCAAGAATTAATGTTTCTTCATCCTTTACACCTATTTTTACCAAGTTACTTAAAACTTTTTCCACATGTTCGTACAAAGCAGCTCCTGAGAGTCTTTTTTTATCTTTATATATTTTTTGAGCTATTTGTTTTGCTCTAAGTAATCTGTTTTTTTCTTCCATTTTTAGACCAAACTTTACAAGTCTTTGCAGTTTCCTAGTGAAAGGAAGTTGGAGAAGGCACGTGCTTTAGCGCGTGGAGTCTCATTAAAATGCCTGTTATAACCTGCAGCTAGGTAACTTGGCACAATCAGTATGCCCGCAGACTTAGAGATACAGGGTGCGAGAGCTACATATAGTTTCCAGAAACAAAAAACACCCGTACCGGGCTTTATACTATTTTTTGGGTGAAAAGCGTCTGCATCTCCTTAGTTTTCACGTCTATATATTATACATTAGTGGGGAAGTTTTGTTTATTTTTAGTTATTGCTTCCTAATACTCTCCATTAACTCTAGGTATCTTCTTACTTCTGCGGACCACTTTTCTAATGGTTTATCTGCAAGAATGGCAGATACATATTGTACTGGTAGGTTTCCTTTAGTACGTAATCTTTCAAAAGCCTGTATTGCTCCTATTACGATAAGTCTGTAGTCGTCTATCAAAACTTTTTCTACCCACATAGTTTCAACTTCAGGTACTTTTTTGTATTGTTCCACAGGTGTTTTGTAATATGTATATCGCTTAGGATCCGTCATTGTTTTTATCAGATCTTTTCTTGTTTGCCCGTTATCTTCTGCTTCTTGTGCAAGGATTTCGTTTTTGGCTTTTACTAATAGTACACGTTGTTGTGCTCTTAAACTGCTCATAAATAGAGCTTGTCGCTGTGCGGGGTCCGTTTCTTTAAGAGTTGCCTCTAGGTATAGTAGACAATCTTGTTCTGCTAATAAAGTTTCCATATCAAGAGCTATATTGTTAATAATGTGTTGTTGTTCGTGAGTAACTATTTGTTTTACTCTGTCTTTAGGGTTAGATGCATCTGCTAAGATGTAAGGCTTATGAGGATTTGTACCTGCGAACCCTTGAGTTATATAACCGGGATTTGGTCCAGAACCTTTAAGTTTTTGAAGGGTGCTTTGATCTGTTTTAATTGTAATAGCAGGTCCTTCCACTGTAGCAGTGGTTGCCTTTGACTTTGGTGCTCTAAAGCCAGTCATGTATTCTGCAAGTTCGTGATCGTTTTCGAATCTTCGTTTTATATTAAGAGCGCGTTCACGATAAGACCTAAAATCTCTAACCCAACTTTTGGCTGTAAGTACCTGAATAGGCGTAAAACCGTATAGTGAGTTGAACATTTCTATAATGTTTACCAGTTTGTCCGTTTCTGTGTCAGGATCGTATGTAAGGTAACTTTCTACCAAACTTCTGCAAGTTGCTAATGCGTCACGTTGAAGTACCAACTTAAATTTGTACCTTCTGAGTTCTTCTT
Source organism: uncultured Candidatus Saccharibacteria bacterium (assembly GCA_964387275.1). Lineage (GTDB taxonomy): Bacteria > Patescibacteriota > WWE3 > UBA101185 > UBA10185 > CAYLVW01. The sequence continues at coordinate 15,767 of CAYLVW010000001.1, forward strand.
TTTTTTTGATCAGCACCCAAGCCTTTTATTTTCTCGAGTTCTACTTGCGGGTTAAAAACATCTATGAGTGGTGGGTGTGTATCTGCATAGTTAACAACTTCAGCTTTTGTTAGTTCATCAAATTCCTCCGGTGTGGGTCGAACTATCCGTGACTTTATTTTTAGTCTGTAATAATTTAGCTTAAATTTTATTTTTTCAATATCTACACCAAATATTTCTAGACCCTGGGGTCTATCCTGTATATTTCCTACTGCTTGTATACTTTCGACTTGAGGGTTTTCCAGTTTGTTCATTCTCTTAATGATATCAAAATGGTGGGTAGGTGGTTATTTTGATAAACTACGTACTGATGAGTGGCTTGATTTAATTTTGTATTTCTATCGTTATCTTTATAGTTACATTTATGGTTGCACTCATTTACCTATAGTTGTTGATTTTTTGTATGCTATAATCCGATTTTGAAGATATTGATTAATATTATGGGTATTTTCCGTAAAACAAACATTCAAACAATTGTTCAAAGTGCTACCTCCGAGATAGGTAGGGGGTATTTAGTGGATGGTAAAAGATACATAACTCATACTGGTCTTCACCACAAAGAGAGTGCTTTATATAGTATGACTTCTTGGCAGAAATTATTAATCATATTAATGGTCATATTTATTTTGTTAATGTTGGTTACTAATTTTCATACTTCATTAGTCGCACTAAATGCTGCATTAGCTACTTTATATTTCACAGATTTATTGTTTAACTTATTCCTTATCTATAGATCCTTTTCCAGTAGCCCAGAAATTAGGGTTAGTGATACTGAGATATCAAGCCAAACTAACTGGCCAAAATATACAGTGTTTTGCCCGTTATATAAGGAAGCGGAGATAATACCGCAGTTTGTAGAGGCGATGTCGCGTATGGATTATCCAAAAGATAGGCTACAAGTTTTGTTATTACTCGAAGAAGATGATAAAGCCACAATACAAGCAGCTTATAATATGAATTTACCTACATATGTTGAAGTTGTCGTAATTCCACATTCACTGCCAAAAACAAAACCAAAAGCACTTAATTATGGTATGGGTTATGCTACTGGAGATATTATTGTTATTTATGATGCCGAGGATATCCCAGAACCATTGCAGCTAAAGAAAGCAGTTCTAGCGTTTGCAAAGTCCTCAGAAAATACAGTTTGTATACAGGCTAAACTCAATTTCTATAATCCATACCAAAATTTATTAACTAAGATGTTTACTTCTGAGTATTCTTTATGGTTTGATTTAGTTCTGACAGGTCTTCAGTCTATTGATGCTCCAATCCCCTTAGGTGGAACCTCAAATCATTTTTTGACCAAATATATTAAGGTGCTTCGAGGTTGGGACCCTTTCAACGTGACTGAGGATTGTGATCTTGGGATTAGATTAGTAAAGAAAGGATATAGAACCGCAATATTAGATTCCACAACCTATGAAGAAGCAAATAGCGACTACATAAATTGGTTTTGGCAACGAACACGCTGGATCAAGGGTTACATCCAAACTTATTTCGTTCATATGAGGGATCCAAAGTCTCTTTGGGCAGGTATTCGAAATCCTCACATACTGACTTTTCAGTTAGTTGTTGGCGGTAAGGTATTATCAATGTTTATTAATCCCCTAATGTGGATCACAACCATTTCCTATTTTGTTTTTAAACCTTTAGTAGGTGATACAATAGAGTCTTTTTTTCCTGCACCTGTTTTTTACTTATCTATCTTCTCCCTGATATTTGGTAATTTCTTATACATGTACTATTACATGATTGGGTGTGCAAAACGAGGATACGATGAGCTGTTAATTTATACTGTGCTCGTACCATTCTATTGGTTAGCAATGAGTTTTGCTGCTGTTGTAGCCGTTTGGAGATACATTGTCGCTCCGCATCACTGGTCTAAAACTAAGCATGGGTTACATTTAAGGACTACCAATTCAATATGAACTATAAAACTATTACAACATTTATTATAGTTTTTATTCTTTATGTACTTCTGAGTAGGGGATTTATCGGCGTAACCTCCTACGGTAGTTTTGATGACATTACAGACCCAGTATTAAGGAGTTCTTTTGAGAGTTCTCAGGAACGCGCTCGGTACTCTCAGATGTTGAGTTTTGTAACTCAAGGAAAGCTTTCAATAGATGATGTTAAAGATTTTGCAAAACCTGATCTAGCTTGGATTAATAATCACTATTACCCAGCATACCCACCTGGATTATCTATTTTATTGTCCCCATTTTTTGCCATTGGCCATTTGCTTAATGCTCCTATGGTATTTGTTAATCTAGCAAACGCACTCCTAACCTTACTAACAGGTTACTTATTATATAGAGTAAGTAAGCGCATAGGCTTTAGCTACGATGAGTCTTTACTTATTGGAGTTATATATACTGCTAGTACTTTGGTGCTTTCCTATGGTACTACTTTATATCAGCATACGCTCTCGGGGTTACTACTATTTGTGATTCTGTATCTGCATCTGGTAAATTCTAATGCGTCAAGTTCTTGGTTTCTACTCCTATTACAGGGATTATTAGTTTCGGCAGCCTACCTGGTCGACTACCCTAATATAGTACCCGCGCTTGTGATATTTATTGCAACCTGTATTACTAAACTGCATTACTCTGAAGATGCTGTTAAGTTATATATTACTGTTAGATCCAATTTACTTTGGTTATTTTTGGGACTATTGGTTGGATTTATACTAATTGGCCTAATAAACTATTCTCTGTTTGGGCAAGCATTCATATTGACTAATAGGTACAATCTCAGGGTACTAGACCTCCATAACATAACTTATACCTACGAATCACTTAACTCTAGTATGTTTAGTGAAGTTGTCTATGCAGAAAAATTTAATATTCACAATCTTTTCAGAGGAATACACATATTACTTTTTTCAGTGGATAGAGGTCTATTTATTTATACCCCGATTTTGCTGTTACTTGCTTTTACTATTAAAAGATTTGGTAATCCTAATTTGAGAAATTTATTATTGCTTACATTTTTTAGCAATCTACTACTCTATTCAATGTATGACGATCCCTGGGGTGGTTGGGCTTTTGGACCAAGGTATTTAATACCCACACTTCCCATGCTTGTTTTGCTATTAGCACCATTATTACGAGTGGGTATACCAAAAAAGGTGCTGTATTTATTTATTCTTCCATTTATGTCTATTATTCCTTTACTTGGTGCTACTACTAGCAATTTAGTTCCCCCAAGCATAGAACAGAATTTGACTATACCAAGTAGTTTCCTGACTAACATTGAGTACCTAAGGTCTGGGTACACTGGATCCTTTGTGTTTAACCACTTATTTCGAGATTACATGAGTTTGACCTGGTATTTTCTTCTAGTGTTATCTTTCCCATTTATACTTTATGTGTTGTTATACTTCTTTCAAAGAAAGCACACCCCATAATTTATGAGGCAACTAAGTTTATCCATAACTAAAACTCCATGGGAGGTAGCTAAATATAGTACTAAGCTTACCAATACCACTAGAATTGCGTTGTTATTTATAGCCTTTATGTCTATATTGTCCTGGTTTTATTACTATTCAGAGAATCTTACTTTAGCTTATAACGACGCTAGATCTCACTTAAACATATCAAGGCGAGTTGTTGATAGTTTACAGCCTGGTCTAGCGCAACTCGGTACCGTATGGTTACCCTTACAGCATGTATTACAATTACCTACTATTTGGGTGGACTATTTATATCATAGTGGTATTTCTGGAAGTTTGATATCCATACTGGCATTTATACTAAGCAGCTATATACTTGCCAAGATTGCTAGAGTTTTAGGTTTTTCTGATTTTCAGTCAGTCTTATTACTTGTAGTTTTTTCTTTAAATCCGAATCTTCTTTATATGCAAACCTCTCCCATGACGGAATCTCTGCTTATTTTTACTCTTGTATTCTCCACCTATTATCTTTTACTTTGGGAAAAGACAGGGAGCATTGGGCACTTAATAATTGCCGCTTTTGGTGTTTTCTTAGCAGTTTTGGCTAGATATGATGGGTGGTTCTTTTATCTATACGCTCTTGTTGCTGTATTTTTAGTTTCTTTGCTAAAGTCTGGATTTAGAAGAGCATCAGCAAATGTTGTATTATTCGGAGCAATACCAGGTTTTGCTGTCTTTTTATGGTTACTTTGGAATCAGTTGATATTTGGTAATTTTTTAGAATTTATGAATGGGTCTTTTTCTGCGAAGGCTCAACAAGATATTTTGTTAGCAGAAGGAAGGCTGTTAACTAAAGGTTCTTTAGCGCAATCAGCCTATACATATGCCTTAACGGTGATAGAGAATTCTGGTCTTCTTGTAGTAATTTTGGGAGTTCTTGGGGTATTTCGTACAATATATATATAACTAGGAAAGATGCAACAGCTAACATAATTACATTGTCACTAATAGTACCTGTGGTATTTAATGTACTTAGTTTATTCTTAGGTCACTCAGTAATTCATTTACCAAGTATTCCACCTTACGCTTATTTTAATGTTCGCTATGGTTTGATGGCCTTGCCAATGCTAGCTTTTGGTATCGCATATTTGTTTGGTTCAAGAAAGTACTTGGTGATTATTCTAATGGCGGCTGTAGGTTTACAGTATAGTTATTTTTATTACACACACAATATTATTACAATCAAAGATGCTCGCATTGGTGCTAGTGGATTTTATCTCGATGATATCGGGGACTGGTTAAATCAGAATGCTTCTGATGGTTTAATATTGGTTGCTACATCAAGTCACGATGCCCTAATATTTACCGCAAGGCTCCCATTGTCGAGATATGTTAGTGAGGGGATGATAGGTTATTGGGATGCTGCCCTAAAAACACCCTCAAATTATGTAAAATATATAGTTATGCATGATGGAGATTTAGTTTCTAAAAGTATGAAAGATAACAAAGATTTTGAGTATAACTATGAGCTCGTTTTCAAAGGAAATTTTTCTGATGTTTATAAGTTAAAGACCATTTATAACTAGTTATTTGGTTTACTGTTGTGCTAAAATCAGCAAATGCAAGAAATACTAAACTCATTATTAAACCATGACCTAAAAGGACTAATTGAGCAGATAGGTTATCTCGGAGTGTTTGCAATAATATTTGCTGAATCCGGTGTATTAATCGGGTTTTTCTTACCTGGTGATAGCTTAATATTTACCGCAGGGCTACTTGCTTCTCCAAAGTTTGGTTTTTTCCATATCCTCCCTCTTTTAACAGGTTCTTTTATTGCAGCAGTTATTGGAGATAATGTTGGTTATGAGTTTGGTAAGAGGGTAGGTAGGAAGCTTTTTACAAAAGATGATTCTATTTTGTTTCATAAGAAAAATTTATTGGCTGCTCAAGAGTTTTACGAGAAGCACGGTGGTAAGGCTATAATTCTAGCCAGGTTTATGCCTGTTGTTAGAACCTTTGCCCCTATTGTTGCAGGTATCGGGCATATGGATCACAAGAAGTTTAGTTTTTTTAACATGATTGGTGGAGCTATTTGGGTTTTTGGAGTGGGTTTAATGGGATACTTTTTGGGTAGTTTGATTCCTGATGTTGATAAGTATATTGTTCCGGGGATAGTAATTATTTTGTTTGCATCTGTGGCGCCTCCGATTTGGCATTTATATAAAGAAAACAAGAAAACTTTTTGGGAAAAAATGGAGGAGAGAGTTTTTGTTCATGCAAAAGCTTTGTGGTATAGGTTAGGTTTTGGTAAAAAACCACAAGAGTAAAGACTTATAAACCTCAAGTAGTTTGTGTAGCTCTCATCTATATTTTGCATCTCTCTTATTGATTTAACAACTCTATTAAAATCTCTTGCATTTGTTGCTAACAGTACTAAGATTTAATTATGAAGAAATCATTAAGAGATAATTTTATATTGATATCGAGAGTCTCCTTATTTATTGTATATTTTTGGTTTGGTTTGCTTAAGGTTTTGGGTTATAGTCCCGCTCATGATTTAGTAGGGGATTTACTTTCAACAACAATTCCATTTATACCCGAAGAATTATTTGTAGTATCTTTCGGGCTTTTTGAAATGTTGGTAGGTTTGTTATGGCTTGTCCCAAGGATAGAGAAACCGGCATTTGTTTTGACGCTTATACATTTATTTACTACCTTTGGTCCCCTTGTATTTTTACCTGAAGTTTCGTGGCAGGGATTACTGATTCCTACTTTAGTTGGACAGTACATCCTTAAGAACTTCTTAATATTTTCTTCTGCTGTTACGATTTATGTTTCAGCTGAAAAGTAGTTTTGCATACTATTTAAATTATCGATAGAATATTCGTATGCCCACTAATGCAGGAAGTATTGAAACAATAGTTGCAACTGAAAATTCATTTGGTGCCTTTCTTGATGGATTACGATCTACCGAGAGGAATACTTTTGCTGACAGATTAAATTCTGTAATTGAAACAATTAAAGCTGATCCCGAACTTTCTGATGGTTTAGAGAGTCACCTTAAAAATGTAGGTACTGCTTATATTGCAATAGAAAGAGGTTTGCAGGAAGCAGGTAACGGCGCTGCTGTTTCCAGAGATAGGGTTCTTAGTGCCATGGAATACGGTGCTTCTGCCGCTTCTCCTTGGGCAGCTAACAAAGTAAGAATAGGAAATTCCACGTCATCCCTTATTGACTACGTAACAACCCCAAACATTCAGTTAACAACAGATTCTTTAGGTAGGATGATTAGAGAAGGGGTGAGATCTGGGGGTATGCCTGAATTTTATAGCGAGAAAGGGCCCGCTATAGAATCTCAAGTATATCTTCCTGTCGGAGGAAACTTGGAAGTGTTAGCGCATGCAAGAACGGGTGGTGTAGCGGTACCAAAGGATTTATACACTACTATTATTGATAAGTATCTTGATGAAATAAAATAGCACCCATATTTGATATTAAAGACCTATAGTGATAAAATACCGTATTCGGAAAAAACCACCATTTGGTGGGGCTTTTTGTAGCCAAAATCCCGAGTACGTTGAAAATTCGTGATTCAGGTTTTGAAGGGAGGCAACTGTATGGCACTTGTTAACTACATTTGTAGATGGTGTGGGTCAACATTTACGGATTTTCCCAAAGATGGGACTTGTCCTAAATGTATGGGGCCTGGAGTCTATGAGATTCCTAAGCCTGTTGTTGCTAAACCTACTTATCCCTCTGACGACCAGCCTCCAAGCGCTAGTACTCCTTCGCAGCAAACTCAACGAAGTAACTACCCATATCAGCCTTATGTTTACACGAGACCTAGTCCTTTTCGGGAGGCTCAATATAGTCTCTTTAGGACTTTTGGTTTTAGAGCTATTGCTGTTGTGGTGGTTATTGTCTTTACAATTCTTGCAGTTTGGGTTGGTACCTGGTTGTTTTATACGGGATCACCAAACCAGCTGACAAATCCTAGCCTTCAAAACTCTTTTCCCACCACTTCCCCTACTGTTACACCTAACAGTATTAAGAAGCCGTGGGATGGTATGACGTTTCTTAGCTCAAATCAGGCGCAAAGCCTTAAAGAAGAAAGTAATGTTGTAAACTTCGCCGTTTTTAATAATGGTGATGTTAGTTATAGTGCTGGCTATGGAGTTGTTTATAGCAATGATTCAGGTTGGATTGATGCTGGAAGACCTATCGGGTTTTCTCAGCTGACTACAACCGGTAGTAGTGTAGTACTTACGATTCATGGTAAAGACTACACCATCAACATCTATCAGGCGTTTTCCCTTTCTCAAGACTGGGGCAACGTTTATATTGTTGATGCTTCAGGTAAGCTTTGGAAGAAAGCACTTATTGCAAGTGACTTTGTGGGTATAGATATCGTTTTGGACAACGTAGTTGTTACTATTGACCCCAACCCGAATCTCTCCCTGACCTACTAAGGAAAGGGAAAAGGAGCAACATGTTTCTTGGACTGTCCTTTGTAACGGCAATTCTTGCCGCTTTGTTTGCAGCTATTTATCCTTTGTTTGGTATATCCAATCAGGCGCGTGATAGGTATAGTAGGGTTGCTAATAGAAGTTTTGTTCCTGCTATTATCGCAGCTATTTTGGCCTTTATTGCAACGATGGTTTATTTTGTGTTTGGTTTGCCTGTGTTTGATCACCTTGTTCATTACTTTACGCTTGGTCTAATTGCTGCAATTTCAGCTTTCCTACCAAGCTTTGTGTACTCTTGGGCAACTGACGAATCTGAAACCGGTGGGTATGCCATTACCACTGTCATTATTTTGGCAGCTCTTATTGCAAATAGTGTAGCTACACCGTTTCTTTTTTTCCAGCCGGGTTTTTGTGATCAGGTTGGTACTCAGAAGATGGTTAGTCTTTTGAAGATCAAAGATGGTGAAGGTGATATTCACCCAACCGATCTTTCTTCTATCATTAGAGTGTCTCCTGAAAATGCGTTGCTTAAGGCTAGGCGGTCACTTCCTTCGGGAGCGAACCTTGGTTCGTATCTGGAGTTTAATCGTGCTTACCTTCAAGAGGTAGCCGGTCACTACTATTATGTTGTTGATCTTAAGGTTAAGGATTGGCGTGCCTATGAGACTAATGGCGCAGTGATTCCTGGTTTTATTCTTGTGGATGCTATGAATAACGAGGCCGAAGCTGAATTTCGCGCCGGTTATTCTATTAAGTACTCGCCCAATATGGATGAGTTGAAATTCCTTAATGACCAAGATCTCGATCGTTATGTGTACTTTAACTTTATTTTGAATAACCCCGGATTTAGGGTTATGGATTTGGATGGGATGGAGCTCGACGACTCTCTTACTCCTTACTACACCGGTACTGTTCTAAAGACAGTTGTTGGGTGGCAGGGTAAGGATGTTGCCGGTGTTATTACTGTGAATGCTCAGACTGGTGAAATCCAGTATTACGAGCTAGGTAATATTCCTGAATGGGTCGATCGTGTGTATCCTCTTGAATGGGGTTACACGATGCTTAATAACTGGTGGGGGCCGTATGCTTACTACCAGGTTTGTCAATTCCAGGGTAAGTCTAACCAGAGAGAAGTTGATGCTGCTAATGATGTAATTACCAGCAATGGTCTTGAGTTTCAGTACACTATGACGTCACCTAACAGCGACCAGTCTATTACTGAGATTATCTACATGGACCCTCGAACTGGTGATCTTACCAAGTACCCCGCTTCGGGTTCTACGGTTATTGGTGTGGACAATCTTATCGATGAGGCTTCAAGAAAGCTTACTGCCGAAGGTTACGAGCCTGTCGAATGTGAGCTTCAGTTTATCTTGGGTCGTAAGGTTTGGTATTGTATTTTGAATGGTCGCGGTGCTGGTGATAACACTAGCTCCGGTTCCCATAACGGGTTTGCATTTGTTCAGGATACGAATACTGAAGAAGGCACCAAGGTTATTATTGAGGCGACTCTTGAAGAGGCTTACCGCCAACTTCAACGCCAAATCGCTACAGAAGGTGGCGATGTAACTGATATTGCAAACAGCACTAACGTTATGCAATTTGTCGGTGTTATTACCCACAAGGGTTTGCCCGCGGGGGATAATCAGCCATACGTTATTATTGTTCAACTTGATGGAACAACTACGCAAGTTGTGTTCGCTGTTCCTACTACGAGTTGGAATGCCTCTGTGGCACAAGTTGGAGACAGCGTTACTGTCACAGCTTATGTCGAAGACGGTTCTTCCTACTTTACCGCTACTCATTTTATGATTAATGGTCTTGTAGACTTGGACAAGTAACTTTTTGCCCCGAATTCTTTTGATGCTATGCATCAGGGAGTTCGGGGCTTTTTTTATACCCAGCTACTTGTTACAAGTTTGATTTTTTGTTTATGGGTTAGTTGTTTTATTTCGTACTCTCTTTTTAGCGCATCTGATTTATTATTGTAGTTTTCCAAATATACCAAATCTATGCTGTCAAATTTTCTAAGATACTTTGCGCACCTAGTTCCTTTAGATTTGTGCTCATTAATTCTTTTGGCAAGGTTATTTGTTTGCCCTGTGTAAAATGTATTCTTATTGGTTTTAATAATGTAAACGGTAAACACTTTCTATTTATATCATACAAAATAGTATTGATTTTTAAATCCAACCAAATATCTGTAATATGTATATATGAGCAAAGATCCATATCAAAATGAAAACCTAAAAATAGGTGTTACCGGTAATAATATATTAAGAAGTATTAAAGCACGCGAGGACAAGAAAAGAACCCAATCTGAAAAACTGGCTGACTTAATGACTCAAAAATTTGGTAGCATTACATTTCTCCTTTTAAATATGTTATGGTTTACAGTTTGGATTGTTTGGAACTTAGGTTTATTTCCGGGTCTTGTGCCTTTTGACCCGTTTCCGTTTGGACTTCTTACAATGATAGTGTCACTTGAGGCTATTTTTTTAGCAATTGTGGTTTTAATATCTCAAAACAGAGCTTCCAGAATAGATGAACTTAGAGAAGAGGTAGATCTTAAGGTAGATGTAATTACAGAACAAGAGCTTACCAAACTTCTTAGACTTACTGTTGCTCACATGGTAAAAGATGGGTTTAAACTATCTGATGACAAGGAGATAAAAAGAATGTCAAAGCCTATTGATCTTGAAAAGATAGAAACATCTTTAGAGAAAGATTTTCAGTAGATTTATGGGATTATTACAACCATGCCCAATGATCATATAACGTCATTGTACCCAGATATAAATGAGTTAGAAAGTTCTAGATCTGAAACCAACACAATTGGAGAACACATAATATCTAACGCTGAAGCTGTAATCTCCTTACTTAAATTACATTCTAAAGCTCGTGATAACAAGCATGAGGTTTGGCATGGTAGCGAGTATGTTGGTGCCAATCAGGTAAGATCAACTATCTATAGTTTAGAGGAACAGTCTGATTATGTTGGAATACTAGAGTTACCAGAATCCACCGGAATTAGATACACAGAAGCAGAGAAAGCTTATGTTTTGGGTATTATTGAGCGTCAAATTATGGATGGGGATATAAGCACTGTATCCACTCTATGGCATCAAGCCATGGTAGCACTTGCAAATTCTGCGTGGAATTACTCTGACGTATGGAGAGGTGCTGAAGGACCTATAGATCAGTCAGGGAAGTTACACAAGTTGTATTCCTCAATCAGAACCCCTGTCCATGTTAGAGAAGAGGCAGAGAAGGAGAGAGATTTTGACATTAAGTCGGGGAAAGTTTATATGGATTTCGCTGAAGCTTTTTCATCTGAGTCTATTGAGATGCCTGGAATATCTGAAATAGATACAATTGCGAGTAATACTGTAAATATCGTTGCTAATATAATATTTATCTTTGTCATACCAAAAATTATACTATTAAAAGGTTTCACAAGTAATTTTTATGAGGCAACCGCTTTTTATACAGCCTCTATTTTGCCAAGGTGGTTTTGACAGTAAATGTAGAATTGTATACATGGATTTGTTGATTATTCACGGTTACAAATTAACTACTACTGGTAAAGTGGATCCTGTACTTAAAAAACGTTTAGATTTTGGTATACAGCTAATTATAGATAATCCATCAATAGGTAGAGTTTTATTGACTGGGGGAGAATCTACTTCAGGTTTTGCAGAATCTGATCTCATGTATGAATATATGATTCATAATGGAGTTAATATCCCCATACAAAAAGAGTCAAAATCACTAAATACCGTACAGAATGTCTTATACAGCAGGAAACTAGTCCTAATATATGAGTACAACAAAATATATATAGTTATTGGGAAGCGCATGGAAAAAAGAGCCAAGTTAATCTATAAAAAAGTGCTGCCGGAATTAATTGAAAAGATATTTTGGCTCACCATAGATGATGGGTATATGGGGCATTTTGAATTACTATGGTTTCTATCCTCAGTAGGATATCTGAGCTTACTTAAGTTTGTAGCCAAATTCTTAAAACCTCTGGCATTAATCGGAAGATAAAGAATTATTGCACAAGAGTGTGAGTATAAAGGGATATTATTATTTTTTAGATAAGGCTACGGCTTTGGCTTGTTGCACCCTCCATAAATCACTTATAATTTATCTATGCCAGGAGGTATAAACGGATTACCAAAAAAAGGTCACGAAGTATCAGAAGCTTTGCGAGGTTTGTCCGAAGCTGTAACCACAACTATGTGGGAGGGATTTGCACAACGATCCACTCGATATAGATTGCTAAAAGCAGGTTTGCAAGTTAAAACCTCCGATGCTCCTAATAACACCTTGCTTCGTGACGGTTATGTTCAGATGGCTAAGGTAGCTGAAAGTAAGGTACTCGAAGATTATGATTTTCCATCTTCCGCAAAAGAATTGTTAAATCCGGATGGCTCCAGAAATTTAGATAATATACACGAACTGCGTATGGCACTATCTGTAGTCTCGTTTGCAAGTAAGGCTGATGGAACTCCGGATGTTAGAGATTTAAGACAGCCAAACATTGGTTTATCTACAAGTTCCAGCGGAAGGGTAGTTTTTACTCAAGCAGATGGTGGATACAAAGAAACATCCTATGATAGAGATAAGTTAACTTGTGCACTGCTGGCACATCTACCTGACGGTGATGAGGGTAAATACTCTATAGTTTTATACCCTCATACAAATGCCTCCGGAAAGCTTGAATCTGTCACACCCCTTGTTATGTCTAAAGCAAGACATGAGTATTTGTATGAAGCTCTAACTGGTAAGAAATACTCCAAATAAGTTATGCCAACTACATGAGCAGTTGTACCTTTGAACCCAGCTCAATAATTATTGGTACTCGCTTATAGTAAAATCTAACAAAAGTTATTGTATTTGTGATACACTCATCTACTATGCATGCAGTAACGAGGATGACAAAAACCGCCTTAGGCCTCATATCCAGATGTAATAATTGGCCAGAGTATTATCTAGATTACTTGGGCTATCACAAACACAATTGGGTAATAGATCTTAAAGATATTAAACTGGAGCTAAGGCCAAGTAGTGTTGATAAATGGATTGTGGCTGAAAACCTGGTACTAGACGCGTATGAATTTAATCATCTTAAAAAACTAGGTATAGAGCAGATTTTTGATATTGGCGCTAACATTGGGGCATTTTCTATACCCGCAGCAAAACATTTATCAGTAAACGAAATTATCTCGTTTGAGCCTGATCCGGACAATTTTAAACTCCTAACGAGTAACATTATGCGTAACAACCTATCTGCGATTGTAGAGTTGCACAATTCAGCAGTTTCCCTTAGTGATGCCTCCTCAATAAGACTATACAAAGGAAATGATTTTGGTTCTAACTCAACATTTCATACATCGGGTAGTTTTTTAGATGTAGCAAACGCAAATCTTTACTCTTTGCTTCCAAGAATTAAACAAAATGCTTTACTCAAAATGGACATCGAGGGTGGGGAACTAGAGATTTTTACTACCAGTAACCTGGAGTTTTTAAGAAAGTTTAAGTTTATTGTATTAGAGTTTCATCATTTTCTTGAAACACATGATAAGGATAAGTTTGAAAAGTTTCTTACTGATTCTGGGTTTAAGTATAAAAGTGACGATATAATTTATCTAATTAGTAAGTAGAAATAATATTTACATTTATTTCTGAGTTGGAAGATTTTAGCCTTTAGGCCGAAAATGAAAGTGTGAGCTTTCACCCGCAATGAAAGAAGAGACAGTGGCCTTTGGGCCGCGGAGTTTTCATTTCTATATTGTAAGTTTGCAATTTCTTTACAACTTATAGAAAATTTAGCTTTGTTCCGATTATCAATATGTTCGCCTATGATTTAGACTGGGAAATTGACATTATTTCGGCACACAATTTTAGCCAAAAGTAAATGCAAAAATTTCGGTTTCTCCATCAACAAATTCCAAAATCAAGATATGTCTACCAGGAATTTCCAAATCCACTAAATTGTACAACGTGTCCGCACTCACTGTAACAAGCCCATTTGAATCAACATTCGAACCATAGTAATTTTCTACATCGTCTATAGTAACTTTAACTTTTGTGGGTTTTCCAGAAGGACTCATCACTAGAAACACTCTTTTTGCATCAAAATTTAGATATAATTTTGATCCTACCGATGCTTTAACGGATTCCTTACCAACCTCCCAATTTCCTTCAAACGCATATTTATTGTTTGCAATAACTATTGGTGCACTAAACGTTGTTGTTTTGTTTAATGTTGGTTTTTCTGGAGAGGTTAAGCTTGTTGCTCTATCCAGACCCAGATAGGTCTCATGTGTTTTCGCATAGTTACGATTCTCATTGGGTACTATACTAACTTCAGATTCAATTTTTTCACCTGTTTCTCCAAGTAGTTTAACAATCATCTCTTCAGTTTCCTTGTAGTTGCCTTCACCAAAGTGTGTATATCTAATATAACCATCCTTATCTATTAAGTATTTAGCTGGCCAGTACCTATTTGCGTAGTTTTTCCAAGTGGCAAATTCATTGTCTTGCATAATCGGGTACTCTATACCAAAATCTGAAATAGCTTTTTGGACATTATCTGATTTCTTTTCAAACTCAAACTCAGGTGAGTGCACCCCGATTATTACAAGTCCTTTGTCTGAGTATTTTTTATGCCAGTCTTTTAAGTAGGGTAGTGTACGCTGGCAGTTGATGCATGAATATGTCCAGAAATCTATAATAACCACTTTGCCTTTCAGACTTGATACGGTTTGAGGATTCGAATTAAACCACTCACCACCTTGAATAAGTTCTGGAGCAGTTTTTTTAGGCGCTAAGTCAGAAGATAGCTTATCAAAGTTGCTAACCATATTATCTTTTGTATAAATTTCTTCAATTTTTGTAAGCCCTGTTCCATAATTAGGGAAAGTTCTAAGTACCCAATACTGAAAAAATCTATCCCAATTTAGAAACATTGCAATTGCAGTTAATACCATAACTACACCAAAAGCTTTTTGAATGTTAGCTGCATTTTTTGTAACCCCTGGAAGTTTCCTGATTGCATTTTGTCCTGCGAGCATCACAAAAAACATTGGGATTGCTGTACCTACTGAATATGACAGTGTTATTAATATTGCTTGTGCAGTAACTGTACCTGTAATTGCAAGTGTTATAACAGAAGCTAGAATTGGACCGACACACGGAGTCCACAAAAGTCCAAGTGATAACCCAACAACAACTCCAGAACTGAATCCGGAGTTTATATTTCCTCTTGGTACAAAATTACCCAGTTTACTAAATAGTTTTTCAAGTTGTATTTGTACTTGCGGAATTAAGTACGATATTCCAAATAAGCCTATCAGCACAATTGATACTTTTCTAAGTAAATCAGCCTCAATGTTAAGAGATCTTACTATTGAGCTTAGAAATAAAGTAAAGAACGTGAAACTGAGTATGAAACCAACAATAATTCCAAATGGTCTCGCCCTACTTTTAGCATCCCCAACACCGGAAGATAAGATGATTGGCAAGACAGGCAAGATACATGGTGAAAGTATTGTAACCACCCCTGCTATAAATGCGAATAATATTACAAGCATTGTATATATTCCTTTACTTAATCTTAGCTAAGAGTTCTGAAATTTTTCCGCCATTCCATTTAGTTACTTCAGTTCCCTCAGAATTTATTTGAACAAAAGTATGTTGGTATGTAACTCCATATTTTACTGCCAATTCTTTTTCATTTTGATCAGTGTCAGTATCATTGTAGTTAACCCTAATGACTACTACATCTGAAGGAAGTAGGGAGGAGTTACCACTAAAATCTTTATCTGTGGGAGCGCATGTAGGGCACCAATTTGCATAGAAGAATAATACCCTTCTTTTATCTGAAAATTTACTAAAGTTTTCAGGAGTGTAGTTTAAATAGTTCCCGGAATCCACATTGTCCTTCATCGCGGTGTCTTTATCTGTCATTTCTTTCTCAGAAATTTCCATCACTTCCTCAGTCATTTTGGTATTTGTATCTTTTTTATCAGATTCCATCATCAGTTCTGATTTAGATAAATCTGAATCTTTCGGCATTATTTTTTCCTCTGATTGTTTGAGTGAAAGATAATATACAAATCCAAGAACTGCTATACCTACAGATAATATAGATACTAAAAGTTTTTTGTTCATGTAATTAAGGTAGAGAATTTTAAAGCCAATGTCAAGTAGACTTTACATTTTCTTAACATTAAGAGTTTATGTTTCAGCCTACGAGTAGTGTAACTAAAGCAATAGTTAACCGTGTTCTGTAGAGAAATTGGAACACATCTTACTTCAGGTTGCGGAAGCTTCTATTTTTGAGCGGGAGACCATGGATGAGAACGTAGATCTACCTACAAGAAAAGAAAAGATCCAGTACTTTAGTACTGGGTCCCTTCGTTAATGTTTGAATCTTGAATAAAATCGCACTAACAATTTTGTAACAAGCATTACTATAAGAGCTAAAATAATCCAGATATCAATATTATGGCTTAGGGTCTGTACCACAAGCGCAACAATAAGAGTTCCTATTCCTGCCAAATATGATAGTCTTGAAGCTTTTAGAACATGAAGTTCTTCTCTCTCATCTTTTGCCTGTTCTTTTAGAATGAAAGCTGAAAAAGTAAAATATGCTACTAAAATTAGAACTATAAGTATGGACATAATTGACATTGGCATAGTTAGTTCCTCTGATATTGTAAACAAGTATCCGATTAAAACTATAAATCCTGCACTTATAATTTCTATGTACATATTTTTCCTTAAGTTATTCCTTAATAATACTAAACAATTTTTCAACTTTTGTATCAAAATACCTTGCAAGTTTTATTGCAAGGGCCACAGATGGGGTATAATTGCCTTTTTCTATCGCAATAATTGTCTGTCTGGTTACCCCAACTGCTTCCGCAAGTTGTTCCTGCGTAACATCTTTACCTATACGGTATTTTAGAATTGTGTTTTCTACTTTTTCTTTCATTTCAGTAGTATTTTAACAAGTTGAGGCAAGTTTAGAGATTTGGTAGCGTGGGTTGCTGGTTAATTATTAGAACTAGTGAAAATAACTTTTTGTTAAAGTAACTCTAGAAGCATATTTTTAAGTTCCTGCTCTGTTCTTTTCTTTGATATTTCTCTTTCTTCCTTGGACTGTTCACTGTGTGGTTTTTTAAATAACGAAGAACCCTGTAAACTGCTCATTGGCCATCCGGGTATTCTTATTTTTGAAGTAGGGGAGAAAAACATTATAGGATAGTCTAAACCAGATGTCTTAATACTTCCTTCAGGTGTTGCTATGCAGTATGCAATACGCCATTTTCCAGTGCGCTTATTTTTAGGTACAGCGGCAATAACTTTTTCCCAATGTAATATCAATTGGTCATCATCTACCTCATCTCGCCCATTTATTCTCCTGACATGAGTTCCTGGTTGTTCAGTTTCTGGTAAAAAGTCTACATATAATGCTTCATCTTCTGAAAACACAGGACATCCAGTTTTTAGTGCGTAGAAAGTTGCTTTAATTTTTGCATTCTCTTCTGCGGTTGTTCCTGATTCCTCAGGTTTGTCCATAATTTCGAATGAGTCTAGCCCAAATACCTCATCTGAAATTTCACCGAGTATAGTTTTATAATGTGCAATTTTAGCTGGGTTTTTAGTTGCAATGACTAATTTTTTAAGTTTAAGCATCTATTTTAAAAAAGTGAGGTTGTTGTAGTTCTACAACCTCACTAAAATTTTATTCAAAGATGTATTCTATAACCTTGCCGTCGTTGTCCAATAAGAATATAGCATCAACATTTTCCCCAGCTAACACTTTAGGAATCCAATATGTATTATCTTCCCACATTTTGGATGTTGGAAGTTGTGTAATACTAAACCACAGTGGTTTTACAAAATCCGTTTCTTGCGGGTCACCTTTCCAGCCTTCCACAATATACACTTGAACATCTTGCTGCCACTTTGGTTTATCCTGATAAATAAATCTCACTCTACCGACTTTCTTAAATTGGGTTATTGTAACTCCAATTTCTTCTTTCACCTCTCTAATTAGTGCTTCTTCGGGTGTTTCATCCTGAAACTCTAATTGATCACCTATCTTGCCTCCAATACCAGCAATTAGATTCTCACCTAAACCTAGTGAAACTTTTTTTCTCAAGCCAAGTAGTACCTCATCATCTTTCTTAAAGTAACAAACTACTGCGGGGACAAATACCACACCTTGTTTTAGTTTGTTTTGTATCTCACTCATTTTTTGTCTCCAAAACATTTGTTAGGTGTAATTTAACACAAACCAAAAGAATGTATATGCACATATTGCACATAATTTATGCATGTACTATGCTATGGCAATGAAAATCTACTTTACTTGTTCTACCGCTGAATTTTTTAAATATAGAGATTCTTATTTTGAAATTAGAAACTTGCTAATCTCTGGTGGCCATATCATTACTAGGGACTGGCTGCCACACACCGAGGCAGCATTAAAACAGGGAAGACTAGATATGACTAGAAACATCAAACAGATCTATCAGGAATGTATAAAATCTATAAAGGAAGCAGACTTAGTAATAATTGAGGATACAGTCTCAAACTTTAGCACAGGGCATCAAATAACTGTTGCCTTACAGAGTAAAAAACCTACCTTGGTTTTATGGCAAGCTAAAAAACATAGGCAATTTAATCAGATGTTTATACACGGAATTGATTCAGACATTTTACAAATATCTGAGTATGAGCCGAAAGATTTAGACGAAATAGTTACTACTTTTATAAACAAGTACGAAAATGTCTTTGAAAGGAATAGGTTTCACCTTATTCTAAACAACGTAGAACGAAGTTACTTAGACTGGGCGCAATTTACAAAGAATAAGAGTAGAACAAAGGTTATTAAAGAAGCTTTGAAGGGTATTATTGATTCGGATATTGAGTACAGCAAATATTTGAATAAACACGAATTCTAGTTTTCATGGTGACCCTACGGGGAAAAGTGTGCTTCGCACAAGCAATTTGTCACTTCACTCCTATTGCATCCTACATCACTAGGCTCATTTATTCGCCAAGTGTTGTAGTAGCAATTCGTCACTTCGTTCGAATTGGCGAACCTAGCATAAATGCTGGTTAGATTCCTTGGTAGAATCACATGAACAGAACCTCCATTTCACTGCGTTCAATGAAGAACCTGTTCATGGTGACCCTACGGGGAATCGAACCCCGATTGCCAGGATGAGAACCTGGCGTCCTAACCATTAGACGATAGGGCCAAGTGATAGCTTAAATCAGCATTTAAGCTTCTGGCAACGC
The DNA here is from genome assembly GCA_964387275.1 of uncultured Candidatus Saccharibacteria bacterium. Classification (GTDB taxonomy): domain Bacteria; phylum Patescibacteriota; class WWE3; order UBA101185; family UBA10185; genus CAYLVW01. Next base: position 34,994 of record CAYLVW010000001.1, read on the forward strand.
AAATTATACCATTTACTGCCATTTTCTATAACTCTGCTAAAATCACAATGTTCTACTATAATTAGACCCTCTTTTCATAGCTGGGGGACTGCTATGTTAACTTAACTTGATATGGATGTTATGGTTTTTCCCGTAATAAAGAAGAGTCCCTAAGATGCTCTGTGTTTTTTGTGTTTGATTAGAGTTATAGGCGTTAGCTAATTTGTATTAAGCCTTCACATGAAAAATGCTATATTACCCACATGATCACAGCCAGAAGTCTTAGTAAAAACTATGCCGATAAAGAGATACTTAATAGTGTTGATTTTAATATTGGAAATGGGAGAAAAATAGGTTTGGTTGGAAAAAACGGCTGTGGTAAGACCACTCTTTTTAAGATCCTAAACGGCCTGGAAGAACCCACCTCAGGAAATCTTAATATTCAAAATGAAGTTTTTGGCTATTTACCACAAGAATTTACTTTTCCTGATGACATGGCTGGAGCTTACTTGGAATCAAAACTAGAATCAAAGTGGGACGTATATAAACTTGAGATTTTGGCCAAGCAATTAAAATTTGATAATTATGATCCCTATCAAATGCTAAACACCCTAAGTGAGGGGCAGAAAATGAAAATTAAATTAATAGAACTACTATTAACCGAGCCGACTGTGCTTTTTATTGATGAACCTACTAACCATTTAGATATTGATGGGATTATGTGGTTTGAGGAGTATATCAAATATTTACAAATTACAGTTGTAATGATTTCACATGATAGGCAATTTTTGAATAATACTGTAGACGAGATATGGGAAATAGATAAACGCAAGATTTTTAGATTTGTTGGTGACTACGACAACTATAAGGTTGAAAAAATGAAACTGATTGAGAAGTGGGATCAAGAATATGTTTTGTTTCTAAAAAGAAAACGCCAGCTGGAAACTTTACTCGAAAACGTACGTAAGATAAAAGATGGGAAAAAACGCGGCAAGGCAGTAGGATCTGTTAAAAAGAGAATTGATCGAGAAATTAACTCTAATGAGAAGACAAAATACACAAATCAGGTAATTAAAGATGTTGAGTTTGATACAGATGTGCATAACGGAAAGTTGATGATACGTTTTAATAGTGTGTCTAAAGCTTATGGAGATAAAGTTATTTTTAACGGTTTAAATTTTGAAGTTAGGGGTAAGGAGAAGGTTTGGTTGTTTGGGCCAAACGGCGCAGGTAAATCAACTATTATAAAACTTGTGACAGGTTTAATTGCTCCAACAGCAGGAGAGATTAAATTAGGTCCAAATATCAAATTGGGTTATTACTCACAGGTTCAGGCTGAGCTTAATTTAGAAAATACTTTGTTGGATGAATTTATGATTTCGACCTCAACTTCACTTGGAAGTGCATATGGTTATTTAAAGAAGTTTTTGTTTGATAGAGATGCCACAAAAAAGAAAGTAAAGTTTTTAAGTCCTGGGGAAAGGGCTAGATTCGCCTTTGCAATATTTGCTTACAGAGATTACGATCTTTTAATTTTGGATGAACCTGATAACCATTTGGATATTGAGACAAAAGAAGTGTTGGAAAGATCCTTAAATGAGTATCAGGGAACTGTTTTAATTGTTTCCCATGACCGTTATTTTGTTGAAGAGATCGGTGTTACTAAAGTCTTAAATTTGTCTGATGGTACAATGACGATTAACTAGTAGTTTTAAAGATTTTGTAATAGAAATGCGTGCTACTACTTTATAATTTTTAAAGTTGTTGGAACTTTCTAATAAGAAATAATAAAAATTACTGTTTTGTTAATAAAGATTTATTTGTACAATAAGTAGCAGATATGTCTGAAGAAAACCAACCCACTTTACCAAGCTCTTCTGAAGGTAATTCAGTTTCTCCCCCAAGAAAGACTCATTTTAATATTTGGTTTATTGTTGTCACCATTCTTATTTTAATCACAGTAACGGTAGTTTTGTCTAAAGTTGCTTTTAATCAAAAGGAAGCCCCTTCACCTAAAAATATTACTAGTAGGTCTGTAACTACTCCGCCAATTTTGCAAGAGGCACTTGAAGAAAAACCTTTGACAGCTACCCCAACTTTAATTCCGAAAGTATACCCTGATAATGCAGATACATTATCAAACCCAACAAAAGAAGCCACTATAGATCCAGATCACTATCTGATTGTTGGTCTGCCAAGTGGACAAAATAACAAAGAAACTAAGAAAATTATTTTTTCTTTGCCAGGCCACGGTAGTACTGCGGAGGAAGATTATGAAGCTTGGAAAAAACATATTGTAGCAAAAGGAGATTATGGTTTGGTAAGTATTAATTGGTGGAGTGGGGAAGGAGAAAAGAAAAGTGACTATTACTCCCCAGTAAAAATTGTAGAGGTTGTAGAGCATTATCTGAAAAATAATAACTACTCAACAACTGATTTTATAGTTTTGGAAGGTTTTTCTAGAGGCAGTGCTAATACATATTCTGTAATTGCAAATGATAGGTTTCTAAAAAAGAACCTAATAGATGCTGTCATATCTGCATCCGGCAAGTATCAAAGCGATTTCGCAATGACTGAGGAGTTACTCCAGGGTAATAGTGGGAAGCCTTTTAGTGGTGTAAAGTGGGTGCTTGTCTGCGGTGCGAAAGATCCTAATCCTACTAGGGATGGTTGCGAAGGTATGTCTGAAACTGAAAAGTTTTTAAAAGAGAAGGGAGCTGCAGTTTTATTGTTTTTACAGGATCCTAATGGTGCTCATGGAGCTTTTCATATGAGTCCTTTAAATTTCCCTGAGCAAGCGTTACAGAGTTTTGACTTAGTCTTGTAATTTGTAAAAACCTAGTATCTATTGATAAGTCTTGTTCTACATTGTACTTACCCATATTATTATGATTCCTAGTGGTATAATCTGGTAAATGTTGTGAGGAGGGAGCATGATACCGCTTTTTCAGGAGTGGCTACCTGCATCTATGCTTGAGGTTCAAGGTATTATTTGTGCTGTGTTGTTGGGATATACCTCAATTATAGCGGCTATTAACTATTATAAAGCCGGGGCTTTGAAGGATAGAATGGCTGGTGAGTTTGCAATGCTATGTACGGCGTTTGCAGTTGTAGCTTTGATAAATGCATATATTGCTGTAGCAATACTGGTCTTATTTTATATGTTAGCACTCTTTTTAGTTGTGTTTGTTGTAGTTTCCTTGTTTGTTGAGGGGGTTTGGACTGATGGGTATAAGTTTTTTAGACATGGTTTTTCTCATATATTTGGGAGTATGTTTAAAGGTATAAGGTTATCTTTTAGCAGTTTGTTTGGTAAGCTACGTGGTCTTGGTAAGTCTAATGATGGTTCTGAGTAGGGTTTAGTTTTTTTCGTTTCGGCTGGGGCCGGGCAATTTGATTGCAAATTGCCCGGCCCCTACTTAGTAACAACGACTTTGCCAACCCAAACCCCAAACTGTATCATAGAACAAGATGCAACACACCCTGCTTAACAAAATCAACTTCGTGGCTTTGAACAGAGTAATGATAGTTTTGCTAGTTACCTGTATGCTTACTTTTTCCTACTATACATTCGCTTCCTATCAGCCTAAATCTTTACGAGAGCTGCCGGAGGTAAAAGGTCTTGATAGTACACCAGATAACTACGTACCAACTCCTATAGACTCCTATATAGTGGGCTCTGACCTTGGGTCTGATGTGAAGACCACAGTAGTAAAAACCTCAAAACCAATCATGGACATAGAGACCTTCTATTACAATATTTCAAGAATTAAGAAATGGAATTTAGAGGAAAGTTTTGCTGATGATAGGGGATTTACCCGAGTATTTAAGCATAGGGGAAACACTTTAAGGATAAACGTTACAAAATCTGAAAACCCTACAGATGTCTTTAACTACGTTTCCATTACAGTAATAGAGTCCTAAAAGGCAAAAACCTACTTTTTTGTGCCTCTCATATATACTGCTTTCCAGGCCTGATATCTACTATTGAACATATCTTTGTACATTGTTTCGCCATCTCTGGTTACAGTTCTGGAAAATGATACATTTGCTCCCCAGGCCGGGAAATCTACTTGTTTAATAGTTCCTTCAGCTAATGTCGGGTCATCTACATATAATGCAGGAGGTGGTGCGGTTTGACTTGTTACAACAGGTTCGGTGATTTCCACTTTTCTATTATCTGAAGTTCCATAAATCTTAAATACCAAAGAGTTTTCCTTTAGATCTAATGTGCTTTCTACAAGAATATAATTAGCTGTGTCGTTTTTAAATTGAAAATCTAAACTAGGTTGATAAATAGCAGCATCAATACCAACAGGGCTTTCAATTTCGTAATACTTTACTCTATATGCATGTGGGTATCTCGCAACAATTGGAAGACCTGCATTTAGTGCTGCTCTGAAAATTGTTGTGGATGTTTGGCAAACTCCACCCCCTTCTCCAAGAACTGTTCTACCATTTGAAATAATATATGCTGAATCATAGCCTGTTTTTGCGCTGATCTCACCAATTGTTTTATTTAGAGAATATATTGCTCCAGGTGCTAATAATGTGTTTCCTGCACGCTCCGCTGCAAGAGCCAGATTGTGAATTCTAGATGAAGCCGAGCCTGTAAACTTAGATTTTCCCTCGGCTAATAATTCCTTGATACCGTATTTTGAAATATCTACATTTTCATCAATATCTATTGTTGCAATTTCCACGGCAACATCATTTGAGAAAAGCGCTTTTTTAAAATCTGTTGCAAAAACTCCTTCATCTATTTCTGAGCCTTTATTAAGAAGTTTAATTGAAACTACTTTATTACCCTTTACCTCTGTTACTTGTGCTTTGGGTAGTGTATTTATTTCTAATCCTAGGCTTGACACTAATTCCTCAAAAGACGACTTGTTTAACCTTAATTCGGGTTCAAAATTGGTGTCCTTGCTGACAACAACTTCTGATAGGTCCAGAATTTGCTCTGGTGAAAGTTTCCAAGATTTATCTTTAAATTTAATAGTAAAATCTTTAAATACAATTTTTTCTGTTTGAGTTTTTATTTTATTAAGATCCTCTTCTTTTACTGTTGGTTTAGTATCTTCCATAGGAATTATAATGGGATTAAAAACCATCAGATCCAAAGCGTTTAAGACTTTTTTATTCAGGTCTTGACCATCAACTATATTGCCATTTTCTGAAGAAGTAATAAGAAGTGATTTTTCATTTAATTTAAACGATGAATTAATCTCTGGTTTATCTACTTCGCCTCGAATCGATAGTATTTTATTAGAAAGTGCTGCATCATCAAAATCATAGAAAATTTTAAGTTGCAGTGTTTTTATAAGGCCTGCGATCTTATCTTTATTATCAATAAAAATATTTCCTGTTCTTCCTACTTCAAAAGCTCTTGAGAGGGTTGCGTTTATTTTGTATTCAAGTTTTATTTCTTCGGGAGTAATAGTAAATTCTCTATCGCTTTGTTGAAGAGAGATATTTTTGTTTGTTTCTGCAATTGCTTTTGTTAATTTCGCTTTTGCTTCACTAAACGTAAGTGCACTTAAATCTACGCTTCCTACAAATACGCCGGGAATAATTCTATTTGAGTAGTAGATATGATATAGAAAAAATGGTATCAACAGCATTCCCAATAATCCTAGTGAGATTTTGTGTCTTTTTAGAAATGTAGCTATTTTTTCTCTATTCATTTAAACAGCCTTTTTGCATTATGCGTCAGGATTTTTTGTTGTTTGTAATTCTCTTATTGATTGTCTTGGAAAATTTTTTATTAAATACCTTCCAGGATTTTCTCCCATATCTATATGATCATCAATAACCTCTAACAACCTTGAAGATGACGTTTTACCAAAAGATATTACTTCACTTCTTACACCTTGGCTTTTTGCGTACTCAATAACATCTCTATAATCCCCATCTCCTGAAACTAGCACCATAGCATCGATTTTTGGAAGTAATCTTACAATATCCATACATATACCTACATCCCAATCCCCTTTTTTTGCACCACCTAAAAATACCTGCAAATCTTTCATTCTAACTTCAAATCCAATTTTTTCTAAAGCTGTAAAAAAATCTTTTTCATTTCCTATATCTGCATTTATAACATAAGCAAAAGCCCTGACTAATTTTCTTCCTCCCACTGCGTCTGTCAGCACTTTGCTGAAATCAACCTTGGCTCCATACAAATTTTTGGCCGAGTAATACATGTTTTGGATATCTACAAAAACCCCAACGCGCTGTTCTTTATGTCTTATATTTTTCATATATTGATTCTATCAACAAAATCAATAACACAATAGGCATTTACTCAAATCACTACAGGTTATATCTATTCTTGTTAGGCTTGTGTGGGGTTGTGTTTTTTTTGAATTGATATATTATCCTACTATGTCAATTCTGGATAAGTTAAAAAATCTATTTGCATCTAAATTCCAACCAACATCTACTGTGGTGGATATGCACGAATGTTCTTGTTGTAATGGGTGTTGCTCAGAAGATCAAGAAAAATCTTGCAACTGCGAAAACGAATGTCAATGCGATCAAAATTCTGAAAACAACAAAGACAACGATTCCTGCGAATGCGGTGGCAACTGTGGGTGTTCTACTTCTTCCGACAGCAATGAGTGTGCATGTGGGCACTGTGGTAAATAATACTAATTCTCAAGTGTTTTTTACAAATCCTAGTATAAAGTTTTGTGCTTTGGTTAAATAGTAAAATATCCTTTCAAAATAGATTTATTTGCACTGTGGAGAATTTTGGAAGTTACATATTTAGTATGTGGACTTACTGCCAGTTTAATCTAATCTTATAAACTTGTTGTTGGAGTACCCTTTTTCCCCTATAAATTGTATAATTCTAACGCTTTTGCAAAGAGTTTTATTGGGGAGTCGTCTAATGGTAGGACATTGCACTCTGGATGCAAGAATTGAGGTTCGAATCCTTGCTCCCCAGCCATGAAGAACTTAAGATACATAGATCCAGGTACCTATATAGATATGATATTCAATATGGGTAGTTGAAAATCAATATTATAAGTGCTATAAGGTTATTAAAGATACTCTTAGATAAAAAAGCATATGACCGAATATCCATACATGGTGTCTAATACTAAAATAGGACCTATTTTTGAAAAGCTTAAAAGTGCAGAAGTCCCACAGAGGTTTACCCTCGATATATTAAGAAAACTTGGCTTTACAAGTACTAATGATCGAGCATTCATTCCATTAATTAAGAAAATGGGGTTCTTAACAGCAGATGGAACACCAACATCTCATTATAACCAATTAAGGGATATATCTCAGTTTAAAGTTGTTTTGGCTGAACGAATTAAAGAAACATACTCGGATTTATTCTCAATTAATACACGTATGGATAAGGCTTCCGACGCTGAAATAAAAGGCGCTATATCAAGAGTTACTGGGAAGGATGCCGAAAATGTAAATAGATACTTCGCCACTTTTAAAGCTTTGCTGTCACTAGCTGATTTTGATACAAAAAATATGCCAGTTGCAGTTATTAAAAGTGACATTGAAACTTACCGAGAACACGAAAACGAGATTAAAACACCTGTAGTCAATCAAGAATTAGTAACATTTCACTATAATATTCAAATTCACCTTCCACTTACCACAGATATTAATATCTATAATGCAATATTCAAAAGTATAAAAGACAACCTATTAGATAAATGAGGACTATTAAGCATTTAAAAAAACTAGTCTTGGATGGAATGCTAGTACAATCCGTAGTTGACAAATATACTACTGAAGGTACATTGAGAAAGAATACAGGTATACAAAAACCATCCATTTCCTTAGAAGAATTCTCTTTTAGCCCAAAAATTACTGCTACAGCCAACAAAATGTCCGAAGTATATATTGCATTTTATTGTTTCGAGAATCTTGTAAGGGATCTAATAATTGATCGATTGTCTGAACGCCATGGGAATGAGTGGTGGAAAAATTGTGTACCTGAGAAAGTTAAACTTCGGGTGGAAGATCTAAAAAGTAAAGAAAGCAAAAACAAATATTTATCGCCTAGAGCAAGTACTAATATAGGGTATACAATGTTAGGTGACTTGGCCTCTATCATTATAACTAGATGGGATGATTTCTCAGACATTTTACCAAATCAAGCTTGGGTAACCTCCCGACTGAACGATTTAGAAATGTCTCGTAATATCATTATGCACTCTGGTATTTTACCTGATGATGAGATTGATAGAATTAAAACATCTCTAAGAGATTGGGTAGAGCAGGTTGGTTAAGTGTAAGCAGTTCTTAATCATGCATGTAGTGATGTTTGTGCTAAGAGCACTCACTTATCTTGCTCTCCAGCCATGAAGAACTTAGTTTATACTTATTGTGAAGATGATAAAAATAAAAACTAAACCTCTATTGCTTCTCCTTATACTACTTATCACTTTAATAACCGGAGTACTTTATTTGGAGTATTCGTATCAGAACTGCAAAAAACAAATTGCTAGTACATTTTTAAAAAGTAATAGCGGAGTCAGTTGCTATGAGCTTAGTAAACTTGTTGAGAAAGAGAAGTTTGCTGTTTCTGATTCATATCCAAATATCTACGAAGTAGAGAGGCGTTTAATTGGTTTGAATAATGGTATTACTTGCAGTAGGGTTGGGTATGTTGCCTCAGATTTACCTAAATATGCAAAAGAGTACGTTATTTTGCACGAGTATCTTCATACACAGGGAAACTATTCTGAAACATCTGTGAACTTTCAGTCTGGTATTGAGAAACCTCTAGGTTTACTACAGACTGTGTGGATTTCTGTGAGCCCCAATTTCTCAAAAGATTTTTTTAACGTCTGTTCTATAGGGCGTTTGTGGAAAGTGTTTAAAGTTTATTTCATGTTTGATAGTTTTGAAGACCTCGCTAAGATATAAGTTTTATATGACTAATGATTCCGCTTGGTTTAAGGTACAATGATATATTGGCCTTATTATTTGATTTATCATTTCTTAATACCAACAGAAAGGTGTTTTTGATTGTAGTCTCTAGCACACTAATATTAGTGCAAATCGTTTCTTCTATATGTAATATAATAGTATGTCCAAATATATTAGTGGTGGTTTTGAAGGCTTTTTAACCAATGAAACCCCGTATCAATTCATAGAGCAGCCAAAACGGGAAGTATTGTATCTTACATCTGATTTTTTAACCTCTATAAATCGTAACCACCACTTCAAAGTTTCCTCGGAGGGCGTATCAGGGCATTTAGAAGCAGCTTTGGAGAATGGTAATTTGAGTGATTTGGTAACTGCTACCACACAGTTAGTAAATAAAGTATTAGAGGAATCTCTAACCGGTGATCCGATCACATCGTTAGTATTTCTTGATAAATCGGCTAGAAATGGAGCATTTCTTTTTTACACTATGTGGGATGGTTTACAGCAGCGGGGAGAAATACCCCAAGGAGTCGCTCGTCCAGATATAAGATATATGAACGTTGGGAGATTTCATGATGAGAAGCATTCTTCTCAAGGACCCGTTGCCCTATTTAAAGATCAGTTTACCTTAATTCCCGAGGGAATGTCTCCCCATGTGTTAGTGGTAGATGAGTATATAGAATCTGGTGGTACTGCACGACGAGCACAGAAATTGTTGATGGATGCTTTTGGTATCAAAGCTGACGCTATTTCCATGTTTTCTACTGTACCTATATGGTATGGTACTTCCGATATCGGGTTGTTGGGGGTTAAAGATCCTAAACATGAAGATTTCTGGAGCACAACGGAACTGGGGAAGTCGTTAAGTGGGTTACCTGCAAAGACATTATTGTCAGCTAAGCATATATTGGACAGATTCGATGGTACTGGGTTTGAGGAGATTTTTGGAACAGTCTACATAAAGGATAAGGTAGAAAGGAGCAGTGTCGATGATATTCGCAAGGCTTTAGAAGACAAGGGTTTAGACGTAGCTGTAGAAGACATTTTAGAGCTTCTGTCTATAGCACACACTGAGGGTATGGGAATAGTTAATATATATGAATTAGTTCAGTATTTAGAATCAGCTGGTGGTTACTTTGCTGTTCCTACCAGTAGCGAATATGATAGGCAAAATTTTATTGCCTACAGGACAATTTTAAAAAGTATCATTCAGTCCTATTTGATTTTTAGAGATATTGATAGAGCTGATCCCGAAAGAACTACTGTATTGAGTGATAGTTATTCGAAATCTAGGCAAGGAAGCGTGTATCAGTCCACTAGGGATAGGGAGGATGACACGAGACCTAGTGGGTATATATCGCAAGATAATAGTAATGCTTTAGAATATCATAAATCCAAAATGCACCCTTAGAATTGATTTTACACTTGAACATCCTATGAGCAACATGCTATAAAAACTCCACAGGAGAAACAATGAGGCAAATCATCTACGATGGTAGGTATCCTACTAACATTTCTTCCCTTACATTCAAAAAATGGCTTGCCGAAACTCTAAATGTTAACCCAGAATCCCTTGGTCAATACCAAATACTTGGGTTAGATAACAACCAGATCAAAGGTACCTTGTATCCTGGTTCAACTGTTTTTATTAAGGGTGGCGCAAAGGAAGAAGATTAAGTACTGTCTCGAAGGCTCAGAAATTAGTAAAATATTTTCTGAGCTTATTTTTTGGGTTCATTATGGCTCACGGCTTCAGGACTCTTCTTGTTAAAGTGGGGAATCATAGGTATTAGTGTTATAGCTAGAGTTGCAATAATACCTATTGTATGGAAATTAAATCCGTAAGCCATTCCTATTGCGCCTGCAGCCCACACATTAGCTGCTGTTGTGAGATTTCGTACGTTTACCCCTTCTTTAATAATTAGACCTGCTCCAAGAAATCCGATACCGGATACTATTTGTGCTGCTATTCGTGATTCAGAGGCTGGATCTACCATAGAGGACATAAATGTATAAAGCATCGCTCCGGTTATAACAAGGGTATGGGTACTTATTCCAGCATCTTTGCCCCTAGATTCTCTTTCAGCTCCTATGATGGTTCCTGATATAAGACTTAATATAAGGTCAATAATTAGATTTGTTTCATTTTGTCCTATTATTTGATTAATCATTTTCTGATTTTATCAGAAAGGTGTTTTTGTTTTGAAGGTATTTTGTATAATTATTTAATGACACTTCTTGTTTTCCTCAGCTTTGTTTCGTTTTTTGGGTATATTTTTACAAATAGAAGAAAGTCTAGGTATTCTTTTAAAACCTTTTTAGATAGTTACATAAATGTGATGCCGGTTTTTGTTATTCCCTATGTGCTTTTATATCCGTTAGTGGTTTATTCGTACCTATCTCTTAGTGGTATTACACTTGATTTGTATTTAATTGCAATTTTTCTAGCTAATATTATTGCTACAGTTTTTTGGTATTTGTTTCCAAATGGGGTGGTAAGAGGTAGGTTAAATGGTAGTTCTATTTTTTCGAGAGTAATTAACTACATTTATAGTGTGGATGGTGATACTAATGGTTTTCCTTCGGGGCATGTTTTTTTAAGCGTAATTTCTTGCTACTTTTTGTATGCGTCCTCAAATAATTTGTTATATATAGTTTTGGCTTTACTTATTTCTGTATCAACAGTTTTTACAAAGCAACATTATGTGGTGGATATTATTGGAGGACTAGTAGTAGCTGGTATTTCTATTGCAGGTTCAGGAATACTTATGAGCCATTTTAGTTAGTTAGGTCTGTACTTTTTTCCCCATTCAACCATGTCTACAAGTATTGGATAGAGGTCTTTACCCATTTTTGTCAGGGTGTACGTTATGTTTCGTGTGTTATTAGTTTTTTTTATTAGAACTCCATTTTTTACCAACGAAGAAAGTCTATGAGAAAGAGATCTTGGGCTAATACCAGTAACTTCATGGGCTATTTCGGTGTAGTGTTTTTCGCCATTTATTAGAGCCACAAGTATTTTTGGAGTCCATCTATCTCCTAATACTTTTGTTGCAGCAGCTACACAAAATGACTGGTTGTTAGTAATTACATTCATAGTTATTGACAGTGGTTTGCTATACAAAGTATAGTTTATCATATAGTTAGTTATAAATTTAAAGGAGTTACATGGATCAACAAAATACTAATAATAAGAACATGGTGTTAACAGTTGCAGGACTTGTTGCGCTAGGTGCTGCAGGAGTTATTTATTTTAAATATTTTAACGCACCTACAGTTACTACACAGGAGGTAGTGGGACAACAAGTTGTTACTAATTCAACTCCAACAATGACATCAAAAACATCCCAGTATAAAAACGGTAAGTATATGGTAGTTGGTGACTATGTGTCACCCGGCGGTCCTGAGCAAATTGATGTTTCACTAACTCTTGAAAATGGAACGGTTAAGGAAGTTATGGTTACTCCAAAAGCAACTTTACCTGGATCACTTAATTTTCAACAGAAATTCGCTGAGGGCATCAGCGGTGTTGTAGTTGGTAAGAGTCTTGGTGAGTTAAATGTTGATAAAGTATCAGGATCTTCTTTAACTCCTAAAGGATTTAATGACGCAGTTGAGAAAATTAAGAGCCAAGCCTTACAATCATAATAATGGAGAACTTCAGTTTTGATGCAATCGGTACAAGGTGGGAGGTTTCACTCCCACCTTTTAGATCTTCTGAAACCTTGATGAATAATATCAGGCAACGTATAGAGGATTTTGAATCTACATATTCAAGGTTTAGGGACGGGTCACTACTATCAAAAATTGCTGTATCACATGAAACAATGGAATTGCCCAAAGATGCAAAAGAGCTATTTGATATTTATAAGAAATTTACCAAGTTAACCCTTGGATCCTTTACTCCTTTTATTGGTAAAACTTTAGTAGAAGCAGGGTACGATAGAGATTATTCTTTTGAGAAAAAAATAATTACTAAGCAACTTGTTTGGGATGAGGTTTTTGAATATGATTTCCCGAAATTGGTTGTTAAAAAACCTGTTCAATTAGATTTTGGGGCGGCTGGTAAGGGGTATATCATGGATATAGTTTCTAAAATGATAGTGGATTTTGGTATAAAAGATTTTGTGGTTGATGCTGGTCACGATTTGCTATGTGGCAGCAATGTGGTTAAAGTAGGGCTTGAACATCCTAATGATTCTACTAAAGCAATTGGTGTTGCCAAAATATCCAATTCTTCTATTTGTGGTTCTTCTGGAAACAGAAGGAATTGGGGAGAATTTCATCATATTATAAATGGCAATACACTATCTTCCCCAAAAGATATTTTAGCTACTTGGGTTATAGCTAAAAATGCAATTGTTGCCGACGCTATTTCAACTGCGCTTTTTTTTGTTAAACCTGAGGTTTTTCAAAAAGATTATTTTTTTGAGTATTTAATTTTAAAGTCGAACTCTAGTATAGAAAAATCTGCTAATTTTCCAGGAGAGATATTTTATGCTTAATAAAGTACAGAAATTAATTGATTCCACAAATATGTATAGAGTAGTTTTGTATGGGCTAATTATATTAGCAACCTATTCCTTGTTACTTTCTATTTTTGGAAAGACCAGTTTTACTTTTGAGTCTGGGATTGTTAGTTTGATTACCTTAGTTGTGACCGGACATTTATTTAATAATCTTGTCGGGGGGATTTACAAAGTCCACATTCATAAAGACTCCCAGATTATAACATCGCTTATTTTGTATTTGTTATTTACTCCAACAAGCAAACCTTCCGAATTGCTATTACTTATATTTGTGAGTTTGATGGGTGTTCTATCCAAGTATATTTTAACTATCAATAAAACACATGTATTTAACCCCGCAGCTATAGCTGCATTTTTTGGTATGTTGTTTTTTAACTATTCTGCAATGTGGTGGGTAGGTAGTAGCTATATGTTTCCCCTAGTGTTGATATTTGCTTTAGTAGTACTTAGGAAACAACGAAAGTTTATTGTTTCTAGTGTTTTTCTGATAGTTAGTTACATAGCCCTTTATTCAAACTATGGAAAATATTACCCAAATTTTATTAATTTTATTTATGAAACCACCCTGAATTGGCCGTTGCTGTTTTTTGTATCTGTTATGGTCACAGAGCCGTTTACACTTCCAAAGAAGAAAGTCCAAGAGTACATATACTTTGCCGTTATTTCTATCATTACCTGTACTCCATTTCATTTTTCTAAAATTGGAACAACTCCAGAACTTGCGTTATTGATTGGAAATATAGGAAGTTTTCTTGCAGCCCCTAGATTTAGATACTATTTACAACTTATTGAAAAGAAAATGATAGCAGATGGGGCATTTGAGTTTATTTTTAAATCTGATAAAAAAGTAAAATTTGAAGCAGGGCAGTATATGGAAGTAATGCTTCCTCACGAAAAACCCGACAATCGTGGGGTTAGAAGATTTTTTACTGTTTCTTCCTCTCCGACTTCTGATAATGTCAGTTTTGGGGTTAAAGTTTTTGATAAAGGAAGTACCTTTAAAAATTTACTAACTAAGAGAGACGATTTAGTAATATATGCACAGCAGTTAAGGGGCGACTTTGTTATTACTGATTTGAGTAAGAAGTATATTTTTATAGCCGGTGGGATTGGTATTACCCCATTTATCAGTATGATACGTCATTTTTCAGATACTAAGTCCGTAGTGGATGCACATCTGTGTTACTTATGTACAAAAGAGGAAGACATAGCTTACCGCAAAGAGATAGACAGTGCTGCAATTAAGCTTGGGATAAAAGTACATTACTTAATAGGAACTGCACTTGATGAGAATTTTTTAAAGAATAATATTTCTGATTTTGTGCTTCGTACTGTTTATATATCTGGGCCTAATGGGATGGTTGATTATTACACAAGGAGGTTGGTAGATTTTGGTTTGAAAAAGACCCAAATTAAAAGAGACTTTTTCAATGGATACTGATAAAAAGTCCCCTTTGCACTGATTGGTGTTTAAACCAGGGGTGCAAAGGGGTTTAGGTTTTTAGTTCGTGAAGTGCTTACAATTTTCTAGTATAAGCCGCGCGCTTTAATGTTAGGTCTTACTTCTTAAGCTTTTTTCGTGGCGTAGTTTCCATAAAGCTAAATGGAGGACCAACACTCTCAGTAAGCGCAGAAGCAGCTGTGAGAGCGTATTTAGCTTGGACGCTAGGCTTGACTTGCAAAGCATTCATTGCGTGAAATGCTCCAAGAGCAAAATACATGCCTGAACCAACAGAAAAGAAATCACCTGTAATTGGCGTGACACAAAAGTCATTTCCAATCAGACAGACCTCATCTGCAAACGCAATAAGAATTTGTCCATCCAAATTAGGTACACCCTTATCCGTTTCCAACATCTCATAGCTTCGGGCCGTTCGCTTAAGACTTGGGATAATATATTCAAGAACTGTATCCTCGAGATTGAGGGCGCGTCGTGGCCCCAACCTTCCAAAGGGAATATGGATTTTAGAAGTGTAGTGCCTAATCTTACCTGCACCTGTATGACCGATCAGAAAGTGATCATTAAACCTAAAAATTTTACCCCTATCATCTGGGAGAGTCGTAGTGATAAAACCGCCATTTAGGCTACGTCTACTATCAGCCCCAAGAATAACTGTACCGCGATGCTTATTTCGGACAGCGACAATACACGTCATGTATCGCTCCTTTTTTGATCTCAGGTATTTTGTCTTTACTTAAGCAAAAAGTCAAGTTTTATTCTTACGATCAGTTTATATATAGACACATACATATGCTAATATGATTAGTACATTAGTTATTTTGGAGACATAAATATGCCAAGATTCTATAGTTATTTGAATTTTAATGGTACTACCGAAGAAGCATTTAATTTTTATAAATCTGTTTTTGGTGGGGAATTTTCCGAGGTACACAGGTTTAGTGAAACTCCTGATGCCCAAAATTTAAGTGAAGATATTAGGAATAAGTTAATGCATATCTCACTCCCACTGCCTGGTGGTTCAATATTGATGGCAACAGATGCTTTAGAGGCTATGGGGCAGCATTTGGTTGTTGGAAACAATGTATCAATTAGTATAGATGCTGATTCTTTAGCACAAGCTCAAGAGTACTTTGGTAAGTTGTCAGTTGGCGGGAAGATTGAGATGCCTTTTGAAAAGGCTTTTTGGGGTGCTTTTTTCGGATCTTTAGTTGATAGGTTTGGTATTCAGTGGATGATTAATTTTGATGAGGGTTTGAGTAAATAGATTTTTTACTAGTTTTGTGTTTTTTGTAGGGTTAGGGCGCGGGTTTTTAGTAATAAAAACCCGCGCCTCATGCGCCAAAAACTTAAAACTTAATCATTATTAGGTAGTTCAATCAACCTCATCTGATCTCCTGTATCCATCTCCTCACTAACTTTCTTCGCTTTAACTCGCTGCGCTATCAGTTTTAATCGACGTTGGGCTGATTTGATAACTCTAATACCAGTTTCTACCGGATTTGTACCATCTGTCAGAACATCATTTTCACCTTTATAGAAGGCTAACGGTCTGCTAGGTCTTGTGGCACCACACGCATCAAAGTAATCACACCATCTGCAATGTTTTCCGGGAGATTTTGGAAAACTCTCAGCATTTAGATTATCTGCTATATGTCTTACTTGGTTGTAGAGGGTTTCGAAGTCATCTATGGTTCTATAGCTAAACACCCACTTTTTACTTCTAAGGTGATACCAAAAAAACCCAATCGGCATTTTACCTTTCCATTTCCAATACAACCAATGGTACATATTGACTTGGATATCTTCATGAAGTTCAAATTGTTGAGCAGCCCAGTCAAGTTCATTACTGCCAAACAGATAAGCGAAACTCTCCTTATTGGTTTTAAGATCTACAATTACTGCAAGATCGTGTCCATTTTTTAGTCCGCCCTCAACTATGAGATCTGGTCTAAATCTTTTAACAAAATCAAGATCAACACTTCTTATTTGGTCGAATATCCCAAGTAGGCTAATACTTCCGTCTAGTGGAAATTGCACTCGTTCTTCAATATATACAGGATCTGGCTTTGAGTAGTTTTGATTCCAGTAATTCATGATACAGATCCACCCAGTTAGTCCATATTCTTTTTGCTTTTTCTCGTCGGTAAATCTTAATTTTCTTTTTTCCTGATCACATACAACATTCCATCTATAAAACCAGGCTCCTCCAGCGGATTTAATATCTTTGTATTTAAACCTCTTATCTGAACCCTTTCTTACGTCATATAGACTTGCAATAAATGAATGTACACAAACTCCAAGAAGTCTTGCGTAGTCAGTGCCTTTTGGTAACCCAGACTCGTAGTTAAACCAATAAAACTGAGGGCATTTCAGATACCCACCCATTCTTGTTTTGCTAAGAACGAGTCTTGACATTTTATCTCCTCTTTCTTGGTGTATTTATAGCCTAATGGTTGGTATTGTTCAACTACTATTCTATGTAGGTACTTGCATTGAAATCTTTATCAATTAGTGGGTATTGTGATTGTCTTTTGGGTTTTTGGACTAATGCTTTAGCAAAATTTAGCAGTTTAGTTACTCTGGTGGTTTCCGGAAGATTTCCTTCACTGCTAATTAGACGCCCATTTCTATATATTATCCTAGCTTCTCTAGTAATATCTGGATTTGGTATTTGCACCTCAAACTGTGTTCCCAAATCTGCATCTGGGATGAAGTAGATTTCTGTTCTTGGTACATCGCAAACAACAATATCTTGTCCATTTGCAAATATTTTCGCAACTTGAGGATCTGGCGACCAAAAAGAGTTACCGATGTTTCGTTCAGGTGTCCACTCCCTTTCCACACCTCTAAACAATCTTACTTGGCCTTCAGGTGGGTATTCTGGTAAACCAGCGTATATAGATGCTACATATAGAGCAACATTTGCGGCCATACTTAGCTCGTGTGCTTTTGCCTCAGCAAGTGTTGCTTCTTCACATAGCTTAATTAATGTTGCTTCTTTCATGCTAGGGTCAAATCCTGCATGGACAAAGCGAGCTCTTGCAGTTGCTTCCTGTCTTCTTGCACTAATTAACTCTTTTGATATTACTTCAAAAACTTTTTCTACACTGCCCTCACTTAACATAGTTTCTAATCTCTCTCTATCTGGAATGGGGTTAAACAAAGAATAGTCACCCTCTGCGGCATTAACTGTAGGATTTTTTTCATCAGGACCAAGGCTGTTTATAGAGTTTATTACCACATATTAATACTATCACATTGTATTAACTCTTAAGGGTTTCTAGTTTGTTGTACTGGTGAATTGTTAGAGTTTTATACCCCAAGCCTTCATAGCAGAGGAAGCTTCTTTTTTGGATAGTATTTTAACTACAATGCCCATTTGTATCATCACAATGTCTCCAATTTTAATAGGATCATTTCCGACAAGAACTTTGCGCTTTTCTTCTGGGTATTGAACTATAGCGCTATGGCCGTTTATTTCTACTATTTTTCCGGGAATTGCTAGACACATATTATGCTATGATTATATTGTATTAACGCTATGGTTGCATCAACAATTAAAACAGATCAAAAAAAGTTGGTTATAGGTTGGTTTTCTTTTACTTGTTGTGAAGATAGCACCATTTTATTTACAGAGCTTTTGAATGACAACTTAGATACTTGGAAAAAACTCGTAGAATTTAGACACCTAAAAGCTCTAAAGACAAATAACTCCATGGAAGGTTTGGATGTTGCTTTTATTGAAGGTGCTATATCCTCAGAATCTCAAGCTGAGGAAGTAAAAAAAATACGTGAAAACGCAAAATATGTTGTTGCGATTGGTGCATGTGCTTGTACCGGCATGCCCTCAGCAAGTAGAAATCAGTTTACAGATAAAAATATGACTGACCGTATCAAGTGGTATTTTGAGACATTTGACTATAGCCAAAAGGTAAGAAAATTAGACGAGGTTATTCAAATAGATGATAGAGTTGACGGTTGTCCTATGAACACCAAAAAGTTTATCGAAATGTTAACGAAGTATCTTACAAAATTTGAAATAATTAAATGAAGACTTTCTTGACCAAAATTAACAAAGCCTTATTACAGGTAAAATAAATTATTATGCATAGCGGAGATATTACAATTGAAAATATTACAAAAATAGAAGGCAATGCAGGTCTAAAAGTTACTGTAAGAGAAGGTAGGGTTACAGATTTAAAATTTATTATTTCTGACTATAGAAGATTTTATACGGAAGCTGTTAAAGGCAAGCCATTTATTACCGCCCCTGCTTTCTTATCAAGAATCTGTGGTACCTGTTCTGTCGCTCATTTATTTGCTTCACTTGAAGCTGTTGAGAAGTCTCAAGGTATTGAGCTTTCTGAGCAGACCAAGGTATTACGCAGACTTGCGTACGATGGTTTAATGATTCGAGACCACGCTCTACATCTGTATTTTTTTGTGTTACCAGATATATTAGGAATTGATTCAATACTAGATATACCAGATGATCACGATAACTTAGGCCATACCCTACTTCATGACTCTTTTGATATAAAAAAACTTGGTACTGAAATCACAGACGTTGTTATTGGTGCTGCAATTCATGCTCCATTTCCAACTGTTGGTGGTTTCTTAAAACTTCCTGATCCTACAAAGTTTTCTGACCTAATAGCTAAGCTTGAAAAGATAAGGCCACAAGTAATAAGAGGTATAAAGGTTTTTTATGAATGGAAAATCAATCTAACCAGAAACTCTGACTACTTAGCTTTAAGGAATGATAAAAGTTTTGATTTTATAGATGGTTGGGTAGTAAACACGAACGGCAAAAAAGTTCCTGAAGAGAATTTTCATGATTTTTTGAAATCTGTTGTCATACCTTATACTCAGGCTGAGGGGTATGTTTTTTCAGATGGACACCAAGATTATTTGGTTGGTGCTTTAGCTAGGTTAAATTTTAACAAAGATTTATTAAATCCTAGAACCAAAAAAGATGTAGAGCAGTATTTAGATGTATTTCCTTCAAATAATGTTCACCACAATAACTTGGCTCAAGCAATAGAGATTTTACAATGTGTTGACGAGGCTATAGATATTTTAAAGAATCTAAGTATTCAACCAGAAAAACCACAGAGACCTAAAGTAAAAGCGGGGGTTGGCGTTGGCGTAATTGAAGCTCCTAGGGGAATTTTGTACCATATGGCTAAGGTAGATGATCAGGGGATTATAATTGATTATGATGTCATTGTGCCTACAGCTCAGAATCAAATAAATATCGAAAACGACTTGAAGAAGTACTTTAATGAGAATTTAGATAAAGATGAGGTAACTTTAAAACTTGAAGCCGAGAAGATAATTAGAGCCTATGATCCATGTATGTCTTGCGCTACTAATTTTCTTAAAATAGATTGGACATATTTGTAATCTATTTCTTTTTCCATAGGAATTCCCAGTATAGTCACTTTACCTATTCTGTTAAGTTTTTTTAGATATCTTAGTTGAAATCCTAAATCAAAATCGTGAGCAGAAACCCTAGGTCCAAGCGTAATTGATCTATCATCTGTTAGTTCAAATAATCTAACGTCTTCTATGCCTTCCACTTGATCCATAATTACAACATCAGAACCATTGTCAAAAGGCAAATCCTCATTTGGTTTTACGTAGATATAATTGATATTTTCTATTTTGCTATTATTAGCAATTTCAAGAGCATTGTTATCAAAGGTTGCATCTGGATTTCCAAATACGTAAATATTCATTTTTTTATACTAGCTTATTTGCTGTAGTCTGCCTATTTAGTTTTATGTAACAACCTACTTTGTTTAGTTAAGATATGCCTATCAAATAGTGCTTATTGTACACATTTGTTATTATCGTCATATGGATAAAAAATCATTACAATTGGCTTCTAGATTTTCGCTCCCTCCAAATTCGAAGGGTTACTGTGGAAGAGACTCAGCTCCGGCAAAATTCAGAAGATGTCTTCATTCCGGCAACTGTAGTGGCGTTTCAGAGGAGTTGCAGAAATTTATAGTTCTTACCCCTTACCTTAAAACTTTGTCTGAGATTACAGGATTAGACTTTGATTCATACGAGGTTGTTGAGAGTTACTGGTTAGGTAATGACTTATTAAAAAAAGCAAAACAAAAGCACTTCAATTTGTTGTTGAAAAACTTTAAGGCTCAGGGAGTTCCAGATTGGTATATTAAGGAGCTTAGAGAAAATAGACCCATTAAGTTTATTCCCATACATCAATTTCAAGTTTTTCATGTTGGGGTGGGTAAAGCTAGCGGCACAATTCCTCATAATTTGGACTCTAGTAACAACTGCATGATTAGATGGGGCCGAGTCTTATCCATAGAAAACGGTTTTGCCACACTTTCCCTAAACCAACTAAGAATAGAGAAATCACGATACACTCTAATAGATAATCCAAAAACAGAAAAGTTCAAACTTGATAAGTTGTTAACCCCGAATCTTAAAGTAAACGACATTGTAGCTGTACATTGGGATCAAATAGTTAAAATACTAACAGCATTTGAACTCTACAATCTGTCCCGTTGGACAGCAGAGGTATTAAGTACATGCAGGCCTCCTGTTTTTAAGAAAAAAGTATCAACAACCTAACTACAGTTTTACTTTATATTATTATAGGGCACCTGCAGTGATTAGTACGTAATACCTCACTTTGTAGGGTGAGTTTACGAGTATTAATCTAGCGTATAAGTGCTAGTTTTGAGCCACAACACACTAAGTGATTATGGATTTAGCTCACTTAGAATCTTTTATTTGGGCCAGAGTTGTTCGCCTGATTCTGAATCTACAACAACAATAGCTGCCGTTGGGCAAGATTGTGCGGCCTGAATGAGATTTTCTAGGGTATCATTAGATCCTTCTTGTACTACAGCCTTGCTTTCTGAGTCTAGCTGGAATACTTCCGGAGAGAAAGCTATACAAGAAGCCGCACCAATACATGCATCTCTTATTACAGTAACTTTATACTTACCAACCATTACTTCTGTGTCTGCCATAGTATATTAACTTAGTCACACTAAATGTATGTACTAAATAATCCTTTCAAATTTGATAAATTAACTTCCTGTTCTACCAGAGGTTTGACAGAAAGCTGGGGCAGCTGAGACTCATAGGGGAGTTTTTCTTCTTTATAGATAATACCAAGAGGAATTGTTTTCAAACCAAATTCAAGAGCTTTAGCAAATGCTTTTTCCTTATTTGTAGGATCATAATCATCCGGTAGATAGTAAGTATTATCTTGATAGAATTTATGATTGTGCTCATGATTAAATGTAGGGCATGGCTGCAATACATCCACAATAGCAAGTCCTTTATGAGCATTTGCCTGTGTAATAAGGTCTGCTAGTTTCTGAATATTTACAGCATATTCTCTTGCCACAAAAGTTGCACCTGCTGCAATTGCCATTGCCAATGGATTTAGTGGGTAATCGTGATTTCCCTCTGGAGTTGATTTAGATTTAAATCCATGTTCTGAGGCTGGCGATGTTTGTCCTGTTGTTAGAGCGTACAAACCATTATCGTGGAGAATAATTGTCATGTCATGATTTCTTCTTGAAGCGTGTATGAAATGATTCCCTCCTTCTGCTAGTGAATCCCCATCGCCTGTAAATACGAAAACATTTAATCTGTGGTTTGCCATTTTTATGCCGGACGCTACTGGTAGAGCCCTACCATGAAGACCCTCGAATGAGTTTAGTTTAGTAAAGTTGACTATGTGACCGTGGCAACCAATACCAGCGACAATTACTGTATTATTGTTATTCCAGTCATTTGTTACAGCAGCATTTTTAAATGCAGCCCATATTGCCAAATTTCCGCATCCGGGGCACCAGTTTGGCTGACATGAGGTTGTTAGTTCATTTAGTTTAGTCATTTAATCTCCTTAAAGTGAGTTGATATCTTTTCTTCAAGTTCTTCAACATAAAAGGGTCTTCCATCAAATTTTAACCATTTGTTTTTTATATCTATTCCTGTTTTTTCTTTAATTAGACCTGTTAGCTGGCCTGAATAGTTACATTCAACACTTACCACGTTCTTAGATTTGCTTAATATATTTATTAAATGTTCTGCCGGGAATGGGTTCATCCAAGTAACATGCACATAGTTAACATCAGTAAACTTTGCAATAGCTTCTAAAATACTACCTTTATTACTGCCCCAAGACACTATTGTAAGTTTTGCATCTTTTGGTCCGTAGACTGTAGGTGCTTGCATATCTTCTTTTTCACAGGTTAGAAGTTTTGCCATCCTTTTATTCATTTGATTATTTCTGTTATCAATTTCTTCTGACGAAAGACCATACTCGTCATGTTCATCAGAGTTTGCCACAAAAAAATTACCTGTTCCCGGAATTGATCTCGTAGAAATTCCTGTTGAACTTAGTTCGTACCTTTTAAAATTTTCAACTTGCTTAGTGGTAAATTTTCCTTTATCTATTCTGTAACCCTCTACGTTGAAAATTGGGGTACTTTGGTCATTGTCACAGATGTTTTTATCTATTAGTAAAACTACAGGTGTTTGATATTTATCTGCATAGTGAAATGCCTCCATTGTCAGATAAAAAGCTTCAATAGCGTCTCCAGCTGCAAGAACAATTCTTGGAAAATCACCTTGATGTGCATGTAGGACGAATCTTAAATCTCCCTGCTCGCTCCATGTAGGGATTCCTGTCGCAGGGGCACCCCTCATCCCCTCAACAATTACTAATGGTGTTTCTGTCATTCCTGCAAGGCCATAGCCTTCCGCCATTAGACTAAATCCACCTCCAGAACTAGCAGTCATTGATCTAACACCTGCATAAGAGGCGCCTATTGCCATTGTTATTGCTGAGATCTCATCTTCAGGTTGTTTATATATGTAGCCAAACTTTTCTTGATGCGTTGCAAGTGTATGTAGTATGTTTGAAATTGGAGACATTGGGTATATAGAGGCAAACTGAAGACCTGCTGCTATTGCTCCCATTGCAACAGCCTCATCACCGTTTACAACCATTTTAGGAGTAGGGTTTTTCATAGGCACGATTATTTCTTTCACCTCTTTTTTATACGTTTTATTTACATAATCATGGCCATTTTTTGCTGCGGTAATGTTGGCATTAATAATTTCTTCACTTTTTTTTGCAAACTCTTCTTTTAGTAACTCACAAAGTACTTCTATATTTCCCCCAAGCAGGGCAACTGTAGCTCCGAGTGCAACTGTGTTACTAAGTAGATCTTTACCTCCCGCTTCTTGTGCAATTTGCGAGAGGGGGATCTCTATTTTTAGAATGTTACTTGGTAGTTTATCTGTAGTTAGTTTCTTTCCAGAATCATATAGTACCAGGGCTTGGCTTGATAATTCTGAGATATGAAGATCTATTGTATCCTGATTTAGAGCCACTAGAATGTCTGTTTTATTTCTAGGACCTACAACCGGATCTTTTGAGATATTTATTTGCATAATATTGTGACCGCCTCTGATTAATGATGGGTACTCTATGTAGTTATATATGTTATATCCAGATCTTGTGGCTGTTTTTGACAGTAAGAGTCCTGCAGATTTAATTCCTTGTCCGGCTTGTCCTCCGATACGTATTGAGCATACTTTTTGTTGGGCATTTACATCGGGCATATTATTAGTTTAATGAATTTGAGGGTTTAGGTAAAGCAGGTACGCATAATTTATGGTATCTTTGTGTAAATTTATAGGGTTTAGGTAGCTCAAATGCTAGATATTATAATTTCAGATGCCAAAGAATTTATTATACCGTTTCTTTTTATCAATGAGTTGGTGTGGTTGTCTGGTCTTTGGATAACAACAAAAATTTACAGAAGATTATGTTGGAAACAACAGGCGTATAGTTACTTCTATGGTTGGTTACAAGTTAGTGTAGTTGGGTTTTTATTATCCTCTGTATTTTCCACTTTTAATGTTATGTCACCAAACCTTATCTTTGGAATATTTGTTATTTTTTTTGTAATAAATATTTTTAATCTACTTTCACTAGGTAACCGGTCAACTTTTGCAGTATTGTTTACGTGGGAAGTTTTAATATCAAAAGTTAGCTTTGTAGCACTATTTGTGTTTATGTATTTAGTCTTGTCTTTTGGCCCACAGATTAACCAAATTGAAAGATTTATGGACTATGGGTTTGTAGCCACATTACTGAATTCTACCTCTTTACCTTTAGAGGATGTGTGGTTTTCTGGACTTTCTACTAATTACTACTACTTTGGGCATTTTATAGTATATGTAATGGTTGTATTAACAGGGATTCCTCTTGAGCAGGTTTTTTTCTTGGCAGTTTGTTTTATTTTTGCTTACTTAAGTCTTGGTGCTTTCTCTATAGGGTATATACTTACGGATAATATTTTAAAAAGGAGTGGCTTAATAGGGGGTTTGCTCTCAGCAGTTGTGTTGGTTTTTTCGGGTCCATTGCATACAGTTAATTGGTTAGTTGACTATGTTAAGTTCAAAAACTTTGGTGCTGAAGAACCATTTTTTTGGTATGCAGCGGCAACTAGGCTTATTAAGGGAACAATTTCTGAATTCCCGTTTTTTTCATTTTTGGAAGCAAACATTCATGCGCATGTATGGGGTTTAGTTATAGCTGTAACTATCATTTCTGTTCTTATACTTTTTCATACTGATAATAAGTTTGAGGATAGCTTTTTTTCCTTAAGTAACTATAGATTTTATGCCATTGCTTTTTTACTTGGTGTTGCATTTGTTACTAACTCTTGGGATGTTTTAACTTTGGGGTCTTTGTCGATTGCTCTACTTGTTAGGTCTTTCTTAAAAGATATTAGAAGCGCAAAACCAATTAATGC
Source organism: uncultured Candidatus Saccharibacteria bacterium (assembly GCA_964387275.1). Taxonomy (GTDB): domain Bacteria; phylum Patescibacteriota; class WWE3; order UBA101185; family UBA10185; genus CAYLVW01. Next base: position 60,697 of record CAYLVW010000001.1, read on the forward strand.
ATTGGCTATGTTTACTACTGGGTTGGTAATTTTTCTTTGCGTTACAGTACCTTGGTATATGTATTTTAGTCCTCCTGTTGGTGGTGTTGGGATTGTTAGTCAGCGGTCAGATGTATCTAATTGGTTAATGTTGTGGGGAATTTTTGTAATATTGGTTTTGTTATACGTTAGTACACTGTATTTTTATGATAAGAAAAGATTTTACTACCATTTACCAATAATTAGTATTATTGGTATAAGTGTTTTATTTTTATTATTAGCCGAAATATTTTTTGTTAAGGATATTTTAATAGTTAATGAATGGTTCAGGGCTAATACTTACTTCAAAATCTCTTCCCAAATTTGGGTTTGGTTGTCTTTGATATCAGGTCCGGTTATTTTGTATTCATTATTCATTACCAAGTTTAGAATTTTAATCATTGTTTTTTCTACATTACTTTTTATTGGACTTTTGTACCCAATACAGACTATTAAGTATTTTACTAAAGTTAAGACATTTGACGGAATATCTAACCCTATCTCTTTTCTATATCTAAACTCCCCATATGATTATGATGCTTACATTTTTTTAAAAAGATATAAAGATAATCTTCCTTTAAGAGAGCGGAAGAAAACTATTATAGAGGCATCAGGTGATTCGTATAAAGATAACAATTATTTTTCAGTATTATTAGGTTGGCCAAGTGTAGTGGGTTGGCCGGTTCATGAGTGGACCTGGAGAGGTTCTTATGACGAGGTTGGTAAGAGAAGAGAGGAAGTTGGTGAAGTATACCAAGGAGACTCTTTTGAGAAAGCGCGGGAAATTATAGATAAGTACAAGGTAGATTTTGTAATCGTCGGAGAGGCAGAAAAAAGAATATACGGAGATTTTTTGAAATCAGAAAAGATTAGATTTTTAGGTACAGTTATATACGAGAATTCTGGAACGTTTGTTATAAAAATAAATAGATAGATATTTATGTAGTGGTATAATCTATTTCTAATGAAAGCTATAGAAGTTAAAAATCTTGTTAAAAAGTATAAAAAGTCTCAAACAAATTCTGTTGATGATATAAGTTTTTCAGTTGAACCTGGGGAGTTTTTTGCTTTTTTAGGGCCTAATGGTGCAGGAAAAACTACGACTATCTCAATTCTTACTACAACTTTATCCAAGACCTCCGGAGAAGTCTTTATAAATGGCACCGAAATTGATACCAATCCTACTGAAGTAAGAAAGAACCTTGGGGTGATCTTTCAGAACCCTAGCTTGGATTTAAATCTAACTGCAGAAGAGAATATTAGGTTTCATTCTTCCTTGTATGGTCTGTATGGGATACGACCTTCTTTTTCATTCATGCCCAAGGACTACCAAAATAAGATATTGGAGCTAGCAGATGTATTGGATCTTAGGAAAGACATATTCAAGCCAATGTCTGGTTTTTCAGGCGGCATGAAAAGAAAGTTAGAAATAATTAGAACTCTTATGCATGAGCCTAAAATTCTGTTTCTTGACGAGCCTTCTTCTGGTCTTGATCCATTAAGCAGGAAGAATCTTTGGATCTACTTAGACGATATACGTAAGAGAAAAGGTACAACTTTGTTTTTGACCACACACTACTTAGATGAAGCGGAGGGTGTTGATAATATTTGCATTATTAATAAAGGCAAGATTGTTATGAGAGGGACTCCTAAGGATATTAAGTCACAGCTTATTGATGACTACGTATTTCTAGTGTCAGTAGACACCAAGAATTTAGCAGAAGAGCTCAAGCATTTGGGTATTAGCTACAGCGAGACCAAATACCTTAATATGTTTGGTTTAAGGCTAGATATTTCGGGATCTGAGCTCCAAAAAATAATGCAACAGATTAACACGCCTTTATCTGATGTAAGAATAATAAATCCAACTTTAGAGCAAGCATATTTAGAAGTTATTTCCGATAGAAACTTGGAGAAGTTATGAAAAAAGAATTACAAGCAATTATTGCAATAGCATACAGAGATTTACTTAAGTTTTTACGTGATAAACCAAGAATTATGGCTACTTTTGCATTTCCACTAATTTTTATCTTAATAATGGGTGGAAGTATGGATGCGAATTTATCGAGTAGTATTGGTTTTAATTTACTAGAGTTTGTGTTTACTGGTATTTTTGCTCAGACTTTGTTTCAAAGTACAGCGTCGGGAGTAATATCTCTGATAGAGGATAGGGAGAATGATTTTAGCCAAGAAATTTTTGTATCTCCGATTTCTAGATATTCTATTATTATTGGAAAAATACTTGGAGAGACTTCTGTATCTATGGCCCAGGGCTTGGTAATTTTGTTATTAGGATTTTTCTTAGGTATAAATTTAACAATCACTACTGTGTTACTTCTTTTACCCGTTAGTTTGATAGTATGTTTTTTGGGAGGAGCTTTTGGTCTTATGATTATGGCGAATTTATCGAATCAAAGAACCGCTAACCAGATTTTTCCTTTCTTACTTTTTCCTCAATTTTTCTTAGCAGGTGTATTTACTCCTATGGGTAATCTTCCGATACATTTATTAGTTTTATCCAGAATTGCTCCCATGACTTATGCAGTTGATTTTATTAGAAATTTCTATTACCTTGGAAGTTTGGCAGCTCCTAAAGTATTATTGCATCCTATGTTGTTAAATTTAGGAATTATTCTTGCAATGTCAGTTGTGTTTGTTCTTGTAGGAACAATTGCTTTTGTTAAGAACGAACGAAATCGTTAAGATTGTTTTAGTAGGTAATCTCAGCGCATCTATTTTAAGCTATTTTTCATTTCTCAGTTTGTTGAGTTCGTTTAAAGTTCTATCGTTATTTTCCAAAAAGTAAACGTACTTGTAATATGCAGGGTACTTTGAGATTACGTAGTATTCAATTTTGCTTCCGAGTTCTGAATACATCAGAAATGCTGTAATAATAAACACTGCACCGGTAATTTGGTTAGTATTTTTAGTAAACTTGGAAATTTTTTGGGTAAGGTACGTTAGTTTTGCTCCAAGAAGTGTAATTATAAATAATGGTATTGCTATACCTAAAACATATAATAGAGTAAATAGCACTACAAATAAGTCTACTTTTTGCATTGCACCTATTGTAGATATTGTTATAAGTATAGGTCCTGCACACGGTGACCACAGAAAACTCATGCCAGCTCCAGAAATAAAACCCCTTTTGAATCCGGGTTCTTTTGAGACTTTGATATTAAATTTTGAAGTAAATTTACTTAAAATAGTTTCTAATAAATCAGTAAGTGGTTTTATAAGTAGGACTATTCCAAACGAAAATATAAATATTATTGAGAAATTTCTAAATACACTTGCTTCTATAGGTATTAGTTTCACTAAGTAAGAGAAAAAAAGCATAAACAGTCCAAATGTTGCACTTACTCCGAGGGAGAGTCCCATAGCATATTTCTTATTTCCACCTATATTGGAGGTAAGTATTAATGGTAATACATGCCATATACATGGCGATAGTACTGTAAATAGTCCTGAAAAAAATGCTAGTCCGAAAAGCATAGATTAATTATACATCAGAGATTTACATATCCTTTGACTTTATTAAGCATAGGAAATAATATGTAGTTATGAAAGGTTTTATAGATTTTATAAGAGAGCAAGGTGTAGTTGGTTTAGCCGTCGGTTTTATACTTGGCGGTAGCGTTTCCAAGGTTGTTAGTTCGATTGTTAGCGATCTAATAAACCCATTACTAGGCATTTTGCTTGGTAAAGCTGGGGACTTAAAGAGTTACTTCTTTATGGTCGGTGACGCTAAAGTGATGTGGGGGAGTTTTGCAGCAAATCTGCTTGATTTCCTTATTATCGCAGCCGTTGTCTACTACCTTGTTTCAAGCCTCGGTTTGAATAGGCTCGACAAGAAGAAGTAATTTTTCTTTTCGAGGTGTTATAGAGGTCTCTGGTTTAAGGCGGCGCCAAAGGCGCCGCCTTAACTGTATTAAGAAATAAGAAAAAGACATCAGTTAAAATAACAGCTTGAAGCAGGAATTATTGCAGGAGTAATTCTCTAAGAAGGGAGATAATTTTATAAATAGTCTGAGGCTCCAAAAAGAGCTATACCCGCTGCAACTGATAAATTCAAACTATCAATTGTTTTAGAGTGTGGAATCATAATCTTGTCTAAACCTCTGGATCTTAGAATATGCTCATCAATGCCGGTCCCTTCATTTCCAAATATAAGACTGAAAGGTTTTTTAAATTCTGTCTCTGATAACTTAATCGCTTCTTTATCTAGGACAAATGCGTATAGATTATTGCCCGTTTGGTTAAAATATTCTCCGAAACTAGAGTAATAAGAAAATCTTGTTTGAAAGAACGCTCCAGTTGAAGATCTTATTACTTTTGGATCAAATATATCTGTGCAAGGTTTTATTAGCACTAAATCTTTATAACCAAAACCTGCCATGGTTCTTATAATAGTTCCTACATTTCCCATATCGGATGGATTTAAGAGCACCACATGGTTGTTGTTCATATTAATAGGATTGTCATACTTCTTGAAAACTCCTACTGCATAGCAATTTTCACTACCAGAAAGTTTAATTACAAGATTATCTGCAGTTTCTACCTTAATGTTTCTATTTTCAGAAATCCTAATTATTTCCTCAAGCCCTTTATTTTCACTACCCTTAGAGCTTATGAATATCCTTAGTACTTCATTTGGTCTGTATCTTAATAGCTCTAGAGTTGCAAAAACACCAGAGGCATAAGAGAAGTCGCTTCTTTTATTATAAGCTTTTAATGCTACGTCCATAATGACGGTATTTTACCTCTAAAAACCCGAATAGGGAAATCTGGTCTTTTGTTTTACTGAGAGAATTGTTGCACCAAAGTTTTTACTTGAGTATCATAAGCTTATGAGAAAAACCATGGTATTTGCTGTAAGTTTTATATTCTTGTTTACTGTATCTGCAAATTTTTACTTAGTTAAAGCCGAAAATGAGGATCCAACTGGATCAGAATCTCCTTCAGCAACCATTTTAAAAGACAGGGTGAATGTCAAAAAGACTTTGTCTGAGGATTTATCAGAAGCAAGAAATCAAGCAAGAGAGACACGAGAAGAGATAAAAGAGAACAGGGAAGAAAATGTTGAGAAGAGATGTGAGATAGTCACCGAAAGGGTAAATAATAGGGTTACAGTTGCAACTACAAATAAAAAAAAGCACGTGGAGTTTTATAACAATGCTAAAAATAAGATTTCAGAATTTGTAGATAAACTTACAGAGGAAGGCTATGACACTTCTGTTCTCAAATCAGAGTTAGTTGTTCTTGAAAGCCTTATTATCGATTTAAGTGCGAAATATGACTCGTTTATTCTTTCGCTAGAAGAGACAAATCAATATTCATGTGGTAATTCTGAAGGTGATTTTGTTTCTTCATTGCAGGAGGCTCGTGCTGCTTTTCTTGAGGTACGACAGGCGGCTATAGCTATTAGAGACCAGTATACTGGGAAGATTCGTCCACTTATAAAAGAGCTTAGATCTCAGACTAAACAAGAGTTGGAATCGGAGGTGGAGAATGAGTAGCAATTCCAGAGGTATTTCCTCAATATTAATAGTAGGCTTAACTATAGCTTTAGCGGTAGGTTTGTTTGGTATGTGGTATTTGAATAAAATGAGAGCTGATAGTACTTATACTTCTCAAAATGTAGAAATCGATAAACCTATCGGTATTGATGAAACTGATATCTTAACGCCTACACCAGAACCTAATTTAGAGATCACAGAGATTTCATCTGATCCTAAAAACACCGAAGCTGACTTGGATAGGTTGGAGGAACAAATGAGTGATTTGGATAGTAGCATGGATGATTCATTTATTGATGAGCTTTCGCAGTAGAGTTTTGTCTTAGTTTATTTTCAGTAGTATTGTTGGGAAAGGGCGGGCCGTAGGCCCGCCCTTTCCTCTACCCAATAATCCTATTTTACAAACCAAAACCGAAGAACTCTTGCCTATTTAATCAGATCGTAGAGTAACCTAAGACACCCTATACATAATATATTTGACTAAAGATATAAGTAGGTTTTTGGTATCTGCAAGGTGAGTGATTCTATCAACTTGTTCCACTGCTAGGTTTACATAATTTTGGCCGAGGCTTTCCGCTTGTTTTAATGCCTCAGATTCTACAAATAAATTTCTAACAGTCTTAATACCATCTTCTCTAATGTCTCTATCACCATATAAACTTAATAGAAGCTTTTTTTTATCTTCTTGTAGATTTTTTAATGCTAGAGAGAATAATATTGTGTTTTTACCTTCTAAAATGTCAGAGTTGTTGGATTTGCCCTGTTGGTCCATATTCCCAAAAGTACCCAAAATATCATCTTTAATTTGAAAAGCCCACCCTAAGGAATTTCCATATACCTTAATTGCTTTTAGTATGCTTTCATCTTTTATCCCTCCGAGTTTTGCTCCCATTAGCAGAGGCAGCACTCCTGTATATTCAGCAGTTTTGTACTTATGGATTTGTTCAACATAACTCTCATTAATTTTGTGTCCATAATTTGTAATATCCAGAGTTTGCCCCAACACAACTCTAGTAGTGTAGAAGGAATATATTTTTAAAGCCTCAATGACATTTTCTGCAGGTAGGTTTGTGGATAAGAATATACTAAGGCCGTATAGTATATTTAAGTCTCCAGCATTTATTCCCATGCTCATACCATAGTGTTTTGCATCATTTAAGAGATGTTTAGCACAGTAGTTTTCGAAGTGTTTGTGTACAGTTTCAACACCCCTTCTTAAGTTGTCATTATCCATAATATCATCATGTATTAGGACACCTGAATGAAACATTTCAATCAACAAACTTGCGTTATAGATTTCATCTGTTGCAGTTTTTCCTGATAACTCATACCCAAGTATTACTAGCAATCCCCTCAGGTTTTTACCAGGTAAACTAACTTCCCTTGTTTTGGAAATAAATTCCGAATTTAGTTCTACAAACTTTTCCTTTTTATTAGTACCAAGACTTTCTTGTAATTTTGTATAATACTCATTAAGTTTCATGAGTTTAAATTCTTTATACGTTTCTAGCTTGGCTTTTAGTATTGGGTCCATGATATATAATATTCCTAAATGTTTATGAAAAAATTATTAATAACTTTACTTATCTTTTTAGCAGCGCAATTATTTGCATCTAAATTAGTTTATGCACAAGATAATAACACAGTTAGTAGCTATGGTGTTGGTACTGTAATAAACATCATGGAGTCACCAGACACTGGTGCTTATGCCGTAGATTTGGAAAGTGAAGGTAGTACCATAGAAAAAGTTAACTATATTCCCTCAGAGCGGTTGGTAGATATACAAAAAGGTGAGAAGGTTGTGTTTATTAAAATTACACAAGAGGGGGATACAGGATATTATGTTGTTGATAGGTATAGACTTTCCACTTTGTTTTTGATTTTTGCCTTGTTTTTTATACTAGTTGTTACTTTAACAAGGTTAAAGGGTTTTTTGTCTTTTGTTGGTTTATTTCTAAGTGTTTTAGTGCTTACAAACTATCTTGCACCTAATTTACTTAGAGGTGGCGATGCCATATATATCTCAATGGTTGGCATCGTTTTAATATCCATCTCTTCAATGTTTTTTGCCCATGGATTAAACATACGAACTATACTTTCAGTTTTCAGCACTGTAATAACCCTATTGGTATCTTTATTTCTGTCAGTAATTTTTGTTAAAGCGTCTTATTTATCGGGTATGGGTACAGAGGAATCATTTTTTCTAGGTATTAGGGAAGGTTACTCAATAAATATGCAAGGTGTTTTACTTGTAGGGATAATTGTTGGTGCATTAGGTGTCCTTGATGATATAACAACTGCTCAAACTGCTGTTGTTGAGGAACTCAAGAAGGCCAATTCTTCTTTAAATGTTTTTGATTTATATAAGCGTGCTTCTTCTGTAGGTACTGAACACATCGCTTCTTTGGTTAATACTTTAGTTTTGGCTTATGCGGGAGCTGGGCTTCCTATGTTTTTACTATTTTATGTGGCAAATGACCAGCCAATTTGGGTAACTCTAAACTCTGAGTATTTTGCAGAGGAAATAGTAAGAACTCTAGTCGGAAGCATGTCACTAGTTTTAGCTGTTCCGATTGCAACTATTGTTGCAGCCTGGTATTTTAGTAAATACCAGCCTAGGGAGTAGTTTGATATAATACAAACCTTAAGTTTTATGAATATACCTAATCATATAGCAATAATTCCGGATGGAAACAGACGATGGGCAAAGCAACATGGGTTACCCACTTTACTTGGTCATAAGAGAGGTTCTGAGAATTTTGACACTCTTCTTATAACTGCTCAAAGCCTTGGGGTTAAATGTGTGAGTGCCTGGGCATTTTCAACTGAGAATTGGAAACGAGATAGTGAAGAAGTTACGTACCTTTTTGATTTAGCCAGAGAGCTTGTTAGAAGATACCACGATAGGTGTTTAAAGGACCAAATGCGATTTATTCATCTTGGCAGGAAGGACAGAATTCCCAAGGACATATTAGATACAATAGAAAGCTTAGAAGAAGAAACAAAATCTTTTACAAATTTAATTGTTGCTATAGGTATAGATTATGGTGGTCACGACGAAATTGTAAGAACAATATCTAAGCTAAAATTATTAAACATGGATATTACTACTGATAACATTGAATCTCATTTAGATACAGCTGAGTTACCCAAAATTGACCTAATCATAAGAACAGGCGGTGAGAAGAGGCTTAGTGGTTTTATGTCTTGGCAAAGTGAGTACGCTGAACTCTACTTCTCCGACAGACTTTTTCCAGATTTCACAGCCGAAGAGTTAACTAAAGCACTAAATGACTATGGTAATAGGGACAGAAGATTTGGTGGAAACTCAAAACTGGCTTAATTAGCAAACTCTTTTAGATTTCTTAAGAATTCTTCTTTTATCTTTATTTATTTGTGAATCTCTTTTTTTCTTATTCATATTTTTGATCCTCAATGGAGGATTTTACCAGATTATGCAGTTTAATGGAATAAGTGCTTAATTTACCAGTTTTACTGTAAACTTCATCTTTTTTATATTGCCATCTACATCTTCGAATTCAGGAAGGCCACTTTCTCTGTAATAATCCACAAGTTCCATAGAAAGTATTTCTTTATTTTCCTTAATTTCGGTTCTTTTTTCCGCCAGCTGGTCTTTTAATGACTTAACTACCGGGTTCGACATTATTTTTTGTGCCCTTTCTTTATGCTGGTTTCTTACTTTTTGAACTTCTTCCTCAATCTTTTGATATTCTGCATCACTTTCCAACGAGCTCTGTAGATTTTCTTTTAATTTATTAACCTCTTTTTCTAACTCACCTATTATTTTTAATCGTTTAACGATAAGATCTTTTGACATAGCAACAATAGTTTATCACAACTCTTTACAGTTTTGTCTATTGTATTTACCGTTTTTAGTCCTAACTAGACTTGATACAAAGCCTAAAGTATTGAGCTTTCTACATATATCTTGGCTAAGAGATCTCACATATAATCCTCTGGACATCTGCACCTCGATTTTAATAATAGGTATTAGAATATTCTGAGTATTTTTAACAAAATTCTTCCAGTTTCTAATTATTCTAGTTTGTCTAAATTCCCCAACTCTTACACCTTCAATTTTAGTAATCAGCTCACTAATAACTGAATGAGCGCGTCTTTTTCTAATACCCAATAGTTTTATTTTATATATCTCACCATTTTTCATAGGCATTGTGTCTATTACAAATTCTTTGTTCTGTGCGTGCTGGTGTAGTAGTTTACCCTTGTACCTGATAGATGAATAAATTGGTACCTCCTGCGTATATTTTCCAACGAAAGATTTTAGTACATTTTTAATTAATCTTTCATTATCCACTTGTTTTTCAAAATTTTCCTTTGTAACTAGACCCATCCCATCAAAGCTGTCAGTACTAATTCCTTGGAATATTTCAAATTCGTAAGTTTTTTTCCCTTCAGAATGAATTGACTTGTTAAACCTTTCGTTTCCGATCAGTAATACCACAACCCCCTCTGCCATGGGATCTAGAGTACCTGTATGAGTTGTTTTTTGACCATATTTATTAAAGGCATCTAGGGCTAATTGATTTGTCGAGTACCCTATTTCCTGCCAAATAGGAAGAACTTTTCCTTTATCCATAGCCTTATTGTACAATTCAGTTATGTATTTAGTAAAAGGAGCAAAAACCATCCAGATAAGTAGGTCGGATTTACAGGTTAATTTATTTGAAAAAATCTATCTTGATCTTGGTACAGGGGACGGTAGATTTGTTTATAAAAATGCGAAGTCTCATCTCAAAGATTTATGGATCGGCATTGATCCAGCTGAAACTCAACTCAGAATTTATTCATCAAAAATTAATAAAGAAAGATTACTAAATGCATACTTAATTTTGGCAAGTGCAGAGAACGTGCCAACTGAGCTCGAAGGTATTTTTGATAAGATATTTATAAATTATCCCTGGGGTAGTTTACTAAAACTTACTGTTGACCCGACAACTAAATTTATTGAGTCTTTACTCTCCCTACTAAAAGTTGGCGGTAGTGTCCAGTTTTTATTTGGCTATAATCCACTAGATGAACCTAATGAGGTGGGGAGATTGAACTTACCTGATATAAACGAAGATTTCTTAAGAGATAAGTTAATCCCAATATATAAAGATGGAGGATTTATTTCTACTCAGTTAAAGTTGCTTGATAAAAACAAGATGCAGGAATATGAAACCAGTTGGTCAAAAAAATTAGGTTATGGTTTTTCAGGAAGGCCTATCTTTCTTATTGAATTCAAAAAGTGATAGAATACCCTGAATTTTGTTTTAAATGTTTTTTTGTATTTGGATCCTAAAAGCTTTGTGAAATTATGTACCTAATTTCTGTCTAGGTAGTCCAATTTATCGGGGTGTGGCGCAGTTGGCTAGCGCGCCAGTATGGGGTACTGGAGGCCGCAGGTTCAAGTCCTGTCACCCCGACCAGAAGAAAAGAATGAACAGAAGTTCATTCTTTTCTTCTGAGTGGGATTAATGGACGATGGCGTAAAGCGAAGAGTCTACACAAAACTTTGTGAGCGAAGCGAACTTAGTTGTTGTGGATGCAAAAGGAGTGTAGCGACGGATTGCCTGTCACCCCGACCAGAGATACTCTGTTCCTATTCTGGATCAGAAACCGTAATTTATATGATTATTAAAGATAAAATTTATGGTAAGTTCAAGATCCATAGCCTGGTTATCGTAGATCTCATAAAATCAAAGCCGTTTCAAAGGTTAAAAAATATTAGTCAGGATGGTGCACCTCATTATATTCAACCAGAACGTGATGTTAGTAGGTACGAGCATAGTATAGGTGTTTGGTTTTTATCCAACAAGCTAAAGCGTGGGATTGAAGAGCAGATTGCCTGCCTTTTACATGACATACCTCATACGGCATTTTCCCATGTAATTGATATTGTTATGGATGATCCAAATCATGAATTTCATGAGAAGTTTATGGAAACCATTATTTATAACTCAGAAATTCCAAAAATTCTTAAGAAATACAATATAGATATTAAGAAAGTTTTGAACGTACATAAATTTCCTCTCCTTGAGAACTCATTACCAGATATATCTGTAGATAGATGGGATTACTTTATGAGAGATGGTTATACAATGGGTTTTTTGCCTATAGAAACTGTTAACCTATTTCTTAATAATATTTTTATCGATAAGGAAAAGCTTTATTTTAAGAATGTACGAGTAGCTTCACTTTTTTCTATTTTATTTGTTAATTTTTCCAGATTGATCTGGCTTGATCCAACTTCCCATGGGTCTTTTTATTTAATTGCCAGTGCTATAAAGATTGGAGTTAAGAAGGGTTTAATATCCAATGAAGATTTATTTACGGATGACTTAATAATGATGGAAAAGTTAAGAAAAACTAAAGACCCTGACATACTTAAGTTTTTATCTAGACTAAGTCCAAAAAGAGAGTTTGTATATGCTTCAAAGGAGGAAGCCGAATTTTATGGTCAGAACAAGCCTAGGTTTGTAGATCCTCTGGTAAGAATCCATGGAAAATTTATTAGAACTTCTAAACTTGTACACAGCATTGGTTATATGTGTGAGGAATTTAAGAAAAGTCACAAGATGCTTGGGGTTACCCAACTTGTTACAAAATAGTTAATTATGAAACTATCTTTACCTATTATTAACAATTTACCAAGAGAAGTAAGATATTTTATACCGATCTTATTGTTAACTATTTTTGTAATCTTACTGACTTTTTTTATGGGGTCTTCATATTGGTATGACGAGGTAATTGTTACAAACATAAGTAAGCAGAGTTTTACTGATATTTTTTCTGTTGTACTTGCCGAACCTCATCCGGTTGGGTTTTATATATTTCTTAAGTTGTTTAGTACAAACGATCCTGTTGCTACTAGACTTTTACTGGGAATCACCTCAATTATGTTGTATTTGGTCACATTTATTTTTATATATTTAAAGAGGGGGATTTTACCAACTTGGGTTCTGTTTGGTGTGACCTTATTTGCAACTAGTCCGTTTGGGGTAGATCTGGCATTTAATATACGTAATGAGTCCATTACGGTACCACTTATGGTGCTAGCATTCTTGGTACTGTATTCCTTTTATAGAGAGCATAAGATACTAGATCTCGTGGTAATTGTATTATTAAATATATGTTTACTGTGTTTTGGGTACATAGTTTTTGCTAAAGTACTATTAGCTACCACTTTTGTTGTATTAATTAAGAAGTCGAGATCAGGGTATTATGCATTGGGTTTGTTGGCATTGATTACAGTACTGTATCTTTATTTTTACGGGTACACTCAGTTTTTTAACAACATTCATAGATTTTCTTGGCAGTTAAGCCAGTACAATAACGTCAGTGAGGTTATATCTGAATCTCTTGGAGGAAAGTTTCCAAAAATTGCAGATTTTGTTTTACTTGCACTCTTTACTCCTTTAGTAATAAGTTTCCATCATTTACAAAAAAGAAATGTCTATAAGATTTACTCTGTTCTAGTAGTTTTAATTAGTATTTACTTTATTCTTGGCGGAGTTGCAAGATCCAGATACGTAGCTGATCTGATTTTATGTGTGTTTATGGTAGTAAGTTATGGTTACAGCTTACTGCAAAAGTATACTTCACGTTTGTATAGCGCATATTTACTATTGACTATAGCCCTCTTAATGAGTGCATCAATTACCAGTTACTATGATTTTAATTCCAGTAATCTTAGGTATAAAACCCAAAATCTGATATTAGGGGAAACTGTGGGCAGGCATACTGTCGGATTTTTGTCACAACATCCTATAGATTCCTATATCAGAAAAATTGGGTACTTAAGTAGCTTTGATAATATACATCCTTTGTACTTAGGTGGGGAATTGAGGTATACAGGAAATGTATACTTTGACCTGTTAATGAAGGATGGAACATTTACTGAGAGAACAACTGAAGAAAATGTTGAATTGTTAAAAGACTCTGGCCATAGTAGGTTTGTATTCATTGCAACCTCTATTGTTTCAAAAACTTTAGACGAATATTACTTTGATCCTAACCAAACTATTCTTTCGGCACTGAATGCATATTGTAGTAAGAAGGACATAGTCCCTTTCTACTCTAGATTTATCATTCATTTTAGTGACTGCGTTGTTCCAAAAGCAAATTAATAATTTATTTTGACTGTACGTATATTTTTTTGATAAAGCAATATCTCATGTTTCCTATTATTAGTAGAATCAGTTACTAAAACTTTTTGCTGCTATGAGGTAAGATTAATATTAATGTCCAAGTTTTATGATTACGTAAATTTTAGTAATACTCGTATAAAATCTGACATGATTGAGGAGATAGATTTTACCGGCTCTGCATTTGAGGTAAGACTAAAAAAACTTGGTATGCCCGAAATAACTCCACAAACAGTACGAGGCAAGGCGAGTCAAATTTTTTCTGGTACTTTCACTTCTGTGATTCCAATTCAAATTAAGGGAGGTCAGAGATTAGTGTTAAAGGTTAATAGATTATTAAAATACTTAACTGCACATGACCGGGCAAAGTTAGCTAAAACGAAAAATCAGCCATACGCCTTATACAAAGATAAAATCTCCGTACCTAACATTCGAGAGGAGAGAAACTACCTAACCAGGCGTAGTGATGATCCCAGAGAAGACATAAAGATAGCTGTAACTAATATTGAGAAGTTTTCTATCTACAAAAAGGGAATTTATGATAGGTTATTTAAGTACATAGGGGAGTATATGCCGAGATTGTTAGGTTTCGAGGTTGTAGATTCTCCAAGAAGAGAGTTGGAACGACTTCGGCACAAGACAAACCTATCTCCAGAAGATTATGAAAATATCCCTGAGCATGAAATATCTTTGATGGAGATATGGGAGGAAGTAGATGCCTCATCTTTTTCTTCTCTGGCATTTCAGAAACTCTCTGAGAATTTTGAAAATCCGGAATATATTCATCTGATGCCAATGTTTGCAACAAAATTGTTGGAGGTTTTCAAAAATGAGGGATTGATGGTTGATATATGTGATGGGGATGGTATTAGGGCTAAAAGATCTACAAACAACAAGGTTAACATTTTTTCGGTAAATGAGGTTTTAGATCTACTGACCATAGATCACTCCACAATTATTGCTTATCCAAGAAATGTTTCTTTTAGGGGAGGTAGAATTAATTTCTACGATATTTATCCTGCAGACAAGGTTATAGATTTTATTGATAACAGCAGTCTACTTGAGGCCTTGGTTACTGATTTTAAAGTCAGTAACTACAATGATATAAAAAGGTTGGTATTTGATAACAGCTTACATGATCATTGCTCGGAATGTGTTGTAATTAGGTACTTAGCCTTATTAAAATACCTTGGTGCTGATTACACTAAAGTCTATTAGCTCACGCCAAAAATTTCTTTATTGATTTCGTCTTCTTTCAATCTCATCTGAGGAAATAGAGTACCTTCCCTTGCGGTAATTCCTTCAAGGAACCAAAAAAGCCTTTCGCTGTGAGCATATCCTGCTGTTGGAGGCATTCCGTATTCGAGCATTTCAACAAAATCTGTGTCCATCATCTGTGCCTCTGAGTCTCCCAAGTCTCGTTGTGATTGTTGGTCTTTAAATCTGTCTAATTGGTCGATTGGGTTGTTTAGCTCTGAATAACCGTTTCCAAGTTCACTCCCCGCAATTACTATATGAAATCTTTCAGTAAGTCTTGGGTCTTTTGGCTTTGACTTAGCTAGTGGGGACATAAATTTTGGCTCATTTATAAGAAATGCCGGGCCACTTACCTCTTTTCTTATTACTTTCCATAGGTTGTCTATAAGTCTATTTCTGTTTATTGCTCCATCTAATTTGATGCCGTTTTTCTTTGTTATTTCAAATAGAGTTTCGTCAGAAGTTTCAAAAATGTCAACGCCAAATCTTTCTTTCAGCACTTTTACATAGTCTATTATTTGCCAATCTTTTCCTAAATCAAATTTATGGCCATTTTTTTCGAAATCTGTCTTACCATAAACCTCAAGAGCAATATGTTTGAACATTTCTTTTATCATTTCCATCATGTCGTTGTAGTCGGCGTAAGCCCAATACCACTCAAGCTGGTAGTATTCTTGTAGATGTTCATCACTTAATCCTTCATTTCTGAAGTTAGGTCCTAGGGTATATACTTTTTCAAAACCGCCTCCAACTAGTCTTTTTAAGTATAGCTCCGTTGAGATTCGTAGAAAGAATTGTTGATCCAACGCATTATGGTGAGTTGTAAATGGTGTAGCATCTGCACCTCCTGTGACATGTTCCAAAACCGGGGTCTCTACTTCGATAAAACCCTTCTTTTTCATAAATTCTCTGTTTACATCCCAAAATTTGGACTTTCTTTTAAACATTTCCACTTTTTCTGAGTGTAGTGTTAAATCAAGGTATCTTTTTCTGAAGATTAACTCAGGGTCTGTTATACCTTCCCATGTGTCTGGAAGAGGTCTTAGTGATTTAGTTAGTATTCTTAGTTTAAATACTTCAACTGATATTTCACCACGCTGCGTTTTTGTTACAGTACCCTCTGCTTCTACAAAATCCCCTACGTCTAATAAATGCAGTTCTTCATAAATAAATTCTCCTAAGTCTCTATCGGGGTTTATTAGATTTGACTCTTTCACATAAAGCTGAACTGTTCCTGATTCGTCTTTTAAATCTGAGAAAGTTAATTTTCCATGTTTTCGCAGGGACATTAATCTTCCTGCGACTGTAATTTTCTTTCCTTCTAGTTTTTCATAGTTTTTTGTTACCTCAGAAGCATTTGTATCTTTACGGCTTTTTGAAGGGAATGGGTTGATCCCTAGTTTTTGTATTTTATTTAGTTTTTCAATCCTTATTGCTCTGAGTTCTTTTAGTGTTGACATGCGGTAATTAAACCTCAAGGAGTGGTTTTTATCAAGGTTTTGGTTTGCATATATTCTTGGTTGATGGGGGGGGGTGGGTAAATTTGTAATGGGGCCTTATGAACCAGATACATATTGCATAATTA
>CAYLVW010000001.1:77253-115327 GCA_964387275.1 uncultured Candidatus Saccharibacteria bacterium
GGGGGGGGGGGGGGGGGGGGGGGGGTGGGGGGGGGGGGGTGTGGGGTGAGGGGGGGGGGACAAAAGAAAAAGAAAAAGAAAAAAAAAAGACAGCACGGAGAGGCGGGGGAGGGGAGGGGGCGCGGGGGGCCACACCGCCCCCGCGCCCGTAGGCCCCCGCTCCTTAATGCCTAGTTAAAAAGAGGGCAACTATTCGATATCAAGAATAGTATAGATAATCTTGCCCACAGGTGCTTCAACAGAAATCTTTTCACCTTTGGATTTTCCAAGTAGTGCTGATCCAAGAGGGGACTCATGGGAGATCTTTTTTTCTATAGGATTTGCTTCTGGTGCTCCTACAATAAAAAATTCTTCAGTATCACCGTCTACATGCACTTTTACTTTTGCACCTACAAAAACTTTGGATCTATCTTTGACTTCTAAAATTTGAGCGTTTTTTAAAATATCTTCAAGTTCTGCAATTCTACCTTCAATTACACCTTGCTCTTGTCTTGCGGCGTCATAAGCTGAATTTTCGGATATATCTCCCATTTCTCTAGCTTCTTTTATTCTTTGTGCAATCTCAGGTCTTCTTACTTCAATTAACTCCTTTAATTCGAGCTTTAATTTTTCTAAACCTTCTTTTGTTAGTAACAATTTATCTGACATATTTTTTTCCTAGTTATAGAACTAAACAAACTCGGACTATTTTTTAAGGAATATTACGAGGTTGCTCAGACTTTTCTTAACGGTTTTTCTCAAAAAATAACCCCAACTAAATACTTTGGGGACATTACTTGGATAGGTTATCATTGAAGCATCCATTTGTCAAAAATGGTACAATACACATTATGATAAACACCTCAAATTTGCAAAAAACCTGGAATCTTACCTCTCTTTTTGATGGTGATAGCGATAAAAAAATGCAGGAAAAGCGCAAAGAACTTATAGAGGCGGCCCAGAAGTTTATTGATAAATGGAAAAACCGTGAAGACTACCTAACAGACCCTATAGTTCTCAAAAAGGCTTTGGATGATTACGAATCTTGGGCAAGAAACTATGGGATATCAGGAGATGAGGGGTATTATTTTTCTTTAAGAACCTCTCAAAATCAAAATGACGACAAATTAAAGCAAAAAGCTAATGACATCCAAAATATTGCTTTGAAGACCTCTAACGATATGCAGTTTTTTACACATCGTATTGCAAAAATACCCGTTGAATTGCATACAGCATTTTTAAACGCAAAAGAACTTAAGAATTATAAACATTTTTTGGAGAAAATTTTTGAGAACTCTAAATATCTTCTTTCTGAGGAATCAGAAAAAGTCATTGCATTAAAGTCTGTTTCATCTTTTAACAATTGGGTTAATATGACATCTGGATTTTTGTCTAAGGAAGAGAGAAACGTACTAGATGAAGATGAAAAACCAAAGACCGCTAGTTTTTCTGAAATATGGAGCCTTGTTGAGCATAAAAATAAAAAGGTTAGATTAGTGGCAGGTAAGGCGATAAATAAAATACTTGCTAAACACTCAGATGTTGCAGTTGAGGAGATGAATTCTATCTTAAATGACAAAAAAATTGACGATGAGCTCCGAGGAATTTCACGTCCTGATCTACCAAGACATTTATCTGATGATATTGATACAGAGGTAGTAGATAGTCTTATTGAGGCCGTGTCATCCAGGTTTGATATATCCAGAAGATTTTATGACCTTAAATGTAAATTTTTAGGTGTAAGGTTTTTAAATTATTATGAGAAAAGTGTAGAGGTTGGGAATCTCTCAAAAAGATTTAGTTATGAAGACTCTGTAAATATTGTATATGAAGCCTTTAACAAACTTGATAATGAATTTGGCCAGAAGTTTAAAGAGTTTGTAGAAAATGGAAATATAGACGTATATCCTAAGAAACATAAAGTTAGTGGAGCTTTTTGTGCTTCTGATTTAATAACACAGCCGACTTACATATTGTTAAACCACCATGGTGAGTTAACAGATTTACTTACTATTGCCCACGAGATGGGGCATGGTTTAAACGATGAGTATATTAAAAAGACACAAAATGCCCTAAATGCAGATTCTCCTTTATCTACAGCCGAAGTCTCCAGTACATTTTTTGAAGACTTTGTTGTTGAGGAGGTTTTATCTGGTGTTAGTGAGGAGCAAAAATTGGCTATTATGATAATGAAATTACAAGAGGAGATAGGAACTATATTTAGACAGGTTGCTTGCTACCAATTTGAACAGGAGTTGCATGCTGAGTACAGAGCTAAAGCTTATTTATCTAAAAAAGAGATCGGGGAGTTATTTAAGAAGCATATGAAGAATTATCTGGGGGACAAAGTAGTGTTTAGAAAAGGTGAGGAGAACTGGTGGGTACATTGGGGACACATTAGAAGTTATTTTTATGTCTATTCGTACGCTAGTGGGCTTCTAATTTCTAAAGCTATGCAAGCATCTGTTAGGTCTGACAAAGCATTTATTAATAAAGTTAAGGACTTTTTATCTTCTGGGTGTTATGACTCCCCAAAAGATATATTTATGAAGATGGGGATAGATATTTCCAAAAAAGAATTTTGGGAGAAGGGTTTAAAAGAAGTTGAAGATTTATTAAATGAAACTGAGGCATTAGCACTAAAATTAGGTAAGATCCCAACCCCACCGACAAATTAATTATAGAGTTTCATTGCATATCTTTAAGATGGTAAAATATCTGCATGCCCAATAACCTTAATCCTGAAACTATCAGTAATTTAGCTCCTGGGTCTGTACCAGATCACGATTTTAATTCTCCTTCTCATGAGGAGTATTTTGCAGCCCCTGCTTCAAAAGGGTTAGGTGTTTTTAAAATAGTCATTATTGTATTAGTTGTGATTTTGTTATTAGTAGCTGGTGTGTGGTTTTTTCTAAAAAAAACGGACACAAAAATAGTCTCTCCGTTTGGTGATTTAAATTCCAATAGCTCTCTGGGAGGTAAGAATCAGGAGCCTACTAAGACAATTCAAAATCCAATTACTGGGGTTATGTATACTGAAGAAGATTCCTCTACTTGGTCTGGTGTACGGCCCTTGGCAGTGATGATTAATAACCACCCAGACGCGAGGCCTCAGGTAGGCTTAGATAAGGCGGATATAGTATATGAGATAGTTGCAGAAGGTGGGATTACTAGATTTTTAGCATTTTTTTTAACACATACTCCAGAAAAAGTAGGACCTATTAGAAGTACAAGGGAGTATTATTTGGTTTTAGTTAAAGAGTTAGGAGATGCAATGTTAATGCATATTGGCTGGTCTCCTCAGGCTTTGGAGGCAATAGAATCTTGGCCTGTACGAAGTTTAGGGCGTGGTGGCGCTCCATTTTATAGAGATAACCCTAGAAATGTAGCCATTGAGCATACAGCTTACTCCAATGGTCAGGAGCTTCGAGAAACAGGTCTGTCACTTGGTTGGGAGGGAGAGAAAGTTTTTACTTCTTGGAAATTTAAAGATGACCAAATTGGTTATGAAACAGAATCTTTGGCCTCCGAGGTTACTATAGATTTTTGGTATGAAGGGGATTTTACGGCTCACTTTAAGCATGATACTTCCACTAATACATACACCAGGTATATGGGTTACGATTCAGCTGGTCAGCCCATCGCACATATTGATGATATCTCAAAGCAACAACTTTCATTTAAAAACGTCATAGTCCAGTTTGCAAGTGAGGAAGCAATTGTAGGTGATGATAAAAGTAGGCTAACATATGATTTAACAGGTAGCGGAAATTCCTTGATTTTTCAGGATGGAAAGGTTATAAAGTCAACATGGAGTAAATTAGACAGGGATGCTCGTACGATGTACTACGACCTAAACGGTAAAGAAATAGAGTTCAATAGAGGAACTTTTTGGGTTAGTATAGTGCCTGATAGAAATACGGAGCAGGTAGTGTATAAATAAGTCTAGTTTAGACCCATTTCAATATGTTAATAAATTTTTTTGTATCTGAAGTTAGAGTTAAGCTTTTAAAAATACTCCTGCCACAGCCTGAAAAAAGTTTCCATGTAAGGGCTTTAGTGCGTCTTGTTGGTACTGAGATAAATGCAGTAAGACGTGAGTTAACCAACTTGTTGGATATTGGGCTTCTTAGGAAACGCCAAAGTAGTAATAAAATCTATTACACCGTAAATACAGCCTGTAAATATTACCCCGAGTTACTTTCATTGATTTCAAAAGAAGAAGGCTTAGGCGCCAACATAATTGATAGTTCCAAAGAACTTGGCAAGATTAGATATGCAGTCTTGTCCCGGGCTTTTACTAAAGGTAGGGACACCACACCCTTAGATGTAGATCTGCTTCTTGTAGGAACTATAAATCTGCAGGTTTTAGAAAAAATAATTAAAGAAGAAGAGAAGCGAATTGGTAAAGAGATTAACTATACCGTTCTTGCAGAGGATGAATTCTTATTTAGAAAGAGAAAGAATGATCAGTTTATTTCAAGGGTTCTTTCTCAAAGCAGAACAATGTTAATAGGTGATGAGGAAAGTTTCTGTTCTCTGGTATAATTTTTATTGTTTAGGATAATCCCTAACTTGTATATATAAAATAATATTTTGTTAGTCAGTTTCTGCCCCTGATATAATACTTTGTATGCTTAAAAATATTTATGTAAGACTTGGAGTTGTTACAACGATAGCTATATTTTCACTATTGGCAGTTTTGCCCAGAATTCCCGTAACCATTAACAATAAGTATATTAAATTAGATTCTTCAGTAGGTGGGTACTATTTTGATATCTTCGGTAAATATATTGTAGATTTACGCGAGTTTAAAGAAGGTTTGGACATTCAGGGTGGTGTTAGGGTTGTGCTTGAAGCTGATTTAAGTAAAGTATCAGATTTAGATAAAGACTCAGCAATAGAATCTGCAAGACAGGTAATTGAGAGAAGGGTAAATTTTCTGGGAGTCTCTGAGCCGGTTATAACTACTGCAAGAGTTGGAGATAGTAGAAGGATAATAGTTGAGATCCCCGGTATATCCGACGTAAATAGTGCTGTAACAATAATTGGACAGACAGCTCAACTAGTTTTTAGAGAGCTTAAACCAGAAAAAGAGTGGGATGAATCAAAGTACTTTGAGTACTTGCAAGATTCAACAGCTTGGCAAGATACAGGTGTTACAGGCGCTGACCTTAAAGGTGCTGATGTAACTTTTTCTCAGCAAGTGGGGGCTACCCAAGGCCAACCTGAGATTAGGATGAAATTTACAAATGAGGGGCGTGAGAAGTTTTCTGAGGTTGCAAAGAAAAATGTAAATAAGCCTATCGCCATTTATTTAGATCAAGAGCAAGCTCCTTTATCTATGCCTGTTGTTAACGCAGACTTGGCTAATGGTCTTACAGACGACCCAGTTATAAATGGTAACTTTGATGTTGATACAGCCAACGCCCTAAGTGTACAGCTAAGAGCTGGCGCTTTGCCTGTACCTGTAAAAGTAATTGAGCAGGAAACTATTGGTGCCACGCTTGGTGCAGATTCTGTTAATAAGAGTTTCATTGCAGGTATTCTTGGATTAATACTAGTTTTCTTATTCTTGGTTTATATGTATGGTTGGTTAGGCTTGCTATCCGGTGTAGCTTTAGTTATATATACTTTAGTTTCACTGGCTTTGTTTAAACTAATCCCCGTAGTTTTAACTCTGCCAGGTATTGCAGGTTTTATTTTGTCCATTGGGATGGCAACAGATGCTAATATTTTAATTTTTGAACGTATGAAGGAAGAGGTTAGGTGGGGTAGACCCAGAAATCTAGCATTAAAGCTTGGATTTGAGAGGGCTTGGAATTCCATTAAGGACTCTAACATCTCTTCATTAATCACCTGTGCAATTTTAGCTTATTTTGGTACTGGTCCTGTTAGAGGGTTTGCAGTGACTTTAGCAATCGGTATCTTTGTTTCTCTGTTTAGTTCAATTTTTGTTACAAAAACTCTTGTGAGTATCTTTGGAGGTAAGTCAAATGCAAATAGTTAAATACAGTAAGTTTTTCTTAATATTCTCTGTGGTAGTGCTTGTACCAGGAATCATCTCCCTGATAGCTAATGGGTTAAATTTATCTATAGATTTTAAGGGTGGTTCATTTATTGAGTATAGGATTACCAACCCCGCTATAACTAGAGACGATGCTTTGACTACAATTAAAGATACTTACGAGTCAAAAGGTGTATCAGTTCAAGAAATAAAGCCTAAAGGAGACTCATCCTTAACACTTAAGATAAAGGAGATTTCAGTTGAGAAAAACGAAGAAGTAAAAACTGCAATTGCTGAGAAAGTAAGTGGCGTTGAGTTACAGGTGTTTGAAACAGTAGGGCCTTCAGTTGGAGCTGAGACAGCTATGAATTCTCTATTAGCCGTAGGTGTTGCTTCTGTAGGTATATTATTGTATATAGCCTTTGCCTTTAGAAACGTACCAAAACCTTACTCCAGTTTTAGGTTTGGCATGAGTGCAATTGTAGCAATGCTACATGATGCATTAATGGTAGTTGGTATATTTTCTCTACTTGGTAAAGTATTAAACCTAGAAGTTGATGTTCTATTTATCACTGCACTTCTCACAGTTATTGGTTTTTCTGTCCACGATACTATTGTGGTTTTTGATAGGATTAGAGAGAATCTGCAAAAATTGCCAAGTACTTGGGAATTTGAACGTATTGTAAATTATTCTTTAGTAGAGACTCTTGGTCGTTCCATTTCCACCTCCTTAACTGTTGTAATTACATTGTTATCATTGTTTGTACTTGGTGGGGATAGTATTAAACATTTTGTTTTAGCTTTATTAATAGGTATTGTATCTGGAACGTATTCCTCAATTTTTACTGCAGCTCCGATACTTATGTTTTGGGAGAGGAAAAAGAGATAGTATTAGTTTATGTTCCGCCCAAAATGGAAAATTCTTTCTAGATACAGCTCTGGTTTACCTCTATACACTGAGATACTAAAACAAAGAGGTATTAATGAAGTTGAGAAATTCATACACCCTGGTAATCCTTTACACAGTATTAAGAAGTTTTTTCCAAAGGATTTTTTTGAAGAGGTAAAAAAAACAAAGACACTTATTGATAAATTTATTTCTGAAGGTAAGTCTATTATTGTATTTGGTGATTATGATGCTGATGGTATTTGTGCAACCTCAATATTATACTCGTTTCTTAGATTTGAATTTAAATATGACAAAATAACATACTTTATACCAAACCGTTTTGATCACGGTTACGGTTTAAGTAAAGGTGCAGTTGATAAAGCACTTTTAGGTATAGATGGAGAGGCTTTAATAATTACAGTAGATACTGGGATTACAGCAGTTACTGAAAGTACTTATATTAAATCTCTAGGACATAGTCTTATTATTACAGACCATCATCAGAAGCTCCCTACTCTACCAAGCGCAGACTCTATTGTTTGGTCAGACAAAGTTGTGGGTTCAACTATAGCTTGGGTGATTACAAAACTATTAGGATCAAAAAACCCCAGGAGTGTCGGTTTGGCGGCTTTGGCAACTGTAACTGATTTACAACCGTTGGTTGATTTTAATAGAGAGTTAGTGTCCTATGGTTTAAAAACCACAAATCAGGATCCCTATCAGGGCTTAGTAAAGCTAATGGAAGTTGCTGGCAGGAAAGATGGTGAAATAACCACTTATGATTTTGGTTTTGTTATTGGTCCCAGACTTAATGCATCAGGCAGGCTTGAAGAAGCTGGTAAGGCAGTGGAAATCTTTTTACAAGATGCACCAGATAAATTGAAAGTTATTGCGCAAACACTAAATGATATTAATAACAAACGCCAGGATATCACACTTGAGATGTTTGAGCTTGCAAGTATGCCTAAAGATCAGATACCAAATGTTATTGTTTCAAGTAACCCGGATTATCACGAAGGGATTATCGGCTTAGTGGCAGCAAAACTTGTTCAACGTTACTACAGACCATCTATTGTAATTTCACTAAGCGAAGATTTTGGAAAAGGTTCAGCCAGATCAATTCCCGGAATCAATATTATTGAGCTACTGAGGGAGTTTTCAGATATGTTTACAAATCTTGGAGGGCATCCTATGGCTGCAGGTTTTACTATACACTCTGATAAAATCACGGATTTTACAAGCGCAATAAACTTGCGGGTTGGTGAACTATATGATTCTTCCATTTTTGAACCAATTATTGAGGTTGATATAGAGATCCCTATAAGTATTCTAAGCATAAAAGAAATTGACTTATTAGATGAGTTAAAACCTTATGGAATTGGAAACAAAGAGCCGTTATTGTTATCAAGAAATTTAAAAATACATGATATTAAGACTGTCGGGAAGGAAAACAGTCATTTAAGTCTAAAATTAAGTGATGGGATCGTTGGTTACAAAGCTATTATGTTTGGCGGAGGAGAGTTACTATCTAATTTTGGTTTAGGCGACAGTGTAGACATTGTTTATAACGCTAAAATTAATGAATTTAATGGTAACAGGTCTGTTAATCTTACCTTAGTTGATATGAGGAAAAACGATGAGGCTTAGGTTAATACAAGTACTTGCCTGGAGTCTAGGTATAGCAGATAAATTTTTATTCCATTTTGAGAACGCTGTTTTCATGGTGCTCTTCCTGGTTATGTTGATTTTGACGGCTCTTAATTTGTTTTTAGTTGGAAATATTGTAGTTTCCGGTAGAAATCCAGATAAATTTCGTGAAGCTTTAACTTACGCATTTGTTCCAAACTACGAGAGTGTTGTAGACTTTTCTGGTAGCGTGTTAGGTTTTAGTGTAGTTCGCCCAGGGCTAATAAAAAAATCTGATCCTCAAGCTTTTCCAAATATTTCAGCAAAGTCATACGTTGTAGCAGATGCAGCTTCAAACAAAATACTTGAATCTAAGAATGAGCAAATGAAATTACCTCCAGCTTCAACTACCAAGCTTGTTACTGCTTTAGTCGCAGAGGATATATATGAATCTTCCAGCTCACTTACGATGACGGCGGACTGTAGTAATTTAGATACTCAAAGCATAGGTTTGTTTGTTGATGAAACTTATACATATAAAGATTTGCTTTCCAGTATGCTAATTTTTTCAGCCGGTGATTCAGCTTGTTTAATATCCAAGTCTAAAGTCAGCTACAGTGATTTCATTAGCAGAATGAATAAAAAAGTTTCAGAACTAGGTCTTAAAAATACAAATTTTGTTAACTCTATTGGGTTAGATGATGCTAATGATAGTCAGCATTCCACCGCTTACGACCTATATGTTATAGCACGTGCTGCTAAGGCAAGTGACACACTTTCCCACCTTTTCTCAATCAAAGAATATTCTTTTTACCCCGCCAGTGGTAAGGGTTTCAAATACATTTTTACTAACACTAATAGGTTACTTTTTGAGGTAGACGGTACTGTCGGATTAAAAACAGGGAAAACTCAGAATGCAGGTGAGGTTCTTGTTTACGAATACAAAAGGGACTCAGTAGACTTAATTATAGTAGTAATGGGTAGTAACGACAGATTTAGCGATACAAAAAAACTACTTGAGTGGACACTTGCCTCATATAAATAAATTTACTTGGTTTGATCAGACATACCTAATACCAATGATTGCCCTGATTCATAGTAAGCGTTTTGGATAGCTGGATAGTATATATAAATATTACCTCCTTCTCCGTTTATGTTTGAATAATTTCCTTCAAATACATATATAGGTTGGAGAAATTTCTGTTTTTCTGGGGTTTCATAATAGGCAAGCTTTATATTATTGATGAAGATTTTTTCAATAGAAACTGGTATGTATTCATCAAAAGCACTTGAACCTCTTGGTACGACTTCTGATATAACTCCTTTGTTTTTACTTACTTCTTGCCATGCTGTTTGAATATCCACAATAGGGTATGTAGCATCTGAGTTTTGGTCAATTTGATGGAAATATAACTCGAGTGACAGAAAGTTAAGTGGTAAATTTTCGTTACCTGGTAGTGGATTAGCGACTATTCCATGTAGAAGTCCTTTTCTGTAGGTTGGACCATAAATAGGAAGTTTTTCGATACTTCTGAAAATGTCTACACGGGCAATTTGTGCCTCTAGGTTGGAAGTGGTTTCTCGAATTCTGCCGTTATTAAATTTACCTAAGACTATAAACTGGTTACCAAAAGGGTACATTTCATCGTTGTATCTGCCTATCTCATTTAGAAGATTGTTAAATTTTCCGAGGGCTCTATTTTGATCAATGCTATTAGGGGGTATTTTTGCTGAAAGTAAATTGGTGTCACTTAGTGCGTTAGTTAGTATTAAATCTCTTGAGTATATTTGTATAGTAAGATTCGTCGCAGTTTCTGGAAGCACCCATCTATATATATCACCTTCTACATTAGACGATAGATTTTGGTCGTACATATAGAGTTTTTCTGCATCTTGAGAAGCTGTTCTACCTGCATTAAGGCTATAAGGAGGTTCTCTAAATTTGTAAACTGTAGCTCTATCTGGAAATTGTGGTAAAGCACCATTTTTAGTGTTTAGTGTGTATCTAGGTTCTTTATTAATGATTTGCTTACCAGTCATTTTTAGTGGTTCTAATTTTCCATAAGCTAGGGTTGGTGGGTTTTTGGGAGGGAATATCTGTTTCCAAACCATTTTTCCTGCTGGAATTAAAAGTAAAATACTAAAGTAATAAAAGGCAACAATTACCCCAAATACAATAACACCTATTTTTGTATACTTAGCTGTTTTTGTTAGGTTCATCAAGAATATATTATCACAGCTTGGTATGTGTTAGAATCCGAGCATGTCTAATGATACCTCTATTGCTTATATATTGGGCGAAATTTTGTTTCCAGAAGTAAAACTTACACTAAGAGACTATATAAAAAAAGTTCCGAAGAGAGTTGTTTCTAATAATGGGGTTGTAACGAGATTTGCTCCAAGTCCAACTGGATTTATGCATTTAGGTTCGTTGTTCGCTGCTTTAATTGCTGAGAGATTTGCGCACACTAATAATGGGGTTTTTTACTTAAGGATAGAAGATACTGACTCAAAAAGAGAGGTTGTAAATGGTATCTCGATGATAGTTGACTCCTTAACTTCGTTTAATATAAGAGTAGACGAAGGTGTGGTGGGGGAAGATTCTGAGGTTGGGGATTTTGGGCCTTACAAGCAAAGTGAGCGAAAAGACCTGTACGCTATTTTTGCAAAACATCTTGTGTCACTGGGTTTTGCTTATCCATGTTTTTTAACTACCGAAGAGCTTGAAGCTATAAGAGTTGAGCAGGAAAGTACGAAGCAACGCCCTGGGATATACGGTCACTGGGCAAAATATCGCGATATTACTCCTGAGATTTCCAAACAACTTTTGGCATCAGGTAAGAGATTTGTAATAAGGTTAAAATCCCAAGGCAACAGTTCAAATAAATATAAGTATTTTGACATGATACGAGGAGACATTACTGTTACGGAGAATGATATTGATTATGTTCTCTTAAAATCAGATGGGTTACCTACATATCATTTTGCACATTTGGTAGATGACTATCTAATGGGGACGACCCATGTTATTAGAGCTGAGGAGTGGTTACCATCACTGCCTGTTCATCTAGAATTGTTTACTGCTTTTGGTTTTATAGCTCCCAAATATGCACATATTTCTCAGATAATGAAGCTTGACTCTGGGGGAAAGAGGAAACTTAGCAAAAGAAAGGACCCAGAAGCTAATATTGAATACTACAAAAAGAGCGGGGTTCCATTTGAGTCAGTAGTTGAGTATCTACTAAATGTTGCAAATTCAAATTTTGAAGATTGGAGAAAGAGTAATCCTAGTGTGTCATATAAAGATTTTCCGTTTACTTTATCCAAAATAAGTCCAAGTGGTGCTTTGTTTGATTTAGTTAAATTAGATGATGTTAGCAAAAACTTTATAGGGAATCTAAGTACCGACGAAGTTTATGGGAGGGTATTATCCTGGGCAGAAGTATATAGCCTTTCTATCAAGGAAATACTTACTAAGGACCAGGAATATTCAAAAAGTGTTTTAAGTATAGAACGAGGTGGTGATAAATCCAGAAAGGACTTAGCTAGATGGAGTCAATTCAAAGATCTATACGGTTATTTCTATGATGATTTGTATCTGGAGCTTTTAAGTACCAATACATTATCAATGAGTGTGGTTCAAAAATCTTATTTGGAGAAATATGCAGATTTTCTTGTCAGTAGGACTTTTTCTACTAAGGAAGATTGGTTTGAAGCAACAAGAGATTTTGCTTCAAGTCTTGGATTTTCAAGAGACTCAAAATCTTATAAATTAAATCCCGAAGTATATGTTGGTTCTATCTCTGATTTTACAGCTTTGATTAGATATGCCCTTACTATTAAAGATAGGACGCCAGATTTGTTTGAGGTAATCAGAGTTTTGGGTAATGATAGAGCTGTTTCTAGACTAAAAAACTTTGGCAAGTAAGAGCTTATATCTATAAATATTAGAGATAATCTAATTGAAAATGCTACAACGGCTGATACAATAAATACACTTAAATATTTCAATGGAGGTCAAAAATGGCAATAACTAAAGATACAAAAGAGCATGATAAAGAGTTAAAAAATAAAGAAATAGCTTTAAAGTCAGCTTTGGATCAGATTGAGAAAAGTTTTGGTAAAGGGTCCATAATGAAATTGGGCGATAAGGCTAGTGAGAAAAGTATTGGCGTTGTTCCTACTGGATCCATAGCTTTGGATTTAGCTTTAGGTATTGGTGGTGTCCCAAGAGGTAGGATAGTTGAGATATATGGGCCTGAATCTTCAGGTAAGACAACTTTAGTTCAGCACATAATTGCAGAGGCTCAAAAGCTAGGGGGTACCGCAGCTCTTATAGATGCAGAGCACGCCTTTGATCCTGTATACGCCGCAAAGACTGGTGTTAATGTTGAAAGTCTTTTGGTTTCGCAGCCTGACACTGGTGAGCAAGCTCTTGATATTGCCGAGACACTAATTAGATCTAATGCAGTTGATGTAATAGCCATAGATTCAGTTGCAGCATTAGTTCCTAGAGCTGAGATTGAGGGTGAAATTGGTGACAATTTTGTTGCTCTTCAAGCAAGGTTAATGAGTCAGGCTTTGAGAAGAATAACCGGCGCTACAAGCAGATCTAATTGTGTTGTTATTTTTACCAACCAATTGAGAATGAAAATAGGTGTTATGTTTGGTAATCCAGAAACTACTCCTGGAGGTAAGGCTCTTAAATACTATGCATCAGTTAGGCTTGAGATTAGAAAAACACAATCTTTAAAAGAGGGGGATGTTATTACAGGAATAAAAGCAAATGTTAAAGTAGTTAAAAACAAAGTAGCTCCTCCTTTTAGAACTGCTGAGTTCGATATTATGTTTAATGAGGGTATTAGTAGAGAGGGTAACTTGCTTGATGTTGGAGTAGAGCTTGGGATTATTAAAAAAAGTGGCTCATGGTTTGAATTTAACGGTGAGAAGTTAGGCCAGGGCAGGGAGTCTGTGAAGGCCGTACTAAAACAGAATCACAAATTAGCTATGGAAATCGAGAAAAAAGTTAGAGATGCTGTAAAAGAGAAGGATACTATGCCTTTGCAAATTGGGGGCGAGGAAGAATCTGATTCAGAATAACTTATTTAGGTTTGTGTGGTGTAGTGGGGGGGGGCTGCTTCGCAGCCCCCCCCTTTTTTTTTTGTACAATTTGCTACATAGCCTGTAAATTATTCATAAACTTTGTAACTAAGATACAATAAGTAAAATGCAAAATAAAAATCTAGTAGAATTTCTAGATAAACACACAAACGATACCTTGAGTAAGATTAAATCTAAAGATCCAAAAGATCGAATTTACGAAAGACTTCTACCGAGAATGATAAGTTTTGTATCGTATCTTCCTAGAACTGTTAGAGAAGTTTCTGACAAGTTCGACATAATATTGCAAAAATTTGCCATTTCTCAAGAAGAGAAAACATCTCTTAAAAATAAACTTATTCAGTATTTTCTAGAAATAAAGCTTATAGATGATCAGAAATATTTAAAGGATTTTGTCTTATCTAAACAAAACTCGTCTAAAAAGAAGTCTCCAAATCAAATAAAGCTATATTTGATGAAAAAGGGATTTTCCACAGCCACAATAGATAAAGCTTTAAGGGCTTTAGGTGAAACTTACTCAGACACCTACATCCAGGATTTCATTAGGAAGAAGTCAAAGATTTTCGACTATTCAGACATACGAAAATCCAAGCAAAAGTTTATAAGGTTGCTCGCTTCCAAGGGTGTTCCCCTAGATAAAGCTATAGGGTACGTTGACACATTTTTCAAAGTAAAATAGAATGATCTTGCTAAGTTTAAGTTTTTTGTTGCTCTGACAACATTTTATATTGGAGTACAGAATATAAGAGTTTAGACTTTTACTTAAATAAGGCCTTACAGTTTGTGCTGGGTTAGTTAGTAGATTCCGGCTTAGCCTTTACTGTATAGTAGTTGATATTTAGATTAGGAAGATAAAACGTACAGCTATCAGAATAGCTATTCGTAGTAGTTTATTATTAAAGCTAGGAAAGAATGATGATTTTAAGATTACAATTACCTATAAAGACACCATTAAGCAGTTTAGCTACTGTGACGCCTTTGTTGTAATCATCATTCTTATTCCAGCAGAATATACGGAGGAAGTATATGTTAACATTGTTAATTTCAGCTATATCAATAGTGATTGGTGCTGGAGGAGTTTATTTACTTACAAAATCAAAAAAAGATTCTCAGAACGCTCAAACTAAGGATTCAATACCAACTGTAGTTACTCCTGTTGTTGAACCTGTTACAAAGCCTCAAATTACCCCACAAAGTGCTAGTAGGGATCCAATAAGGCAGCAAGCGCCCACTTATAGAAATCCTACTTCAGAGGAGGTTTCTAATTCAGCTTTAGTTATGCAATCTCAGGCTAAAGCTAAGGAAATTATTTTGGAGGCTAAAGAGCAGGCATTCAAGCTAAAAAATGAACTTTCTGATCTGGAGAAGAATCTTGAAATACGAAAAGGGCAGATTGAAACTAAAGAAAAAGACTTAGAATCTAAAGCTAAAACTCTAAAAGCAGCAAAAGACCTCATAGACAGGAAACAAGAAGAGGTGGATGTTTTACATAAGAAACAAAAAGAGGAATTGGAAAAGATATCCAGCCTTACTAAAGAAGAAGCAAGGAAGCTTTTACTTGATAAGTTTGATAAGGAGCTTGCTGAGGAAAAAGGAAAGAGGATAAGAGAAACTGAGGAGGAATTAAAGAAAAACTCAGATAGAGTAGCCCAGGATATTTTGATAAATGCCATGAGGTTTGGAGCTACTGATTATGTTGTTGAATATACAACATCCAAAGTAAAGTTACCTGACGAGGACATTAAAGGACGGATTATTGGTAAGGAAGGTAGGAACATAAGCACGTTTGAGGAATTAACCGGTGTTGAAGTTGACTTAGATTCTTCACAGGGTGACGCAATAATTTCGTCTTTTGATCCTGTAAGAAGAGAGGTTGCTAAGCTATCTCTTGAAAGATTGATTGCCGATGGTAGGATTCAACCTGCAAAAATTGAAGAAATTGTAGAAAAAACTAAAAAAGAAGTTGAGCACATAATGTACAAAGAGGGCGATAATTTATGTCACAGAGTTGGTGTTTACAATCTTCCTAAAGATATTATTCAGATGCTTGGTAGATTTAAATATAGATTTTCTTACGGTCAAAACCTTATTGAGCATACATTAGAAGAGACACGAATTGGT
Organism: uncultured Candidatus Saccharibacteria bacterium; assembly: GCA_964387275.1. Classification (GTDB taxonomy): domain Bacteria; phylum Patescibacteriota; class WWE3; order UBA101185; family UBA10185; genus CAYLVW01. The sequence continues at coordinate 92,997 of CAYLVW010000001.1, forward strand.
GTTGCTCTGGCACACGAATTAAAACTTGATACTGAGGTTGTGAAATTAGGTTGTTTGCTTCATGACATAGGTAAAGTAGTTACCGATGAGGAGGGGACTCATGTTCAACTGGGAGTGGAACTGCTAAAGAAATATAATATTGATCAGAGGGTAATTGATTGTGTAGCCGAGCATCACGAAGATAGACCATTTAGCTCACTAGAATCCTCTCTTGTTTGTTTAGCAGATCACGTAAGTGGTGCACGACCCGGGGCTCGTTCTGAGGATTATGAATCTTATGTTAAGAGAATGAAGGATTTAGAGGCAGCGGCCTTATCTTTTGATGGTGTAGATCGATCCTTTGCCATATCAGCTGGTAGGGAGGTTAGAGTTTTTGTTAAGCCCAAAATGGTTGATGATTCTACTGCGCTTTTATTAGCTAGGGAAATAGCTAAGAAGATTGAACTTGAGCAAACCTATCCTGGTGTTGTTAAGGTTACAGTTATAAGAGAAACAAGATTTTCAGAAACCGCGAAATAGAGATTTCACGTACTTGAAACAACTCTTTTTCTTGTGTGAATCACTGCAGGGTTATCGCTTAAAGTTTGACACAGCAATAATAAGCACCCTAGTTAGTAACTTATACCCCCCCCATTATGGGGGGGTATTTTTGTTGCTAGGAAAATTATTTTAACCCATAGCTGGGTTTTTACTTGTTGCAACAACAAAAACCCATTGTGCTTGATGTTTTTGGTTGTTATAATCAACAAACAAATATGATGAATTTTATTATCATAGCTACATTGTTTGTTTTGATATTTGTACTATTCTTAAAGTTTTTAGGATCATTACTTAAGAGTTGCTTAAGTACTGTTGCTGTAATATTTCTTTTACTTCTGGCTTTTTACCTATACGAATATGCAAAGGACCCTACTAACTTTCAAGGCACTTATTATCTAAGGCATAATATTTTTTCAAAGGAATTTAAATGAGGTTACTTTTTATTGGTGACATCGTATCAACACCAGGTAGAGAGGCAGTGAAAAAATATCTCCCTTCTCTTAAAACCGAGAATAACATTGATGTTGTACTTGCTAATGCAGAGAATGTTACATATGGCCGTGGCATCACATCTGCTAATTTGAAAGAATTGCAGCGTTACGGGGTAGACTATTTTACAGGTGGAGATCATGTTTTTTGGCAAAAAGGTACGACTGAGATAATTGATTCAGAACCAATAGTAATACCTGCTAATTATTCTTTAATGGTTCCCGGTAATAGGTCTTATGTTTTAGATTTGGGCGCCAAAGGCTCCTTATTAGTAGTAAATCTTTTAGGAAGAACTTTTATTAACGAAAAATTAGATGATCCCTTTAAGGTAGCAGATAAAATTTTAGATGAATATCCAGATATTAAGTATAAGTTCATAGATTTTCATGCAGAAGCAACTAGTGAGAAATATGCCCTCGCACATTATTTAGATGGGAGAGTTGATGTTATAGCAGGTACTCATACCCATGTGCCTACATGTGATCAGATGATATTACCAAAAGGCACTATGTTTATATCCGATGCAGGTATGACGGGGGTTATAGACTCAGTATTGGGGGTCAAGAAGGAAATTATTATAGATTTGTATAGGTCAGGTTTAAATCAGAGATTTGAGTGGGTAGAGTCTGGCGCAACAGCCTTTAGGAGCGTATTATTTGATTTGACAACAAGATCGATTAGCAGATTAGATTTTTTGTTTTGAAAGGGGGTGTCTTAGATGACCAAGCAGGATTTAGTAAAGAAAGTTGCAGATATGGCAGGAATGACTAACGTTGATGCAGGAAAAGCATTAGATGCATTAGTTGATGTCATAACCGCAGCATTAAAGAAAGGCGATAAAGTAACCTGGACAGGCTTTGGAACATTCGAAGTCAGATCCAGAGCAGCTAGAATGGGTAGAAACCCACAAACTGGCGCTCCATTACATATCGCAGCCAGCAAGACACCGGCCTTCAAAGCAGGTAAGTCTTTAAAAGATTCCGTAAAATAAGTTTGTAGGTCTTTAAAAGACACTAACTAGTTACTAGACATTTCTAGTATGTTTTCGGATTTAAGTTGCGCAACAACTTGGATAAGGCGGAAGCCAAAGGGCCCCGGCGTGAGTCGGGGCCCTTTAATAATTGGTTTATAGAGCAACCAAATTTTGTAGAATACAACTTGAGTTTAATTCTAGAAAAAAATGAGTACTTTATTAGTTGATACCTATAAGTAAATGAATAACTTTTTATTTTGTGACAACTTGGGTTTATTTTAAATCTAATTGAACAGTACTTAATGTAAACCAGAAAGTGCTACCTTTATCCAGGCCTGCAGATACACACCCTACCTCTCCTCCCATTTTTTCTACCAGACTTTTTACAATGTATAGACCTAAGCCGGTTCCACCAGATTCTGCCACTGTAGTGTAGCTGTTATCCAGCCTTCCGAATTTATGGAATAACTTTGCCATGTCTTCTGGGTCGATTCCTCTTCCGGTATCTGTTATAGATATTTTGATTTTGTTTTCAGAAAAATCTTCCACTCTTATCTCAATACCCCCAGTTTTAGTGAATTTGTATGAGTTTCCTAAGAAGTTTGTAATTATTTCTCTTAATTTATTTCTATCAACAAAAACTTTAGTTTCCGGGTTTATCTCGAACCGTTCGTTTAGATATAAGCTCTTTTCATCCGTTTTTATTTTGAATTCGCCACATATTTCATCTAATATTTCTTTGAAATTTGCCATCTCCATCTTGAATTCAATTCTCCCTTGTTCGATTCTTGAAATATTTAGTGTGTCATTAATTAAATTCAACATTCTTTCTGAGCCCTTTATGGCTTTTTCTAGGTACTCTCGTTGTTTTTCATTTAGAGTGCCTTTCTTTTCGTTACTTAACATCCATAGATAACTTTTAATAATAGTCATTGGGGTTCTAAGTTCATGGGATGTTACTGATATAAAGTCATCTTTGGTTTTTTCTAATTCTTTTTCTCGTGTTATGTCTGTTAAGATGACAATACACTCCCTTGCATCCAATCCTTCTTCTGAGAGGGCGGCCTTGAGATTTACATAGTATTGTCTAATTCCTGCGGTTAATATCACTGCGCTTTTTTCACATTTATCTGCAGTGGTTTGAAAGGCATACTCTGAGGCTTTGATTGGCAATCCCTTCTCATAGTTTAGAGCTATAATTTCGTCAGCTTGGCGTCCCACAACCTCTAAGCTGCGCTTGTTTAGTAGTTTTTCTGCTGCTCTGTTAAATAGGGTAATTTTTAGATCTCTGTCAACTGCAAATATTGCTTCAGATACCGAATATAATAGCTGTTCAATTCTTCTTCTTTGCTCAAGTAATTCAACGTTTTTCTTATATAATTCTTTTGCAAAGTCACCGGGACCCACGACCATGTTAGATCTTCTGAGGATATTTTCTTGGGCAGAACTCATGATACTAATTATAGATTAATTTTGATCCAACAGCACTAGAAAAGTCTTTGTAGTGGGACTCTCTAATTTGTGTTACTCTATTTCTATAGCTATTAGGTAAAATTCTTGTCAAAACAAGGTAAGTATTGCCTATTACAATTCTTAAACCTATTAGCCGATGATACTTACACTTAAAGGTGTGTGTATCAATAATTATATGGAAACGCCGCAATACCCTAATTTTAAGGATATTGATACAACTGACGTAGCGATATTGGGTAAATTTACCCAAGGTTTTTTGCCCTTTTCTGACTTCAACCCTCTTAGTCTGATCTGTTGGAATTCCGAAAATATTAATGGATACTCTTTCCACAATGGTAACTTGATTATCAGGTTAAAAGACTACTTAACAGAAGGACGCATTTTTTCGGTTTTGGGTAACAATGACATTGAAAGTACTGTAGACATTTTGTTATCTGATCATTCTAGACTTTCTATGGTACCTGATTTTATAGCATCAAAACTGGATTCTTCCAAATATAATATTAATCCTGACAGGGATAGCTTTGACTATATTATTGATCTTGAAAAGTTTTCTTCTCTATCTGGTGGTGACTACAAGGGTATACGTAGACATATTAGGGTTTTTGAAGAAGCCTACTCCAATATTACAGTCAGAAAGCTTAAACTTACAGAAAATGAGGATTCTGCAATGCTTCTTTCTTTAACCAAAGATTGGGCGAATCAAAAAAAATTTAACCAAGAGAAGTTGCAAGAAGACATTCATATGATCCAGACATTCTTAGAGTTGTCTAAAGGGTTTACTACAAATGGGTATGGATTATTCAAATCAGGAAGACTTATTGCATATACCCTGAACGAACTAATAGGCAGCAACTGGGTTATGGGGCATTTTGGTAAGTCTTCTTATGAATATGAGTATAGTTCATTATACATTGAGCATGCTACTGCCTTAGAGCATTTCTCGTTGGGTTACAAATTCTTAAATCACCAGCAAGATACCGGTTTGATTGGCCTTAGGGAAAGTAAAATGGCTTTACATCCTATAAAGTTTTTGGAAAAATATACTATCAGTTTTAAAGTATAGAGTTTTATTTTTTCCTGTAGGATAAGATCATCATTTCGGGTTCTTTTGAACCGGTCCACTTATATTTTTTAAAAAAATCTGCAGGGTACTCTGGGTAGTATTCTATTACTTTTTCGAAACCTAAATCTTTGAAATGTCTATCAAAATATTCTGCTTCTCTGATGTATACTGGTACTTTAACTCCATCAAAATTTGCTATTCCTTCAGTCGGATTTGTGTCTGAATCAAAATCTTCGAATAAATCTTTAATTCTTATTGAATCAACTATGTGTTTTTTTGGAAATAATACTAAAATTACTATTCCGTTTTTTCTAACAGCTTTAGCCAAATTATTTAATGCTTTATCTATGTCTTTAATCCACTCTAGCGAGTGTACTGATGTGACAATATCAAAGCTTCCAGCTATGTCTTTTTCTATAAATATTGGGCTTGTGTGATCTTCATTATAGATTTTGGCATTTTTAGGTAGATGTTTTTTTGCTATATCCAGCATTTTTACTGATCTATCTACACATGTTAGCTTGTGACCCTTTTTTATTAATTCTTTAGCAAAGTGGCCTGCTCCACATCCAAAATCCATGATATCCAGGGATTTTTTAGCGAGAAAATCTTTCTGATGTTGTATTAAGAAAAATAGTGTAGGCCACCCTACGTGTATATTAACAGCCGCGTCGGGGTGTACTGAGTTGCCTGTTTTATAAGTGTCAAATCGTGAAGTTAGCGAGTCCCAGTAGTTTATTTTTAAGTTTTTTATAGTAGACAGATTCATAAAAATTAATGCGTCTTACAACGCAACTGCTATAGGATAACATAATTATTTGGATAATGCAACCTATATTGTAGGATTATTAGTGTTTGTAGAGCTTACTTTATATTTTTTCACAACATTCAAGCAGACTTCTACTGAAGCTTGACCAAACAATCCTCTATATGAATCCACCAGCTTGTTTATAGCCTTATCTGGTTCTGGCACGAGTATTATTATATCTTTACTAGAGGATGTACCAAACTTAACAACACCTGAATTTGATGCTACATATTTAGCAATTGATTCGCCAACTATTTGACTTTGCTCATTAATTATTGCCAGTACAACTTCTTCAATTTTTACCATTTATTTCTCCAAAATGTTTACCTAGGTCTTGTTCAATACCTGTGAACATTAAGACACTAAGTCCCATTAAGAAATATGAAGTCAGGAACAATACATCACTATGCCCTCCAGGTATCCACGTTCCTGATTGATTTTCGAATATAAAAAGACTATCAGCAAAATACTGGAAAATAAGAGAGGCCAATATAAACCAGATTCTTTTTCTCATAATCCCCCCAAGTAGTCCGCTTGTTTTAACAAGTACCATTAACGCTAAGGCTAAGAAGGATGCTTGGCCTAATGGGTAGAAGAAATCCAGAAATGTGTTTAATAATGGAGAAGATTCAAAATCATAATTGTTTAGAAAGACATAATAAGACATAAACATCAATACAGCAGGCATTGCATACGTAATAATTTTATTTTTGGTAGATCTTATTGTCAGATCATATCCTGAAGACTTGCCTACAAACCAGACCCCTATCACATAGCATGGTATGCTGAGCAAATAAAAAATCTCACCAAAAGAAGGATACGCATTTTCAATTCCATAAACGTAGTATAAGAATGTGTAACTGGCTTGGCCTAAAAATTGAAAGAATAATCCCAAAGAAATCAAAAATATCGCTTTGCCCACATAACTTTTTAGAAAGCCCCACTTTTTTGACACCAACATCCCAAAAATAGCACTAACAAGTGCTAAAACACCGTAGGTATCTGTAAAATAATCATTTAACTCCGAGTATTCACCTATAACAAGGTACATCCAAAGCCACCAAGCTAGGTAGACAAAAAAAAGTATGTACACTATAACCACAGCAAATTGTTTCTTACTCATAACGTATCTTTATTATCAGAACAAATTAATTTTATTGTCAATACTTTTCCATCTCAATTTGTACACCTATATATTATGTGGTAAGTTTTGAGTTATGAGGATTGGAATAGATTGTAGGGTACTAACCAAATCTAACTATACTGGGGTGGAAGTTTATACTTGGAATTTAGTTAAGCACCTAATAAAAGAAGATATCTCAAATACATATATACTATATTTCGATTCAAAACCTACTTCAAAAACAAGATCTGAGCTAGAATTATTAGGTACCAAGGTAGAACTTAAGATTTTGAGAACATTTATTTCCTGGACTCAGGTCATTTTGCCTATTGAACTGTTTTTTAACCGTGTGGATGTGTTTTTCTCGCCTGTTCATACGTTGCCGTTTATTTCTTGTATATGGACAAAAACTTTGTTGATGATTCATGGGCTTGAGTACGAAAAATTGAGAGGGAATTTCTTGTTTAATCTTTTAAAAGGTCAACATGAAAGAGTTTCTGCTTTGGTTGCTACACATGTAGTTGTTCCTTCTCCTCATACCAAAAATGATCTCATCAGAAAATTTAACATAAAAAGTAATAAGATATCTGTGGTAAGTGAGGGTGTTGACATAAATCCAATTGCTTTGGGTATTGCAAACTTGCCCGAGATCCAGAGAAAGTATGGGCTTTCTGGGGAGTATTTAATTTTTGTTTCAACAGTTGAGCCCAGGAAAAATATTCCTTTTTTAGTAGAGGTTTTTTCTAACTATTTAAGAGAAAATCCAGAAAGTACTCTTAATCTATTGATCTGTGGGAAGATGGGATGGGATTACGCTGATAGCGTAAATTCTCCAAAGAAATTTGGTATAGAAAGTAGGGTTAAATTTTTAGGTTATGTTCCTAGCGAGGACCTTCCGGGCTTACTATCTGGATCCAAAGCATTTGTAAGTGCCTCAAAAGCCGAGGGTTTTGGTTTACACTTGCTTGAAGCCCTGGCATCTGGAACAAAGATACTAGTTTCGGATATTCCTGCGTATAAAGAGATAGGCGGGGATTATTTGAAATATTTTAGTTTGGCTAACAAACTAGATTTTTCTACTAAACTTACCCGGCTACTTTCAGAAAATACTACACTAGACAGGAGTAGGCAGTATTCAAAAATTTTAACTAGGTATTCATGGTCACAATCTGCAAGGGACACCTTGGTAATACTAAATTCTGTAGCAAACTCATCATTCAAGTGATAAAATTTCCGCATGTCAGCTAAAAAAGATTATTACGATATACTTGGGGTTTCAAAAACCTCGTCAGATTCTGATATAAAACAAGCTTATCGAAAACTAGCTCGTGAGCATCATCCCGATATGGTTAAAGACGGTGATAAGAAAAAAGCCGAGGAGCGTTTTAAAGAAATTAACGAAGCCTATCAGATACTAAGTGACCCACAAAAACGCAAAATGTATGATCAATTTGGTCATGCCGGTATGTCTGGTGCGGGTGGTGGGGGCGGATTTGGTGGCCAAGGTGGTCAGTGGGGCCCCTTTAGTTACAGTTATAGTTCTAATGGTCAGAATGGTTTTGGCGATGTAGATCCATTTGATGTTTTTGAAGAGTTTTTTGGGTTTAGAGGCTTTGGTGGTCAAAGACAACCTAGAAAAGGTAAAAATCTATATTATGAAATGTATATACCTTTTGTTGACGCAGTCAAAGGAACCGAGAAGACTATAAAAGTAGAGGGTAACGAGATAAAAGTTCGAGTCCCCCAGGGAATTAGAGATGGTAACGAGATGAGATTTTCAGGTAAGGGTATGCCAGGTCCAAATGGGATCCCAAACGGTGATTTATTTATAACTTTTAGGGTAGAAATGCCCAAGAATTTTGAGAGGTATGATGACAACCTACTTACAGCTGTAGAGATTGATTTTGTTCAAGCAACTTTGGGCGATGTAGTTGAGGTTTTGGTAGTTGATCCTAACTCAAGTACTGGTATTGGTAAAGGTAATTTGAAAATTCCTTCGGGAACCCAGTCAGGTACTAATTTTCGGTTAAAGGAAAAAGGCATGCCTAAACTTGGGGAGAAGGGTTTTGGCGATCTTATTATTCAGGTTTATGTAAAAATTCCTACCAAACTAAGCAAGAAGCAAAAAGAGCTTTTGGAGCAGTTTAAGGTAGCGTAACATCTCTATTGTCTTGTACACCTTTTAGCAGAATACCAGGTATTTTTCCACCTTTTCTCTCACTAATGGCATTTAGCAATTCATCCTTGGTAAATTTGAATGGTTCTGTTCTCTAACAGGATTCTTTTACTTCCGTTAAAGCTTTGGTGCTATGAAGTGATGGAAAGTACAATACTAGGGCATCTGTTATCCAACTATTATAGTGAGACTACTCCTGAAATTGCTGACAAACTTAAGAAACACTCCTGAGTTTCTAAGGTTTTAAGAACTTGGTTCGTTTTGCCTGCTATCAGATCTTCTATGACACCTAAAGGGGTGTTTAGAGATTTAGTTTTGCACGCATATTTTGTTTCTGGGTATATGATAGCCCGTTTATTTGCTATGGTCTTGTGATTTTTGGTGTCTCATGGATGTATCAGTTAAATACACTCACGAGACTTTTTTGTTGAAATTAAGCAGGATTTGTGGTAAATTCCTTGGTATAATTCTATTTGTTGGTATATTACTTAGGTGGGGTGTCCCGCCTTTTTAGTTATTTAGAGCGGAAAGCTTGTAGAGAGTTTTTCGCATAGTAGAAAGGTTTTGCATTTAGTAGTTAGATGCAATTTAATTAAACATGGCTAATACAGAATTTAATGCAGCTTTAAATCAAGTTGCTACTGAAAGAGGTATTTCAGTAGAAAGCGTGCTCGAATCTATTCGAGTTGCTCTTGCTGCAGCTTATAGGAAAGACTTTGGTGGCAATCTAGAAAACATTGCAGTAGATTTGGATCCTGCGACTGGTGAAGCTAAAATCTTAAGTGAAGGCACAGATGTTACACCTTCCGGTTTTGGTAGAATTGCTGCTCAAACAGCAAAACAAGTAATCTTACAAAAAATAAGAGAAACCGAGAAAAATGTTGTTCTTGGGGAGTATAAGAATAAACTCGGAACAATAATGATCGGCCATGTTTTTAGAGTTGAGAATGGTGTTGTGATTTTAGACCTTGGTAAGACCCACGCAATAATGCCTCAATCTGAACAAGTTGAAAGTGAAAAGTACAGGCAAAATCAAAAATTGAAGGTTTTAGTCAAAGAGGTACGAGAAACACCTAAAGGCAGTGAGGTTATAGTAAGTAGATCCGATGCAGACTTTTTGAAAAAACTTTTTGAACAGGAAGTTCCTGAGATTGCTTCTGGAGTCGTAGTTATAAAAGAAATTGCCAGAGAGGCTGGTTCACGAACCAAAATGGCTGTTTACTCTAATGATGAGAAGATTGACCCTGTTGGTAGTTGTGTAGGTCAGAAAGGTGTAAGAGTCCAGTCTATTATTTCCGAGGTTTTTGGTGAAAAGATCGATATTATTCCGTTTTCTACTACAATGGAGAAGTTTATTGCTGCAAGCCTTGCTCCTGCAAAAGTGACAGATGTTGAATTAGACTATGAAGAAAAAAGAGCAGTTGTCTCAGTACCAGAAGACCAACAAAGTTTAGCTATAGGTAAGGAAGGTCAAAACGCCAGGCTTGCTAATAAGTTAACTAAGTGGAAGATCGATATTAAAGGAGCTGCTGGAATATTTGGTGATATTGAGGAAGAGACCGTTGAGACTAAGAAATCAAAAACCGAGGATAGACCTAATGCAAAAAGAGGTGTTTGGGACGCTGATATTAAAGCCAAAGTAGACAAAGCTAAGGATGAAGTTAAAGCAGGTGAGGTCGTAACAGATGGGGTTGAACCAGAATCTGAAACCCCAGAAACTGCTATCTCAGAAGCAACAAATTAATTTTGAAATCGAAAAAGAAATCCGGAATCTTCATTTATGGAGATTCCGGTTTTTTTGATAAATTGGTATAATATACGCTGTAACGTTACACAATTAACATGCTTACGAAAGAACTGAAAGATTTAACACTTAATAATCATCTAAAGGTCACTACAGATACGCGAAAACTTAAAAAAGGAGATTATTACATACCTGTTGTGGGGGAAAAATACGATGGTCATACTTATGTGAGCAAAGCGCTAGAGCTTGGCGCAGCCGGTATTTTGGAAGAACAAGATTTGTATGAACTTGTTAAGATCAAACTCGACTATATTAAGCCCAAAATTGTGGGTATTACGGGTTCCTCTGGTAAGACTACAGTTACCCGCTTTTTGCACCAACTTCTTTCCACAACACATAAGACTTGCTTAGGTTCCCTAAACACAAAATTAGGATTGAGCATGAATGTTATAAACGATATGAATCTGGATTGCGAAATTTTTATAGCGGAGATGGGAATGGACAGAGAACACGAGTTATTTGAGACTACAGAATTGTTCAATACCGATGTTGCTGTTATAACAACTATAAATGAAGCTCATCTATCCAAACTTAAGACTCTAGATAATATAGTTAAAGCAAAATTTGAAATATCTAGTCATATGAAACCAAATAGCGCTTTAGTTCTGAATGCCGATAATGTTTTGACTACTTCCTATAGTAATCCTTACATTGTTACCAATTTGATTTGGTTTGGTATTGAAACTTCTTTAGCATCTGTAACCCCAAGGTTGTTTGATGTTAAAGTATTGAGGGTGCCTGGGAAACACAATTTATATAATGTGTTAGCAGCTCTCTCAGCAATTTACGGATTGGGTTTTGGGCTAGATACTTACGTCACTAAGTTAGGAGAGTTAAATTTGCCAAAAGGTAGGTTAAACTTACTACAGGGGATCAACGGTTCCAAAATTCTAGATGATACTTATAACGCAAACCCAGAATCCACTTGTGCTGCACTGGATGTTTTGTATGAAACTACTGCAACAAGAAAAATTGTAATTCTTGGTGATATGAGAGAGCTGGGGGATTTTGAGCTTCCAGGGCACATAAAAGTTGCAGAATATTTGTCTACCAATGCTATTAGTCTTCTTATAACTGTGGGAGAATTGGGTAAGATGGTATATGATAACGCAAAAATTACAAACAAATTTCATATAAAATCTTCGGAGGACTTCGGAAACTTGATTGCACAAAACGAAATATTAATCCAAGAAGGTGATCTGATACTGATTAAAGGTTCACAAGGTGTTAGAATGGAAAAAATTACTAAACTTTTGTTAAAGTTTCCTGAAACTGCCGGAGAAGTTTTGGTTAGACAGGACGCGAGCTGGGATTAATTAATTACAATAAACCTACTTTTTATTCGATTCTTCGTCATTGCCACTCGTAGTTGATCTAGATTTGTTTCAACTATTGCACTCGAAACCTGTTCAATCAACGGATCTATAATATAAATACTACCTTTTTCTTTTTTTATACAGACTAAATGTGTTAGTTCTGAGATATTATCTTTGTATATTATTTTTGATACTTCTTTTAGGTGTGTTAATGCCTCCATTTTTACTGATGCAATAATCATTTTTTCTTGGTTAAGTTCTAAAGAGAATGTATCCATAAATGTATTTAAATCACTATATATAGTGTGTTTTATATTTTTATTTGTAGTATTTTTATCTATAGAAAGTTCATACAATTTGCTTGTAATTCCTAGAGATCTTAAGTATTCACAAATACCTCTAGAATCCGAACCAGTTTTTAATAAAAATGTTGGTAGATACTCATTATTTACTGTGCTATTCAACCTGATATTTTTACTTGTTAGTTCTTGTTTATCAACCAATTCTGAGATTTCTTTTTGAGTATTTTCAATGGTTTTTTTTGAGGGATCCAATATTGAATAGGGAATTGGCTGTGGCAGTCCTTCCAGCTCAAGTTCTACTCTGGGAAATGTGTATTTACCGAATCTTAGAAAGTCCAAAAACACGTCTTCATTAGTCTGTTTGAGTACGTTTTTGAATTTTAGTACTTGAAGTATGCATGCAACACCACAGGCATTTTGTTGTACAAGTTTTGGCAGATTCAGTTTTAATTGACAGGTAACAATATTTTGTAACATAATGCGTTTATTCTGTAGACATACAGAAAATTAGTCAAAGGAGCTTAGACATGATAGTAGAATCTTCTTTCTATTGTCAACTTACTGCGATTTCTGTACCCCAATTAGCTCGTTTGATTTGTGGCGTTACTTCTTCAGCAATTGTACTTAAAAATTTAGGTAGATTTAGTGAATTTGAAGAAGGTCAATACATTGAAAAGTTTTTCAGTTACGTTGCTGGTTTACATAAAGGTACAGTACCTCTTCAGAAAAGACGGTTTGATTTAAGAAATGGCCATGTGTTTGTAACTGTGGATCCTACTGGGAAGATATCAACTATTGAAGAAACAGACATAATTGTTGATCCTGATGAAGTGTACTTTCCTGCTTACTCGTTGGAGCTGGGGTACGATCATAGAGCTTCTCGTCACATTTTTGATTACTTTGGTTTAAGAGCAGAGCTGGTAAGATTTGGTTTAGGGGAGTTGCGGGAAAGGTTTGTAACTGGGGTTATGAAGTATTTTCTTCCCTCAACAGTATATGTTGGTTCAACAGGAAGAATAGGTTCCCATATTTTAGTAGTTCAGCAGTTTAATGATTCCTACATCGAATATGTGGATCCAGTTATTCCTGATTTTCCCTCGGCTCGAAAAATAGTGCCTGTTGAGGATTTCGCTAAAATTTACAGAGGTTTTGGAACTGCAGTATATGCATAAAGGGTGAATACCTAGTTAACGTAAATACGTTTAACTAGGTATTTTTAGACCTGCTATTTATCTGAGGGGCATTATTTATTAAGCTGCTCGTATCGTTTTAATAAATCACGTTTTTTCTTGCTTGCACTTTCAGCAGTTCTTTTCATAATCTGCTTTTGTATCTTAGATGGTAATTCAAAATAGTTGATTGCGTCGTTTTTTTTTCTAAAAAAGTAGGATAGAAAATTCATAAAAGCTCCTTTAATAACTGTTTTTCAGTGTACGATATTTTGATGTATGGGTCAACGTTAGTGATGTTAAATTCACTGACTACTATCTTATGGTCAGAGTTGAAGACTATTAAGTGTAGTTCAATTTTGTCACCAAAAAAACGTTTGATTGAATTAACGTTTTCTCTGGATTTGAAGAATGTTTCTACAAAATACTCTTTTGGTACAAACCGTTTTTCAACAACTTCACGCTTTTTTGTGTAATCCCAAGCAATGGCCGGATCTAGGTATAAATAAAATATCCCTGTTTTTCTTTCCTTATCAATAGCGCGTTTTACGTTTTTCATTGCTATTTCCGTTGCACTAAATGTTGTATCTACACATATATTTTGTGAGTTCTTTTGGGAATGGTCAAAAACATAAGTTACACCTAATCCTGCAGCTTTTTGAAATACATCTGCATTAGTCCCTATATACCCTGGTACCATTTCTCTAATTTCATCCGTATCAATGCGTACAATTGGGTTATTGGGGTCAATTTTGTATAGCTCTTCAATATATGACTTGGACCACTCAGTTTTACCCACACCGGGTGCCCCCGCCATAAAGATAGTATATGGGTTTTTGACAGGCGGGTATATCTTTATGTTAGCAAACTTATCTTTTATATAATTTCTGTTTTCTTTTACCCAATTATAGGCTTCATTTTCTGTGGTACAGATTTTTGTCATGACTAGGTGAGTTTACCTAAATTGTATTCGGTTTAACAAGGTTGAGCACTTTATATGTTGCAGCTTTTTATCTGTATATCTTGCTAAAATCACCAATCTGAGTTACTGTATATGGGATATATGCCACGGCATCAATCCCAATACCTATGTCAAATACTAAGTCAACAAAAACTGAATATATTACCAGACCACCTATTGTTACCATTATGGGGCACGTTGATCATGGGAAAACTAGCATTTTAGATTATTATAGGAAATCAAACGTAGTTTCAAAAGAATATGGCGGTATAACTCAAAGAATCGGTGCTTATCAAATTTCTTATAAAGACAAGAAAATTACATTTATTGATACTCCCGGTCATCAAGCTTTTTCACAAATGAGAGCTAGAGGCGGGAAAGCAGCAGATATTGTTGTTTTGGTAGTTTCTGCTGAGGAAGGTGTGAAACCTCAAACCAAAGAAGCTATTAAGCATGCCAGAGCTGCAAACGTACCCATTATTGTAGCCATTAACAAAGTGGATTTACCAAATGCTAACCCTCAGAAAATAAAACAGGAATTAGCTCAGGAAAATATACTAACAGAAGACTGGGGCGGGGATGTTTTGGCTGTAGAAGTTTCTGCCAAGACCGGCAAAGGTTTGGATTTGTTGTTGGAGTCTATACTTACTGTTGCGGAATTCTCAAACCTTAGAGCAAGTACTTCTGGTGAGCTTGAAGCAGTGATCATAGAATCTAAATTAGACACAAAGAAGGGGGTAGTAGTTTCTGCAATAGTTAAAAATGGATGTTTAAAAACCGGAGATAAGATAGTAGCTAGTGGTAAGGGTACAAATGTGAGGTCTTTGATGGGAGCGGATGGGATTAATATGAAGGAGGCTTTGCCTTCAGATCCTGTTGAGATTTTAGGTTTTAGAGAAGTCCCTAATGTGGGAGATTTAATTTTGTATCAAGGTAGTGAGCTTGCTGAATTAGCTGGAGAATCAAACAAAGTAGAAATAATCGGTAAAAACACTAAAAAAACAGTCGCAATTGTCTTAAAAGCCGATACTCAAGGTACCTTAGAAGCTGTGAAGGCAGCTCTAGCAGAGATTGTAACCTCTAATGTCTCTTCTACTTATTCTCTGAAGTTTTTATTATCTGGAACTGGTGATATTACTGACTCTGACGTTATGTTAGCTAACAGTGCAAAAGGTTTGGTTGTGGGATTTGACGTTAAGGTTCCAGGTTTTGTATCAGATTTGGCCGAAGATCAGGGAACCCCCATTAAAGTATATAAAACAATTTATGAATTAGTTGATAATTTGAAGGAAGTATTGGAAGGTACTGCTACAAAAGAAGAATTGAAGATAAAGGGACGGGCTAAGATTCTAAAAGTCTTTAAGCTCCCCTCTGGTGATTTGGTGCTTGGCAGTAAAGTTGTAGCCGGAGCCATTAAAGATACAAGTAGAGTTAGTGTTTATGCAAAGGATCCCTCAGAAGTTACAAAAGACGAAATCCCCCTTTACACAGGCAATGTTAAATCTTTAAAAAACGGTAAAAACGATGTTTCAGTAGTTGGTAAGGATGTTGAGTGTGGAGTATTACTAAAACCTCAGTTTGAAGCTGTTGAAGGTATGTGGATTGAAGTGCGTTAAGGTTTGATATTTTTCACCAGATTTTCTTAATTTAATTATTATTGATTCTACCAGTAAACCCTGTTACATTAGCTTTAAATTTACCCGAAGGAGGGAAGAATGCTGTCTATAGACAGAAAATCCCAGATTATTTGGTATTTTTGGGCGGGGTATAAGGTTTCTGGACTAATGTTTCTGCTTGGTACCGTTGCATTTATTATTGTCACAAGGGCTTTTTTTGATGCTTGGATCTTTTTTGCACCGGTGTTTTTGTATTATGTTTTGGATAGAGCAAACTATATACCTATTTGTATCTCTGAAAACTGGCTTGAGACTGACGGGATGTTTCCAGATTTTGTTTATTTTTTAGTGGCAGTTTTTATCTGGCCTTTTGTCTTATTTGATATTGTTACTAAGATCTGGAGATGGTTTTTGTTTCAGGCTTAGAGTTTTTGCCACAACCCGCTTGTCAGCTCAAACTGCCTGGCGGGTTTTTAATCTATAGGTTATATGATATAATTCCCACGATTTCGGATCTGATTCAAGGGAGATGAGATGGACGAGGAAAAACAGGAATGGATTGATAAAGCTATTAGCCAAGTCCAGGGTGCTAGCTTTTTTTGGTTTTTTGCTGATACTGTCTTGCTAGTAATTGGTATTACTCTAGCTGCTTCTAACAACGTTGGGGAGAGTTCGGAGTCTTTGGGAATGTTTACTGCTGTCGTTATTATGCCGTTATGGGCCATGTATCTCATTTCTATCCCGACTCGATTACAGCCTTTTAAGTTGTATGAGTTCATGTATCCATACCTTAAGGGTAGGGCGCCTAAAATTTTGTTTTGGATTTTTGCTTTATTTGTGCCGATTATGTTTTTGGTGAGACTTGTTATTAGTATTATCATGGGTATCAAATGGCTTATCCGCTACATTATTACTGAGGCTTTTAAACCTGTCTTGTAGAAACTACAACCGCTTACCGGATTTTTCCGTTAGGCGGTTTTTCAATATTCTAACGTTTGTCAGTTGTGAGGTAAGAAGGGTGTGTGGTTTGTCCACAAAGAGATGCAGTAGGCTTTAATCAAAGCGGTATTAGCGACCTATTAGTGTATTTTAGGATATAGACTATTCGGGTAATATTCGGTAACATACATTTATGTCTTTTACTCCAAAAACACCAGTTAGTGTATCTCTATCTTTTGATGTTTCTACAGGTAAGGTTATTCCTACTAAACTTATGTACAGGGGTAGTGCTTATTTAGTAGAGAAGCTGGGGTTTCATCACTATTTTAGAGAAGGTAGAACTTTATATCACGTTTTTTCAGTAACAAGCGGTAAGGTATTTTTTAGGCTGGTTTTAAATACTGATAATCTAAATTGGGTTTTAGAGGAGGTATATGATGCAGAACTTAACGAATGATCTTTTTAGGTCTGATCTTATTTTCAATCCTACTGAGCCTTCCATATTACACATAGATTTGAATTCCTGCTTTGCCACTATTGAGCAACAGGCTAACCCTTTTTTACGTGGCAGGCCTATTGCAATCTCTGCCTACAATACTCCCTATAGCTGCATTTTGGCTCCTTCTATTGAGGCTAAAACCCACGGAGTTAAGACTGGTATGCGGGTAAGTGAGGGAAAGAAGCTTTGTCCTGACTTGCACGTTATGGAGCCTGATTCTTGGAAGTATCGTATTGCTCATCTAAGACTTAGGAGAATTTTGGACTCATATACAAGTAAAGTTGTTCCAAGGTCTATTGATGAATTTGCTTTAGATTTTTCAGGAACTGCTAGTTTTAGAAAAGGGCTTATGGAAACTGCTAAAGATATAAAACAAAGGATACAAGAAGATTTGGGTGAGTGGGTACGGGTTTCTATTGGGATTAGTACAAATTTTTTTTTGGCTAAAACAGCGGCCGGTCTTCATAAACCTGATGGGCTTGATGTAATTAACAAGGAAAATTTTTTACAAGTATATAAAGATCTTTCTCTTACTGATCTTTGTGGTATAGCCACCAACAGTGCAGTAAGGCTGAACTTATCTAATATTTATAGTGTTTTAGACTTTTATGGCACCTCTGCTTTAGGTCTTAAAAAGGCGTTTGGATCTATCTTGGGGTATTACTGGTATTTAAAACTCCGTGGCTATGAGGCTGAGGATTATGAGTCTAAGAGAAAAAGTTTTAGTCATTCTTATGTTGTACCAAAAGAAGTAAGCTCTCCAGAAAAAATTCACCCTATTCTTATGAAGCTTATTGAAAAGCTTTGTTTTAGAATGAAGCAAAATGGTTATAGTTCCAGGGGTTTTGGAATAGCCTTATATTATAGAAATAAGCTTCACTGGGCTAAGCACAAGCATTTAGATAGACCAATTTTTTTACCTATGGATGTGTACAGAGTTTTGTATAAGCTGCTTTTCTCTTCTCCTTATGCCAAAGAGTCTATTAAGACTATTTATGTTTTTGCTTTTGATGTGGATAAGGTAGATACCTCACAGCCGGATTTATTTAATAATCTAAATAAAGAGATAGAGTTATTTAATGCCATTTTTGATGTAAATCAAAAATGGGGAGGTTTTGTTTTGGGGTCGGGGCTTCTATTGCAGGCTAAGGGCAACGTAGCAGATCGTATTGCGTTTGGGGGTGTTAGGGACAAGATTTTAGAAAACGGAGGTCTTGATAGAGCGGGAATTACCGGGAAAGTGGGTTAGTGGATGTGCTTTTTGGACGCGGTTGACACTATAGGTCAAATCTAGTATAATCAGCCCGGTAGTAAAAGCAGAAACACCTCTTAAGTTTTTTTGAGGAGACAATTTTTCATGCATTTAGAAACATATAATATATCTCAAATAGCTGAGTTGCTTGAGGCGTCTAAAAACGTTTTAGTTATTCCATCTCCAAAAGGGGGTGTGGATACTTATTCTTCGGCGGGTGGTTTATACAATACACTAATTTCATTGGGAAAAAATGTTCGAATTCTATATCCTTCTAAAGTCCCTGCTGGAGCTGAGGGGTTAGTTCCTTTAGAGGATGTCAAAAATGATGACTCCGAGAGAACACTTTCTGTTAGCATAGACTACTCAAGTGTTGGTACAACCAAAGTAAGATACACCAATGATCAAGGTGTTTTAACCCTACATCTGGGGCCTGTTACTAAGGATTTTGATTT
Organism: uncultured Candidatus Saccharibacteria bacterium; assembly: GCA_964387275.1. Classification (GTDB taxonomy): domain Bacteria; phylum Patescibacteriota; class WWE3; order UBA101185; family UBA10185; genus CAYLVW01. Next base: position 111,958 of record CAYLVW010000001.1, read on the forward strand.
AGGTAATATTAAAAGCACCCTAAATGCTTACGAATTTGATTTAGTAATTACTTTAGGACTTAGGAATTATGAAGATTTGGGACTTGTATATAACGATCTACGGGATCGACTAGCAACAACAAAGATTATTAATATTGATAGGAGCAAGATGAATAAGGAGTACGGATTTGTTAATTTGATTGACGAAACTGCTAGTTCTATTAGTGCTTTGATATTTAACTTGTTATTTGGTCTACAGATGACTCCAAATGAGAAAACTGCCAAATCTCTACTTTTTGGTATGACCAGAGGCTTTTCTACTATAGGTTCCGATTATCAGGCAACCGCCAGATAAACTCCTATATTTATATCCTATAGTGAATAAATACTTTTGTGAAATACAATTAGGGGTTGATCTTTCAACAAGAAATTGTTATCATTCATAAGTTATGGCACTTAATAAAGACGCAAAGTCAAAAATAATAAAATCTAATAGAGTTCACGACAATGACACTGGGTCTCCGGAGGTCCAAGTTGCTATACTTTCTGAAAAGATTTCAAAACTTTCCGACCATTTAAAGCTCCATAAAAAAGATAATCACTCTAGGAGAGGTTTATTACAAATGGTAAATAAAAGGCGAAGACTTTTAGCTTTTTTGAAAAAAACTGATGAAGATAGATACACCAATCTTATTGAAAAAGTTGGTTTAGGGAAATAAAAGTTTCCTTTATAAACTTCCTGTTTTGTGCTACAATTTTTGCTGTTCTCGGTCTTTTACAATTTCCTAGCATAATAACTATACGCTTTGGCTTGTGTTAAGTGCGTAGAAATTGGAGAAGATACGCGCTTTTAGTGCGTGTAGTCTCACTACCCAAGAATGAACGTTTAATAAATTACAAGGGTTTGTGGTGGTTAGGGCATGGACTAGTGGTTACCTGTATTCAGAGAGCTAGTAGCGCATATCTTAATCCCCAAATTAAATCCTTAAAAAAATGAATATAATAAAAAAAGAAATAATCTTTGCCGGAAAAAAGTTATCTTTTGAAACCGGGGAGCTTGCAGGTCAAGCAAATTTATCTATTAAGTCTACATATGGTGACACTGTGATTTTAACAACAGTAGTATCCGGTAGTAGTAATCCGGATCTTGATTTTTTTCCATTAACCATAAATTATGAGGAGAGACTTTATGCTAGCGGATCCATTAAGACCTCCAAATATATTAAAAGAGATGGGAGAGCCACAGACGATGCCATAGTAGCAAGACGTGCTATTGATCACGCAGTTAGACCTTTGTTTCCAAAGGACTACATGGATGAAGTTCAAGTAGTAAATACAGTGCTTTCTCTTGATAGTTCTTCTGACCCTGAATTTTTGGCTATGGTAGCAACATCCGCTTGTTTATATGCGTCTAATATTCCATGGGGTGGTCCTATGACTTCTGCTAGAGTGGGTTACATAGATGGTAGCTACGTTTTAAATCCAGATCTACACGATTTACATGAAAAATCTGAGCTGGATATGATGGTGTCTTTTACAGGCAGCGACATGAGGTTTTTGGCAGTAGAAGCTGAGGCTAATGTTTTGCCTGAGGCTAAAATACTTGGAGCAATAGAATTTGCAAGTAATCATTTAAAACCTGTACTTGAACTTATAAAAGAGTTCTCAAAAGCTGTAAATCCGACAAACACTAAATATGAATATAAATCCAGAAAACTTTCTGATGAACTTGTTTCTGAAGCAGAGATACTGATAAAAGATAAAGTTGTAACAATGATGGGTCAAGGATTTGATAAGTCAAAAATTAAAGAAGAGCAGAAAAAACTAAAAGAAGAGTTAACTGCAAAACTCGGCGATAGGTTCAGCAAGTCAGATTTATCAAGGGTATTTGAGGATATAGAAAAGCATGCTCTTCAGGATCTTATTTTAAAAGAAAAGAAGAGGCCTGATGGCAGAGGAATTACTGAAATTAGATCCCTTTCCGCTTCCGTTGGTATTTTACCTAGGACACATGGTTCTGGTTTATTTACAAGAGGAGTTACTCAGGTTTTGACAGTTGCAACATTAGGATCTCCTTCTGATGAGCTTTATGTAGAGGATATGTATGGTGAATACAAGAAGAGATATCTGCATTTCTATAACTTCCCTCCATATTCCACAGGTGAGACCGGAAGAATTGGTACACCCGGTTCGCGAGAAGTGGGACACGGTATGTTAGCTGAGAGAGCGTTGCGGCCTGTACTTCCAAGCCAAGATGAATTTCCCTACACGATAGTTTTGGTTTCCGAGACTCTTGGTTCTAGCGGCTCTAGTTCTATGGCAGCTACCTGTGGTTCTACCTTAGCTCTTATGGACGCAGGTGTTCCCATTAAGTCGATGGTGGCAGGTGTAGGTGTGGGACTTATTGTTAATGATGATGAAACAGAGCAACTTGTAATGACTGATTTGGCTTATATGGAAGATGCTTTTGGGTTTATGGACTTCAAAATGACCGGTACAGAAACAGGTGTTACTGCAATACAGGTTGATATGAAGATGCAGGGAATACCTATGAGTTTATTACCAAAGATAATGGAGCAGTCCCATGATGGAAGAATGGTTGTATTGGCTAAGATGAGAGAGGCTATAAGTGCTCCAAGAGCTAATGTTTCCCAGTATGCTCCTAAAACATTATCTATGAAGATTGATCCAGATAAGATTGGGGTTGTTATAGGTTCTGGTGGTAAGACTATAAAAGAGATTCAAGCAAACACAGGAGCTGAGATCAGTATTGAAGACGATGGTACTGTAGTTATATCTGCAGTAAATTCAGAAAAAGCTGATGAAGCTGCCAAGATTGTTGAAGGTTTAGTTAAGGATGTAAAAAGAGGCGAGGTTTACGATGGTATTGTGGAGGAAATCGTAGATTTTGGTGCATTTGTAAATATCCTTCCTGGAAAAACAGGGTTACTTCATATTAGTGAGATTTCTAATGAGTATGTTAGTGCTGTTTCGGATTTTCTAAAAGTTGGGGATACCATAAAGGTTAAAGTTTTAGATGCTGAGCCAAACGGCAAAATCAGTTTATCAAAGAAGATTCTCGAACCTGGTTATGAAGGTCCCGTTGATGGTGAAGACCCCAGACCTAGCAGAAGACCCTCTGGCGGTAGGGGAGGTCCTAGAGGCAGGGGCGGTCACGATAGAGGTGGTCATGGAGGTAGAAGAGATTTTAGGGACGATAGGTCTAAGAGGCACCCTGATTTCTAGTTCAGTTTTTGTTTTCGCTTTGATTTGCTAAAGGGCTAGTGTGAGGGGGGGGCTGCGAAGCAGCCCCCCCCCACTACACACCAAAATATACCCCCCCAACGATTTAAAACAAAAAAAAAAAATAACAAAAAACAAAAGTGTTTTA
>CAYLVW010000001.1:115337-420378 GCA_964387275.1 uncultured Candidatus Saccharibacteria bacterium
TTCCTTTTTTTTTTTCAACGGGGTTTGTGGGGGGGGGGGCCTGACCCCCACCCCCCCCCATTTAACTACCTAAATATCCCCACCTAACTATTTAAACCTCTAAAACTATAGAACAAAATCCAAAGTGATTATATTATTAATACAATGCCCTATAGAATCTGTCCAAAATGTAACAAAGCTCTTAATAGTTCCGAACACTTTTTTTGTTCCAATTGTGGAGAGATACTACCAAAAGATCTAACCAGTAGAGACATGAACGTTCGTGTAAGAACGACTTTTTTTAAAGAAGAACATGGTGCCTATACTGGGATTTTATCAGGTTTTAGAGAAAAAGCTTCCGGAATTGTTGGTGGTATTTCCAGAAGACCTCTGGCTGAGATTTTGCTCCTTTTAAATTTGCTAGCAGTGTGTGTACTTATATATCAACTGGCTTTTCCAAAATTTGCAAGATTACTGCAGTTTTCCATAATGCCTAAAAATGATTCGGAATTATCAATCTTAGAGGTTAGGGAAAGTACTGAATCTACAGTGAGTACCGGCATTTCTAGTAAGAACCCAGGAGAAAAGTTACAGGAGATTATTGTAGGTTTGTCGTCGGGTCCTATTTTAAAGTCTGAGTACTCCAAGATATTTCCAAATGATACCAAGCTTGTAGCATTTGGAAGCACTATAAAACAACTTGATAGAATTTTACTGGATTCTTACGATTCAGCATTTACCAACGAGGTATCTCAAAGTACTGGGTCCTATGCTTTTGGTGTACGTGATGATGGTAATGATGGGTATCACTGGGTGTTTGTTTTGGGAAGTCTCCTTAGTGACGGGGCTCTCGAATCCCTCAAAAAAGATTTTGATTTTATCTTTTTGAAACAGACCAACCAATATTTGATAATTTCAACCTCCGAATCCTTTATCGACGACATAGAAAACACTATGAACAAAAATAGTTTAAGCTTAGCAAACAACCCAACTTACGTTCTTAAAGAACCATACATACCTAACCAATCAGGGGTGGTTTTAGTTGATCTGGGAATGGGGTCAAAAAATATTTATCAGGATACAAAAGATCAGGCGGTTATTTCAGACGAATTTAAGCAGTTATTGGATAGATTTATTAAATCAAGTTACAATGATTTTATATTAAACTAATATGCCTACAAACCCTAGCAACAACTTAGCAACTGATCTCTCATCTACAACTACGTCTGGTACAGGGGAGGCTTTTATATTTGACGAGCTCAAAGAATTATCCAATAAAATAAATTCAACAAATGGGATGCCTGAGGATTTGGCTACAAGACTAACTCAAATGCTAGATCGTTTAAATCGAATGGCTAAACTTGGCCACTACGCGAGTGAATTTGACACCTTATCCAAGTACATTGACGTAGTAACAAATATTCCCTGGGCAACCAGAACTGAAGATATTTTGGATTTAAATAGAGCTAAGCAAATGCTAGATACAAACCATTTCGGTATGTTTGATGTTAAGGAGAGGATTTTGGAATACTTAGCTACTATAATTTTATTAAAGCAGCGTGGTGAAGAGGCATTTACAAAATCACCTGTACTGCTATTTGTGGGTTTGCAGGGTATTGGTAAAACTACTCTGGCAATTTCTATCGCTGAAGCATTGGGGAGAAAGTTTTATAGAATTGCCATGGGTGCTATTGGTTCTACTCTTGAGATTAGAGGTAAGGCAAAGTCTTTGTCTGATGCAGAGCCGGGGCAAGTAGTAAAAGCATTAACCAGAACCCAATCTATGAATCCCGTAATTTTGTTTGATGAGATAGAAAAAGCCTCTGGGGATGCTGGGCTTAGATCAGACATAATGGCTGTTCTTCTTGAAATACTAGATCCAAATCAAAACATAGAGTTTAGAGATCACTATGTAGATTTTCCTATAAATCTATCTGAATGTCTTTTCGTCTGCTCTGCAAATAATACAGGTACTATTTCTGCGGCTCTAATGGATAGGCTTGAGGTCATAAAGCTAAATTCCTATACTGACGCAGAGAAAATAGCTATAGGAAGGGACTTTTTATTCCCTAAAATTATTGCTAAATCAGGTTTGAGGCCAGAAGAACTGCAAATTGACCCAAATTTATGGCCGAATATTGTAAGGCCTTTTGGTTTTGATTCTGGTATTAGAAGCTTGGGTAGAACCTTAGACGCTATTTGTAGAAAAGTAGCTAAGGAGATTGTTGAAGGTAAGGTCCAGGACGTTTATATAAATGAGCAGAATTTGAAGAGCTACCTTCCAAAGTAGCTATATGTTAACCTTTAACCACAATGAAAAAAGAAATTCTTGATAAGCTAGAGTTGCAAATTAGAGGGTGTAAGAAATGTAGGTTATGTGAGCAGGCATTAAATGCAGTTCCTGGTGAAGGTAATGTTGAATCTGACATAGTTTTTATAGGAGAAGCTCCTGGTGCTACTGAGGATGCTACGGGTAGGCCTTTTGTGGGGCGGGCGGGAAAGCTATTAGATATGCTACTGGGACAGATAGATATGAAAAGGTCGGATGTTTGGATTGGTAACATAATAAAGCACCGCCCGCCCCAAAACAGAGACCCCCTTCCAGATGAAATAGCTTCCTGCCAGCCCTACCTAACAGCACAATTAGAAGTAATTCAACCAAAGCTCATAGTTACACTAGGAAGATTCTCAATGAGTTATTTCTATAATGATGGTAGAATATCTAGAGATCATGGGCATCCTATCCTATTAGACAAATGGATAGTATTTCCACTTTATCATCCTGCGGCTGCACTTAGAAATTCATCTATGGCAGTGGAGTTAAAGAAAGATTTTTTAAGAATACCTGAGATATTGCACCAGATCCGTTCAGGACTTCTTAAGCCAAAAAATAGTAAAGTAGAAAATTTAAAGAAAGAAATAAAATCAACTGTTCCCGAAGGGCAGATGGGACTGAATTTATAAAATATGCAAGAATTATTTACATTAGCTTCTGATAAGAACTCAGGGTCTAAAGGAGATCCTAAGGCCACACCATCAGTTGCTCAAAATCAGAAGACATACAGTACTGATCCTTCAAAACCACAACTTAGAATAATTACCCTTAGTGGTACCGAGTCTGTAACTAAAAACATGACTGTGTATGAGTGTGGTGAGGATATTGTAATTGTAGATTGTGGTGTTGGCTTCCCAGATAGTGAGATGTTGGGTGTTGATGTTGTTATACCTGATATGAGGTACTTGGAGGAAAATTCTCATAAAATTAGAGGGCTTATAATTACACATGGCCATGAAGATCACATTGGGGCTGTCCCTTACTTTTTACAGAAGTTTGATATTCCTATCTATGCTAATAAGCTCGTTCAAGGTTTTTTGAAAGAGAAGCTGAAAGATAAATCCTTTAGATCATTACTTGATAAAGTGAAATTTGTACTTTTTGATCCGGAACATGGGGATTTAACTCTAGGTAGGTTTTTCAAAATTTCAGCTTTTCGGCTAAATCACTCGGTACCTATGTCTCAAGGGATCGCTTTAAGAACTCCACAAGGTTTGGTCTTACATATGGCAGACTATAAGATTGATTGGACCCCTGTAATTGATAAACCTTTGGATCTTGGGACCATTGCTACTTATGGGAAAGAGGGTGTGCTGTGTTTACTGTCAGACTGTTTAGGTTCGACTCATGAAGGTTACTCAAAATCAGAAAGTTCCTTAAATGACACCTTTGTTAACTTGCTAGAACACGCACATGACAGACAATTTATTGTTACAACAATATCTTCAAATCTTTCTAGAATGCATCAAATAATTAGTGCTGCAATTAGATACGGCAGAAAAGTTGTTTTAGCTGGTAGATCCATTGATCAAACTGTGTCTGTGGGAAAAAGTCTTGGGCTTTTACCTTTTAGAGATGAAGATTTTGTAAAATTAGAAGAAGCCAACGACTATTTACAAAAAGATTTGGTTTATATAGCTGCAGGTTGCTATGGCCAGCAGGGATCTGCTTTGGATAGGATTAGCCGAGGTGAGCATGACCATATAATGTTAGAGTCGGAATCAGTTGTTGTCTTTTCAGCTGATCCGAATCCTCCTGGGGTTGCTGAGGATGTTGAAAGAGTTATGAATAATCTAACCTTAGCTGGGGCAGAGGTGATATACGGGAAGATACAAGACAACTTGCACGTTTCTGGGCATGGTACTAAAGGAGATTTGATTACAATGGCTCATATTGTAAATCCCAGGTACTTTGTTCCTATTGGAGGAACTGTTACTAAGATGAGAGCATATTCAAATATGTTGCAGGAAGTAGGTTTTGTTCATTCTCAAGTACTTGAGCTTATGGAAGGTGAGAGCGCCGTGTTTGATAAAGGATTCGCCAAAAAGGGTGAGACTTTAGAAGTCCAGAAGATTTTTGTAGAGGGTAGGAGTGTTGGTGAGATAAGTCCTGTAGTTATGCGTGACCGTGAGAATCTATCTATGGATGGAGTATTTGTTGTAGTGATTCCTGTTGATCCTAGTGAGAAGGTTTTGGCTGGGAAAATTGAGATTATTACCAGAGGCTTTGTATATGTTAAGGAAAATAAAGCTCTTCTTGGAAAGGCTAAGGACGTAGTAAATAAGTCACTTGATAAATTTGAGGGTAAGATAGAAGATTGGAACTCCGTAAGGAATAAGGTTGAAGATCACGTTTCAAAGTTTTTGTACAAAGAAACTGGCAAGAATCCTATGATAATAGTTCATGCTGTGCACGTATAGTCAAAAACTTTTTACTTAAACCTAATATGTAAGTTTTGTCTTTACCTTTTTATAAAGCAGCGCGAAGTTTTGCTTATAGGGGAGTTGGTATTCAAGTGTCCTAAACACACTGTTTTAGATCTTCAGGCGTTCATAAAAAGCTAAAAAATTGGTATCATTAACCTAATGCCACGAGGTAGGAAAAAGAAAAATAAAATTGAAACTCAGCTTAAACCTGAATTTCTAAAGTCTTTTATAGCAATTGCACTAATAGTATTTAGTGGAGTAGTTTTTATATCTTTTTTTGCTCCAGAATATTCTATAAATAGTAAAATCCAGGAGATATTGTCCCATGGTTTTGGATATGGTGCTATTTTATTTCCATTAATAACTTTGTTGATTGGTTTAATGTTTATAGAGAGTTTTAATTTTAGATATAAGAAGCTTTCTGTTCTTTTTGGGTTAATACTATTGTTGGTTCTAGTAAGCTCTTTTTTCCACTTGGGGTACTTTACGACTTCTGCAGAGGTAGCTTTAGATAAAGCAGATTCGGGTTCGGGTGGGGGGTTTTTGGGATTTGCTGTAGCTCAGGTTCTCGTTCAAACAATTAGCATATACGGAGCAGTCTTAGTGCTTTTAGCAACTCTTTTACTATCAATAATCTTAATTCTCAATATTACTTTAAGTCAGTTATTATCTTGGTTATCTTCTGCGGCTAAGGCCTTAACTGGGTTTACTCTTCCTAAACTGTCCGGTAAGGAGGGTAGTGACATCAGTAAGGATTCTTCTGAGAGTTTTGATGTCTCCACAGGGTACTCTGACTCTAATGTATCTGATACTAATTCCGAAGCGACCATTCCCCAACCAGTGTTTAATTACGAAGATATTGTATCTACAGAGGACACCAAGGCTTTTGAGCCGCAGTTTGAAATTATACCAGCCCCTTCAGAGCCTGTATCTTCAGATTTCGTGAAGACGCCTGATGTTTCCCATATAGATCGTAAGAAGGCAGTTCCAAATCTTCCTTATTCAGATAAAATGTGGGTTAATCCTCCTATCGATCTTCTTCATGACGCTCCTGACACCCCACCCGATGCTGGAGATGTTAATGCTAGGAAGAAGATAATTGTTGAGACTTTGAGGTCCTTTGGTATTAGTGTTGAGGTAAAGGATGTCAAAGTAGGCACTTCCGTTACCCAATACTCTTTAGAAGCCGAAGGGGGTACCAGAATTGCTAAGATTACTAATTTACATTCAGATTTGGCTCTTGCCTTAGCCTCTCCTACAGGAACGGTTAGAATTGAAGCTCCGATACCTGGAAAATCCCTTATTGGTATTGAAGTACCCAATAACAGCAGGTCTGTCATTAATTTTAAGGATTTGTTGACTTCCGATCAAATGAAGGGTATGAAGTCCAAAATAGGTATAGCTTTAGGAAGAGATGTTGCTGGATCCCCTAAAGTATATGACATAGCAAAAATGCCACACTTATTAGTTGCTGGGGCTACAGGATCTGGTAAGTCTGTGTTTTTACATTCTATAATATTCTCACTTTTATATAGAGCAGGTCCCAATGAGGTAAAGTTTATTATGATTGATCCTAAAAGGGTTGAGTTAGTCCACTACAAGGATATTCCTCATCTAATGACTCCTGTTGTGACCGATATAGAGAAGGCTCCCGCTGTATTTAAATGGGCAGTTGCAGAGATGGACAAAAGGTACAAGATGTTTGAGAGTGCAAAGGTACGAAATATTGAAGGCTATAATGAAAAATCTGGTTTTCAGGTGATGCCTTACATAATTCTAATTTGCGATGAGCTAGCAGAGATTATGGTAGCCGATCCGAATGCTGTGGAAAAATCTATTATTAGGTTAGGTCAGTTAGCCAGGGCTACAGGTATACATTTAGTTCTAGCTGTTCAGAGGCCTTCGACAGATATTTTAACCGGTCTGATTAAGGCTAACATACCCGCAAGAGTGGCATTTAATGTGACCTCTCAAATAGATTCTAGAGTTATTATCGACCAGCCTGGCGCCGAGAAGTTGTTAGGTAAGGGTGACATGTTATTTGTGCCTCCCGATGTTCCAAAACCCGTAAGAATTCAAGGAGCTTACATAAGGGATAAAGAGATAGCGGCATTAGTTAGTCATCTTAAGGGCGTAGGGATAGCACCGGACTACAATGAAGAGATTTTTAATAACGCAATTAATGGGGACAGGGGCGGTAAGCATGGGTCTGGGGGCAGTAGCGATGAGTTATACGATGAAGCTTATGAAATTGTAGTTAGTTCTAAAAAAGCGTCCACATCTTATTTACAGAGGAGGCTTTCTATTGGGTATGGCAGAGCTGCTAAAATATTGGACGAACTCGAGGCTAATGGAGTTATAGGTTCTTTAAATGGCTCTAAAGGTAGGGAAGTTTTAGTTAAAGCTTCTGAACAAACTTTTGATGATCTTGAAAATACCGGTGATACTGTTTCTGATGAAGAGCAGGTTTTTTAGTTTGAATTACCCCAATTTGTATTGTATAATTTTTTTATGACTAAGAAGAAACTTTCACAAGTTCAAAAATTGAAAAGAGAAGTAGAAGCTTTAAAAGCTCAAGTTAGAAGTGAGGTTGTGCAGATTGAAAAAGTTGTAAATCCAAGTTTTCCTGCTGCTGTAAAAAAAATATCTCAGGTTGTTTCTGAGTCTTCTAGACATACTCTACCTATTAAAGAAATCAAACACGACCTAGTTCGAATAGCCATTTTTACTGTTGTTTCTTTGGGTCTAATTGTAACCCTGGGAGTTTTGCGAGTTGATGTATTACAAGCATTAAGTAATGTTAAATTTTAAGAGATAAATATCAGTTATTTTTCGTTTGTTTATAGGTTTTGTTTTTAGAGTCTTATCTCACCCAATATAAACTCTTCTAAATTCCCGTCCAGTACCCATTCAGGATTTGTAGACTCTATTTCTGTTCTGACGTCCTTAATTAATTTATATGGATGTAGTACATAGTTTCTTATTTGGTTACCCCATCCAGGCATTTTGTAGTCTCCTTTGAGTTTTCTTTTTTCTTCTTCAATACGTTGTAATTCCAGTGCATATAATTTAGATTTAAGTATTTGCATTGCTTTTTCCCGGTTTTTAGCTTGGTATCTCTCTGATTGGTTTTCAACAATGATGCCTGATGGAATGTGTTTTATTCTTACTGCAGTCGAAACTTTGTTTACGTTTTGCCCACCGTGTCCTCCTGATCTATATGCTTCAAATTCTATGTCTTCAGGTTTAATTTCGATTTCTACAGTATCATCTATGATAGGTATTATTTCTACAAGTGCAAATGAGGTTTGCCTTAAATCGTTGGCATTAAAAGGAGACTGTCTTACTAATCGGTGAACCCCAGCTTCATTTTTTAGAAAGCCATAAGCGTAATCCCCATCTATTTCAATTGTAATTTGCTTATACCCAGCCTCATCCCCCTTAATCTTATATATTTCGTCTATCTCCCAACCCTTGTTTTCCGCGTACATCTTGTACATTCTCGCAAGCATCGCCGTCCAATCCATTGCTTCTGTTCCTCCTTGACCTGCATGTATGGTAAATAAACACGAACTTTTGTCGTGTGGTTGGGACAAGAATGTTTTTATCTCTACACGTTTAAACTCCCTATCAAACTCCTCGTCAGTACCTTCCAGTATTAGTAATTCGAGCATTTCTACATCTTCAATTTCTTTTTTTAGAGCTGCTAAATCCTGTGATATTTTTTGACCAAGTTCCCAATCTTTCCAAGTATTCTCATTACCAAGTTCATTTTCGAGTTGCTGAATTTTTTGTTTTTTTTCTTCGATTTGGAGTTTTTGTATTAATTCATCAAGACGTAGCCTGTGTTCTGGATTCATTAGTGAATTATACTATAATGGCGGGAAAAAGCTGTTTAGTTATTTTCGAAAACCTCTATTCCAAGACTAATTTCGTCTCCCATTTTGATCTCTTTTGATATAAGTTTTGATGCGATATAAGTTTCAACAGTATCTTCAATAACTCTAGTTAGAGGTCTTGCACCCCATTCTGGGCTAAAACCCTTTTCAATTAACTTATCTATTAGTTCTTGTTTAAAGGTTAGAGTAATACCTTTAGCTTTGGCAAGTTCGACTACATTACCAAGTAGCAAACTACATATCGAGGAGACATTTTCTTTGGACAGTGGTTTGTAGACGATTATGCTATTGAACCTGTTAAGAAATTCTGGTGCATACTTATTTCTTACTTCAATCATTGCTTTTTCACTCATTTCTTCAAAAGTACCATTTTTCTCTGATATCTCCTGTATTACTCTAGTCCCTACGTTGGATGTGGCAATGATTATAGTGTTACTAAAGTCTATAACCCTTCCTGACGTATCTGTGAGCCTCGCATCATCCAGTACTTGTAAGAAGGCAAGAAGCACCGTCGAATAGGCTTTTTCGATTTCATCTAGCAATATAAGAGTGAATGGATTAGTTCTTACGGCTTCTGTTAAGATACCTTTCATAGTACCTTCGGGGTTTCCGATTAATTTATTTATACTGTCTACTTGCTGATATTCACTCATATCCAATCTAATCATTTTTTTAGAATCTCCAAAATATGTTTTTGCTAAGGCTTTAGCTGTTTCTGTTTTACCTACTCCTGTTGTGCCTACAAAAAGAAAACTTGCGATTGGCTTGTTTTCATTTCTAATCCCCATTCTAGCTCTCTTAAGTGCCTTACTGATTAAGCTTAGTGCAGAATCTTGACCTATTACTCTTTTTTTCAATTCATCTTCTATATGTAGGAGTTTTGTAGACTCTTCCTCAGTGATATTTTCGACTGGGATTTTGGTTATCTCTGACACAACTTTAGAAATAAGTTCTTTATCTACAACCCCTGTTTTACCACTGTAAGAAAGTGCTCTGATTAATATGTCTATCGCCTTATCAGGAAACACTCTCTCTTGAATTAGTTTTCCTGACAGTTCAATAATTTTTGTCAGAGCTGGATAAGTGATAAAGTTTTTTGTTTCTTTTTCTTTTTCAGTAGCAATTACTTTGAGAACTTCTAATGTTTCTTCTTTGGTTGAGGGAGGTATCTCTACTATCTGGAACAATCTCGCGAAGGATCCGTTAGGTTCTATGTATTTTCTGTAATTTTGGATTGAGGTGGCTCCTATAAATTGAGTTTTGTTTGAGTTAAGGTAGGATTCTAGTACTGAAAATACAGATGATACTTCAGATTCCTCACTACTAACTCCTGAGACTATGTTATGGATCTCGTCAATAAATATAATTATATCTCCTGATTTTTCAACATCCTCCATAGCTCTTCGCAGTTTTTGTGTAAGTTCACCTGAATTTTTAGCCCCAGACATAAGCTTACCTGTTTCTATATTTACTATTCGCTTAAATTTTAATCCTTGGTATTTAGTGCCGCGTGTTATCCCAAAAGCTAAGTTTCTAACAATTGAGGTTTTTCCACTACCTGGTTCTCCAATAATTAATACGTTTCCTTTAGAACCGGAGAGTATATCCGCAACTTTATCCATCTCAGTTTTGTGGGCTACGTACCTTTTGTTATAGGTTTTTTTTGCCTGTTTTGTAAAATCTTCACTTATTCTATCTAGGTCTGGTGTGACTCTTCCTGTCATAGTTCTTCCGACTCCGGCTATTTTTGGGAGCTCGTAATCATCCTGCCAGATATATAGTTTGTCTAACTTTTGCCTTTCGGATAGTATCCATTTGATTGAACCCTCTACCTCTTCTAATGAAGTTCCAAAAGTTTGTAGGATTACATTAATTTTTGGAATTTGAGTTAATGTAGCTAGAAATACTTGTTCGTGTTCTACATAGTTTGTTTTTTGATTCTTGGATACTTCTATAATACTTTTCAAATACTGTTCTTTGTTAAAGGCCGGAGATTCTATAAGTTTATTAAATAAGTTACTTTTGTTATTGGTTATTTCTAACTTTTTGAATATGTATGAGATATCGGGGTCTTCTTGAAACTTTTCCAGACCTTCCAATAGATCCACTCCACATATTTCGTATAGTGATCTTGCTTTGGGTCTGAATGCAGCCAATATGTTATTTTCTTCAGTCTCGTTTAGCTTTCTTTGACCTAAATTGGACTTTTGGCTTTTCCAAAATATATACATACCTACGAGTGCTGGTATACCGAGTAGAGGTTCAAGTAGCATAAGTATTAATGGTGTAAGTAGGTAAAGTATAGGTGTTATTAGTACAAATAAAGTTATCACCAGCATTATTGCTATACCACTAATTACTTGGATAATTCTGAAAGTAAATCCTATAATTCTACCTATTATTGTGTAATCCCCAAATATAGGTGTGAATAAAAGCCCTAGGTTTAAGCTAAATCCAAACTCATTGTTTGCAACAACAAGAAATCTATATCCTATGGTTATTATTTTTTTAGGTATTTTTATTATGAGCCATTTTGCGAATGAAAGTAGTTCTATTGGCAGTTTCATTATGTTTTAAGGATATCAGATATTAGGGGCGGCGCGAAGCGCCGCCCCTAATCAACAACTAACCTAAGCACCTTGATTCATTATTAAATTTTAATGTTACTGTCCATATGAGCTGAAATCGAAGCTAAAAAGCCCAGTTTTACCCATTTTAGTGTTTGGTATATCCTCTGCTGTGAATCTAAGAATCAAACTTCTTGAAGTTTTTGACTCAATATCATTCAAACTAAAACCATTACTTTTCCAATCAATAATATTTTGTTTCCCTAAAGAATCTCCTAGCTCATCACCTTCTAAGATACCGTTACTGTTATTGTCGTTCCAGTTAAAAATCTCAACGTTAATGTACCTTCTTAGATCATCTGGGTCTTCTGCGGTTGTATAATTTGCGTTTGAAGTTAGTACAAACGGTTTGGAAGAGTTGTTATATATCTTGACCAAATAATCTTGTGTAAAAGAAGGAGTTACATCAAGTAGTTGTGGAGAAGGAAGAGAGTCTACTAAATTGCCCGGTTCATTCGCTGATTTTGACATATCACTAAAAAGTTTAAGATCAGCAGAACCCACGCTTATTAATGCACCATTGAATACTGCTTTATCTGTGAACATTGCATATGTTAGTCCTCCAGCGAATGCTGCTGCAACTATACACAGAGTAATTACCAACGCTTTACTATCAAGTGTCTTAGACATTATCAATTATAATCACCTCCTTTCGTTTCCCATGCTGAACCTCTATGCATTTTTAAGCTTACATATGAGTTTTTGGCTATTATGATATGGTCGAGTAGTGGAATTCCAAGAATTATCCCAGCTTTTATTAGTCTGTCTGTGGTGTTTATATCGTTAGTGCTTGGATTTGGATTACCTGTTGGATGGTTATGCGATAAAATTATTGAAGAAGCGTTTTTTTGTATCGCAGTTTTAAAAATTTCACGTGGATGCACTAATGTTTCACTTACTATACCAATCGATACTAGGTCTTTTGAGACAACTTTGTTTCTTGCATCTAGAGACACCAAGTACAGTTCTTCTTTCTTTTTACTATATAAGTCTTTAATCAATAAATTGTATATATCTTCCGGTTTTTTTATTACGCAAACAGTATTTTCACTAACACTTTTCTCGAGGAATCTTAAACATATTTCATGTAGTGCTACTATTGACGTTGCTTTAGCAGGTCCTACATTTTTTATTTCTGCGATTTCTTCGTAATCAGCTTCTATTAAGTTTTTAATATTTCCAAACGTATTTATTAAGTCTTTTGATAAATTTATAGCAGATTTTCCAAGACCTCCTGATCTCAAAATGATTGCCAGCAATTCTTGATCAGAGAGTTGTTTACCTCCTTTTTGGATTATTTTTTCTCTTGGTTTTTCATCAAAATTTAAGTATTTAATCTTAGAATTCATATTGAGGATAATAAGATTTTTTTGACGTTCTTAATATATATCCTTGTCTAGTAATATCAGTTATCAAATTCGCGACAGTAAGGGGATTTTATGGAAGCACTAAAGCTCCCGCTTCAAATTAAAAATTTAAGGGAGAAGTTAAACCTATCTCAGAACAGATTTGGGAGAAAAATAGGACTATCGGGTAAGACAATATCCTCGTATGAAACAGGTAGGGCAGTACCACCTGTTAAGGTGCTTAATGCTATTTCAAAGGCATACAATATTGGTGTACTTTCTGAAAGCTACACAAGTAATGGGTCTAGTAGTGTTTTTGACAGGGTGAAAGACATTCAGGAAAGGTTAGATACTT
Source organism: uncultured Candidatus Saccharibacteria bacterium (assembly GCA_964387275.1). Taxonomy (GTDB): domain Bacteria; phylum Patescibacteriota; class WWE3; order UBA101185; family UBA10185; genus CAYLVW01. The sequence continues at coordinate 128,305 of CAYLVW010000001.1, forward strand.
TATATGAGGATCTAAGATCAGGATTCATTTTATCTTAATTTTATCGCTGCATGTATTTTATCTAGTGGCAAAGGTACTAGAACTAATGCTTGGTATTTAGTACAACATAAGGGCGGGGCCTACGGCCCCGCCCTTAACAACACCAAGTCTAAATAAAAATACGCTTATCTCTTTGAGTACTGTGGACTCTTTCTTGCTTTTCGTAGATATGGTTTCTTTCTTTCCACCATCCTTGGGTCTCTTGTAAGTAAACCCTGTTTTCGTAATATTTTAGAATATTCTTCGTTTAATTCTGCTAAAGCTCTTGAGATACCGTGTACCACAGCGCTAAGTTGCGAGCTCTTACTAGAACCCTTTACTTTTACTGTTCCATTAAATTGTGATCCTGGGTGTGAAACACCAACTAAATGGAAAGGTCTTACTAATTTGAGATTCTCTTTCTCCGAAGTAAAGTATTGGTCCATAGGCTTGTCATTTATTGTAAAATCGCCTTTACCTTCATACAAGAAGACTCTAGCAACTGCTGTTTTTCTTCTTCCTGTACCAGCAATAAACTTCTTATCCTGTGTTTTTTTATTGGCCTTAGTAGATTTATCTACTGTTTTTGTTTCTGTTGTTGTTTCTAACTCTTTTTTAGCCATATTATTCCTCTACTTCCTTTTTAGAATCGGATTTAACTTTTGTTTTTTTCTCTTTGACAGGTGTATTTTTTGCATTTTCTTGAGATGTATGTGGATGGTTGGTATCTTTGTACACATACAAGTTTGCAAGTCTTACATCCCTAAGCTTATTTTTTGGTAACATGCCACTAACAGCAATTCTTATTGCTCTAGTTGGGTCTTTTTCCATCATTTTTTCAAATGTTAATGATTTTAGGCCCCCTGGAAATCCTGTATACCAGTTGTAAACCTTATCAGTAGCTTTTTTTCCAGTTACTTTTATCAATGCAGCATTTGTTATTACTACTTTATCTCCTACATTGACGTGAGTAGAGTACTGTGCTTTATTTTTTCCCATTAAGACTTTTGCTACGTTTGTAGCTAGCTTTCCGAGTATTTGATCTGAAGCATCCACAAAATGCCAGTTCATTGTTGGCTTATTATTTTTTGTTGGAGTATAAGTTTTATTCATGTTAGTTACTTTCAACTTCCTTTACTTCTTCTACTTTCATTTCTTTAGCAATTGTCTTTTTTTCAGATTTAGTTGCTATGGAAGATTTTGATACTTTTGCAGCTCTTACTGATTTACTGGTGGCTTTGGTAATTTCTTTGCTAGTAGATTCTACTGTCTTTTTGGAAGTCTTTTTTGAAACTTCTTTAACATCTGACAGAATTTCTATTCTAGACATAGTTGCATTATCGCCAGCTCTTAGTCCAATTCTTACTATTCTTGTGTAACCACCTTTTCTATCTGCAAGTGCCGGGGCTACTTTTTCTAGAATGTTTCTAACGGCTTCATCAGTTGTAAGTTTGGTCTTAAGGTATTTGACATTATTAAAACTTTTTCCATTTTTTGCTTTGGTAATAAGTTTTTCTACATATGGTTTAACAAACTTAGCTTTTGCTAAAGTCGTTTCAATTTTTCCAAAGGTTACTAAACTTGTGGCCAAGTTTTTAAGTAAGCTTTTTCTATGGTCAGCATCCCTACCTAAGATGTTTCTAACAACTCTATGCTTCATTTTATCTGTAGCCTTCCTTCTTTAATAACTTCTTAATTTCTTGTACTGATTTTTCTCCTAAATTTTTGATATCTGATAGTTCTTCATCCGACATGGCTACTAATTGACTAAGTGTGTTAATACCTTGCTTTTTTAAAGCATTCATTGTTCTGGTAGGAAGTGGTAATTCCTCAACGTTGATATTTTCTACCACTTTGGCTTCTTTGGGCTTGTCCTCTGTGGTTGAATTATCATCTTCTTTTACTTTAGTTTGCCAATTGCCAATTCTTCCAAAAAAATCAGATAAGGTTTTCGAAGATTTTACAAGAGCTTCCTTAGGACCAATACTTCCATCTGTTTCTATTGATATTGTTAGTTTATCTAAGTTTACTGTCTTACCAAATCTTGTTGGTTCCACTTTGTAAGAAACTCTAGTAACAGGTGAGTATAAAGCATCTAGTACTATTACACCTATCTTATTACTTTGCCTTTCCTCCATAGGAGAATAACCCATTCCTTTTTCTACTATGAGTTCAGCTTTGAATTCAGTATTTTTGTCTGAGAGGGTTGCTATTACCAAGTCTTTATTTAATATTTCAACCTCAGAAGAACCTTCAATATCTTTACCTGTTACAGATCCCGCACCCTTTTTACTTATGTTTAATACTACTGGGTTATCCGAGTGCATCTTTACCCTGATTTTCTTAAGATTCATTGTAATTTCTACAATATCCTCTTTTACGCCTTCTAAGGTTGTGAACTGGTGATCAACACCAGAAATTTTTACTTGAGTTATGGCACCACCTTCTAGGGTTGTGTAAAGCACTCTTCTTAGAGCGCTGCCTAGGGTATGACCAAAACCTGTTGGTAATGGTTCGAAGGTGTAGACGGCGGATTTGGCGCCTTCTTCAAGTGTATTAATATTGAGCTCATTAATTAATAATGGCATAGGTATACTCCTTGTTTTGAAAACTATCTTGAATAGTATTCAATAATTAATTGAACATTAAAATTTTCAGTAACTTCTTCTAACTTTGGTAGTCTGGAATACTTTACTTGTTTCTCTTTTACATTAGCCTCAATCCATTCTGGTAGGGTGAAACCTTCTCTTAGTTGAATTTTCTCAAAACTTTCAGGTTTTATAACATCCCCAATCTTTACTTGTATTGATGGTATTGTTGCTTTTATACCATTTAGAGTGAAAAACCCAGATCTAATAAATTGCCTTGCTTGTGATCTTGATACTGCAAATCCTGACCTGTAAATCATGTTGTCCAGTCTGCTTTCAAGCTTTTGTATAAGTTTTTCCGAAGTAATTCCTTTAGCTTCTAGAGAGTCTGTAACGTACCTTTTGAACTGCTTCTCTAAAATACCGTAGGTTCTCTTAGCTTTTTGCTTCTCCCTCATCTGAGTACCGTACTCTGATAGTCTTTTTCTACTTGTACCATGTTGTCCGGGTGCTTGGGGTCTTTTTGAAAGTGCACATTTTTCGCTTTCACATCTGGCTCCTTTGAGGTAAAGCTTTACCCCCTCTCGTCTACACAATCTGCATTTTGCATCTTTTAGTCTTGCCATATTTAAATTAAACTCTTCTTTTCTTCTTTGGCCTGCATCCGTTGTGTGGTACTGGTGTTATATCGGCTATAGATATTACATTTAATCCCGCAGCTTTTAGAGCTTTTACTGCTGAGATTCTTCCCATCCCGGGACCGTTTAAATAAACAGCTACTTCTTTAAGTCCCTTTTCGCTTGCTTTTTTTGCAACAGTTTCAGCGGATTTTGTTGCTGCGTAAGGGGTCGATTTTCTTGAACCTTTAAAACCAGAAGCTCCAGAGCTTCCTGCAAACAGGGTGTTACCTGCAGCGTCTGTTATAGTAATGATCGTGTTATTAAAACCGGCAGAGATGTATGCTCTACCACTTGTTGGCATTACTTTACTTGTTTTCTTTTTATTAGTAGTTACTTTTTCCATATAGTTTTTATAAAAATTCCTTACTAACTAGAATTATTTCTTAGCTAATTTCTTTTTCATACCTCCAACAGTTTTCTTTTTACCTTTTCTTGTTCTTGCATTTCTTTTTGTGCTTTGTCCCCTTACTGGGAGTCCTATTTTATGTCTTTGTCCTCTGTATGATGTAATTTCCTGTAGTCTTCTTACATTTTGCATGACTATTCTCTTAAGTTCTCCTTCAATAGGTATTTCAAACTTATTGATAGCTTCTCTGATTTTTGCAAGTTCTGTATCGTTTAAATCCTTGGCTCTTTTATTTAGATCAATACCTGTTTCGGTAAGTATCTTTTTTGATAGAGCAGGTCCTATACCGAATATATAAGTAAGTGCTGTTTCTATTCTCTTGTCATTTGGTATATCAATACCTGATATTCTTGGCATAATTTAACCTTGTCTTTGTTTGTGTTTTGGGTTTCTTTTACAAACCACCATTAAAACCCCTCTTCTTTTGAGGACTTTGCATTCTCTGCACATAGGTTTTACTGACGATCTTACCTTCATAATTTATTTTAATCTGTACGTAATTCTTCCCCTGGTTAGATCATGAGGTGAGAATTCAACTCTGACTTTATCCCCAGGTAAAATTTTGATTTTGAACTGTCGAATTTTACCAGATAGCAATGCAAGTGCAATAGTTTCGTCAGCAAACTCTATACGAAACATTCCACCCATAAGGGCTTCTTTTACTACACCATCTTTGGTTATAACTTGTTTTGTGTCACCATTGCTCATTAATTCTGATATTCGAAAGAACGTATGTGATTGTAACAGACGCTTAAAATGTCGTCAATACAAGGAATTTTAGTAAATAATGTATATGCAAACACTTAACAATATGTGTTATTATATCCACATAAAAAGGCTTAACAGCAACGTCAAACCAAATTTTAAAAGGAATTTATGCTAGATATAAAGGTAATCAGGGAAAATCCTGATAAGATAAAAAAGATAATAGTGGACAGAAGAAGAGGGGATGGTAGTGTTGTGGATTCCATATTAGATCTAGATACTAATTATGTCAGAGTTTTAAAAGAAGTGGAGTTAAAAAGAGCTCTTAGAAACTCCCTTTCTGATGCAATATCCAAAGTTACAAACGAAGTAGATAGAAAAAAGCTGATTGAAGAAGCGTCCCAGATCAAATCAGAGATAAAGGCTTTAGAAGATGAGTTATCCGGTATTTTCACTAAATTAACTGAGGCCCTCTCTATAGTCCCTAATTTGGTTTCAGGCCATACTTCTATTGGTGCAGATGATTCTGAGAATGTTGTTATACGCAAACACGGAACACCAAAAGATTTTAGTTTTACCCCAAAAGATCATGTTGAGCTTGGTGAGATATTGGACATTATTGACATAGAAAGAGCCTCCAAAGTTACAGGGTCCAGATTCTATTATTTGAAAAATGAAGCGGCTCTTTTGGAATTTGCTTTGATTCAGTATTGTATGAGAACACTAACCGACCCAGTGGTTGTTAAAAAAGTTGCAGAGGAGGTTGGAAATCCAATAACTAAACCTTTCGCAGCTATTATCCCCCCTGTTTTAATTAGACCGGAGGTTTTTGCAAAAATGGATAGACTTGAGCCAAAAGAAGAAAGATATTACATACCGTCAGACGATCAGTACCTAATAGGTAGTGCAGAGCATACCATGGGTTCTATGTACATGGATGAATGCCTAGATGAATCATTACTTCCAATTAGATATATAGGTTTTTCTAGTGCCTTTAGAAGGGAAGCGGGATCTTATGGAAAAGATGTAAGGGGGATTTTAAGAGTTCACCAGTTTGATAAGTTGGAAATGGAGACATTTTCTACAGAAGAGCTTGGTCAGCATGAGCAAAATCTACTTGTAGGTATGCAGGAGTATATGATGCAAGATCTTGGAATTCCGTATCAAGTTGTTGAGGTTTGTACTGGAGATATGGGAAAGCCTGACTACAGACAAATAGACATCGAATGTTACATTCCTTCTCAAGGAAAATATAGAGAAACACACTCTTCTGACTACATGACTGACTATCAATCAAGGAGATTAAATACTACGTATAAAACTGCAGACGGAGGTAGAAAGTTTGTTTATATGAATGACGCAACTGCTTTGGCGATTGGTAGAATTCTTATTGCTATACTCGAAAATTACCAGCAAGCAGATGGTAGCGTTAATGTACCAGAGGTTTTAAAAAAATACACCGGCTTTACTAAGATAGAGCCGAAAGTAGGTAAGTAAGTAGATTAGGTTTGGTGAGAGACAATTAAACAATATGACTGTTTTTTCGGAAATAGTTTTGCCCAAATTAATATTTCAGACAAGTACTCCTTATAATGAGAGAGTGGAGGTTTGGCAGTATGGTAAGCATTTAAAGCTTATGGTTAATGGCTCAGTAGAATCTACCACACATGACACCCCATCAGCTAAGAATTCATTTCTTGGGAGAACCGTAGATCTTCTTAAAGAAAACGAACCCTCTCTTCAGAGGGTTTTAATTTTGGGTTTGGGCGGTGGTACAATGCAACATTTTATTTCTCAGAAATTTGACCCCTGTCCAGAAATTGTAAGTGTGGATATCGATGCTCAGGTGGTGGGTATTGCAAAAGAGTACTTTGAAGTTGATAAGATACCAAATCATAGAATAATTATTGATGATGCTTGTAGGGTTGTTGTGGAACCAGAGAAATTTGATTTAGCTGAGCACATGTTTGATGCAGTTGTAGTTGATATATTTATTGGAGATAAGTACCCGGATTTAGGAAGGTCAGGTAATTTTGTTGCTGGGGTAAAGAGATTATTAAAACCTGGGGGACTCGCTGTTTTTAATAGAATCTATCATGGTCATCACCAGGATGAGGTGAATATGTTTATTGAAATGCTCCACGACTTTTTTACAGATGTTAATTCTTTAATAATTGCTGGTAAGACAAACTCGGATAATGTACTCATTTACTGTAGGGAATAATCATGTCAATTTTTGAAGCTGCAATTTTAGGTATAGTTCAGGGATTTACAGAGTTTTTGCCTATTTCATCCTCAGGACATCTCATTTTAATACCAAGGCTACTTAACTTTTCAGAGCAGCCTCTTGTATTTGATACAACTCTTCACTTTGGAACAGCCCTTGCACTTATAATATTTTTTTGGAAAGACCTTTTGGGTATATTAAAATCTGCTTATACAGATTTGGTAGTATACAATTTTAACTATAAGGCTTATTCAAAAAATACATGGATGGGTTTGTTCATTTGTCTTGCAATAATACCCGCTGACATTATCGGATTTTTATACGGAGACTACATAGAAAATTCCTTTAGATCAGTTAATCACGTAGCACTATTTTCTATAGTTGGAACTGTTTTTTTGTTTGTTGCTCAAAAGTTTTTCTCAAAACCAAGCTCTACATCCTTAACGCCTGTTAGAAGTTTGGGAGTGGGCCTATTTCAATTACTGTCTTTCTTACCGGGATTTTCCAGATCGGGTTCTACAATAGGTGGGGGTATGATTCTTGGTTTAAATAAAGAAGATGCCGCTAGATTTTCTTTTTTGTTATCCGTTCCTATTACAATTCAGGCAGCCTTATTTCAGTTATTTAAGGATCCTGGTGAAATTGCGGATATAGGCCTACTTCCGGTTGTTGTTGGTTTTTTGTTTAGTCTAGTAAGTGGGTTATGGTGTATTAAGTTTTTACTAAATTATCTAAAGACCAGAAGCTTAAATATTTTTATTTATTATAGACTTGCTTTAGTCATTGCGCTCATTTTATATTTTAACTTCTAATTGTTTAGAAACCCTCAATAATGTTATAATACCGCAAGAAAGAGAGACCGCATGGCAAGAACACTTCCAAAAGTTTTGGTAGGTTTATATATATTTGGTTCCATCGCTTTTACCTCTGCATTTTTGATCATAACAGCATTAATGGTTGGATTTGGGTTATTTAAATCAGGATCACTTCTAACTTATTTTGTATTTATGTCCATTTTCATACTAACCGGTTTTATGCTGGGTTTGTTTAGAGATCAGGTGGTGTTTTTTGATGGTAAGGTTACATTAAAGACTTTGAGCCTTCATATCCTTGGTGCTGTTTTTACTGCAGTAGTAACTAGTTGGTATGGGGGTTTGATCTATATAGAACTGGTAACTAACGACTTTACAGGGATTAATCCATATATATACATTCTTTTTGCTTCACAAAGTGTGATGTATTTAGTAGTTTATTTCTCCACTATGAGTCTTTTTGATAGCGCTGTAAAATTGTACTTTATAAGCCTACCTAATGTGTTTCATGAGTCAATTATTTCTTATGTTACTCTAAAATTACTGAATAAAGCCATGAAGTAGGTTTAAAGACGGCCCCAACTTCTCGTAAATCAAAGTTGGGGCCTTTTTGTTACCCTGTTATTTAAATTTCATTTCTAGCTTTACCTCTAAGAGTAGCTTGCCTAGGAAAGCACAAAGTAAGTAAAGTAGGGACCTTCTTACTTCATATTTAAACCTTCCATGATCAGAGCAAAGCAAATCATCAGTAGTGGTACCCAGAAGTAGGTTCTGCTGTCCGAAAAGACAACTAACGTATCCGTATCATCAACATTGTTAATATAGACGGTGCTATTTGACTTGATAGTATATCTTGTATCTTCTGTAAGAGTAGTTTTCACCCAGTACAGCTCTGCATCTTCATAAAAGCGTTCGTTATTGACAACTGTAATTCTTTTATTGTCGTAGATTCCAAATGGGCTAATTGAATAGGCGACAATCTGTGTACTCTCATCCACACTAACCGAATCGTTGTTTTCTGTAGTAACCTTGGTTTGGTCTTCATATCTGTTAGGCAGTGGCACAACAATAATACACACGAAAGTCAGCACTGTAATTAGCCACAGCATGACAAGAGAAAATCTTTTCCCAGACATCTCCATCTCCTTTGAATGAGATTCTATCACATATTGTAATAATATGGGTTGTTACTAATTCTTTTGTAACCGACTTCTGACTTGGTTATAACCCTTTAACCTAATGCTATAATTGCTAAGTTATGTTTAAGACTCTTTTTAATTCAAATGAGCGTCAGCTTAGTAAAATAAAACCGATTGTTGAAAAAATAAACCAATTTGAGGATTTAGTTTCTAAATTTTCAAAAGAACAGATTTTTGATAAGACCACCGAATGGAAATCAAAACTTCACAAGATGACTCTAGAGGAGGCCAAGAAGTATTTGGATGAGATCTTGCCCGAGGCCTTTGCCCTTGTTAGAGAGTCTTCTAAGAGAGCGTTGGATAAGAGACACTACGATGTTCAACTAATATCAGGAATAGTATTACACCAGGGAAAAATTTCCGAACAAAAAACAGGGGAGGGTAAGACTCTTACAGCAACCCTACCACTTTATCTAAATTCTCTTACGGGCTTTGGTGTTCATTTGGTAACACCTAATGATTATTTATCCAGACACGGTGCCGGTTGGATGGGCCCTTTATATGATTACTTAGGCGTCAGTGTTGGGGTTATTATGCAAGATACAGCATATGTATATGATCCCTCCTATTCAAGTACTGAGTTTCAAGATGAATATGCAAAACACTTGCGTCCAGTAAAACCTCAAGAAGCCTACAGGTGTGATATTGTTTACGGAACTAACCACGCTTTTGGATTTGATTATCTAAGGGACAACATGGCTTACTTTTTATCTGATATGTCTCAAACAAATCCCAGAGGAGAGTGGGGGAGACACTATTTTGCAATTGTGGATGAGGTTGACTCTATATTAATTGACATGGCAAGAACACCGCTGATTATTTCTACATCTTCTAATGAGGCAACTGAGAGATATCGTCATGCAAACTCTATAGTTAGGAATTTAATAAAAGGTACGGATTATGAGGTAGACGAGAAATTTAGATCTGCAACCCTAACCGATCTTGGTATTAGGCGGGTTGAGAATATGCTTCACATAGGTAATTTATATGAGCAGGATTTTGAAATGGTTCATCTGATTGAGCAGGCTCTTAATGCCTACACACTCTATCAGAAGGATAAAGATTATATTGTAAAAGATGGGAAGGTCTTAATTATTGATCAGTTTACAGGGCGTATTCTACCTTCAAACAGATTTTCTCATGGTCTTCATCAGGCTTTGGAGGCAAAAGAAGCTGTTGCTATACAACAAGAGTCAAGAACCATGGCCGAAATTTCTTATCAAAATTATTTCAGAATGTACTCAAAACTTGCTGGTATGACAGGAACCGCACTTACGGAAGCTGAGGAGTTTTATAAGATCTACAAATTAGATGTAGTTTCAATTCCAACATATAGAGCAGTTAAAAGAATTGATCAAAATGATGTAATTTATAAGACCGAGGCCGGAAAATTCAAGGCTGTAGCCGACGCTATTGTAGAAAAACACAATACTGGGCAACCTGTTTTGGTCGGTACAACGTCTGTTGAGAAAAGTGAAATGTTGCACGAACTTTTAAAAAGGCGTAATGTTCCTCACGAAATTTTAAATGCTAAAAATCACGAACATGAAGCATTAATTATTGCACAAGCTGGTAAAAAAGGAGCAGTAACAATAAGTACTAACATGGCCGGTAGGGGTGTAGACATACTTCTTGGAGGTGATCCTGCAACCGACATGGAACGAGAAGAAGTTAGAAGTTTTGGGGGGCTTCATGTTATCGGTACCGAAAGACATGAGTCCAGAAGAATAGACAATCAGTTAAGAGGTAGATCTGGTAGGCAAGGGGATCCAGGTTCCTCCAGGTTTTACATTTCTTTGCAGGATGAGCTTATGAGAGTTTTTGGTGGAGCGCAGATGGAGGGACTTATGACCAGATTTGGTCTTGATGACAGCACCCCTCTTGAAGCGGGGATTGTTAGTAGTGCAATAGAGACTGCCCAAAAGAAGGTAGAAGGTTTTAACTTTGACAGACGAAAGCATGCTGTTGAGAAAGACGATGTAATAAATGTCCACAGAGATGTCATTTATAAATTTAGAAGAAGAGTGCTTGAACTAGGTAGCGGCAATAACGAGTATAAAGAATGGTTTATTAGGAAACTATCTGAAAATTCTGATTTTGATTCCGAAAAATGGCAATTAAACGAAAGCAGATTTAGTGAAAAAGTTTGGAACAACTTAGTGATGCAGCTTAGTCTTCCTGTTATAGATAAAATGTGGGAAGACCATTTAGTTGATATGGATGACTTAAGTGAGGGTATTGGGTTACGAAGCTATGCTCAGAGAGATCCTATTGTTGAATATAAGAGAGAGGGCCATGCCAGATTTGAGATTTTGGTTCAAAAGATTTACAAGGCAGTTGCTGAAAGAATAAATAGATTTACTGCTGAGCAAGCTCCTCAGGCCTCGATATCTCAAAAGAATCAAAAACTGGAGTATACTCACTCCGAACTTGAAAGTGGCGTCTCCGAAGAGAAATTTTTATCTAAACCCCCCAGTGCAACAAAGAGTCAAGCTTTTAAGGTAGAAAAAATAACATCCGGAGCTGAGAGAATTGGTAGAAACGATCCGTGTCCTTGTGGAAGCGGTAAAAAGTATAAAAATTGTCATGGTAAGTAAGAAGTATTTTTATGGAACTTGCGGATAAAGCAGTTGCTTATAAAAGATCACTTGAGGAATTTTCCGAAGAATATAGAAACAGAATTTTATTACCACAGGGTAGATTAGTGAGTTTTGTTATCAACGCATTAAAATACCCAAAAGACAAAATAGTAAGTGAGATAATTAGTGCAGGTTTTGATATAAAAGAGACCTCACTTCCTTTTGCTTATACTTCTGACTCACGAGACTTTAAAATTTCCCCAGCTATTAGAAATATGTTTGATGAGGGAAAAATATACTTTATTGGTCTATCGAGTTTGCTTCCAACACTTTCTCTAAAACCACATGGTATGGTTCTAGATATGTGTGCAGCGCCGGGAGGAAAAACCTTTTATTCGCAGCTTATAACTGGCAATTCTCTTAAGATTACGTGTGTTGATAACAATAAGAATAGGGTTGAGAAATTAACATCAAATCTTAAGAATTTGGGTGTTGAGAATTTTGATGTCATATACTCGGATGTTTCAAAACTTACTGTTTATAGACCTGATTTACTAGGTAAATTTGATTGTATTATTCTTGATGCTCCATGTTCTAATGAATCAAAATTAGACCTTAATAATTTAAGTTCTTTTGAGTATTGGAATACAAAAATATCATCACGATTATCAAAATTACAGAAAAAGATGTTGGCTGAGTCCTCTAAATTACTAAAACCACATGGTCAGATTGTTTATTCTACTTGCACTTACAGCCCAAAAGAGAATGAAGATGTTGTTTGTTGGGCATTAAAAAAGAATTTAGGTTTAACAATAGTTGATATTGAAATTGATCCAAAAAAAGTTTCATTTGCCGATCAAGTTAGTTCTAAGGTTACAGCAGGGTTCTCAAAACGTATTATGCCTAATAACGGTTTTGGTGGATTTTTTCTTGCAAAGTTTGTAGCTAATTAGGAAGCCACTTATATGTCACGACTTTTTGACATTAAGCTGTGGTCTTAAGAATTTATTCATTTTCGTGTGATAAAGTATAATTCTATTGTATGCAGATTTTTAAAAGTTTTAGATCATTTCTATTTGAGAGCCTTGAGACTTTTGTAACTACTTTTGTTGTTATAGCAGTCATTTATCAGTTTATTGCTATGCCGGAGATGGTTTGGGGCGCAAGCATGGAGCCAAATTTTGTTACCGGAGAGCGAATTTTGGTAGAAAAGGTTACGAAATACCTTAAAACTTACCAACGGGGTGAAGTTGTTGTGCTAAATCCTCCCAATGACAAAAATGTAGACTATATTAAAAGAGTTATTGGTTTGCCTGGTGAGATAGTGAAGATATCTAATTGTGTTGTGCAAATTAAGTCCCAAGACGAAAGATTTGTTTTGGAAGAAAGTTATTTAGATGCTGCTACATGCACAACCTCTGGCTCGTATTTTCAAGAAGGAAGGTCAGTAAAAATACCAGATGGTGAATATTTAGTACTTGGTGATAATAGGGAGGTCTCTGCGGATTCCAGATATTTTGGTTTTGTAAAAAAAGATATGATTTTAGGAAGAGTGGTTTTTAGATTTTGGCCTTTAGATAAAGTATCATTTTTCTAATATTTTTTGCGTACCTTCTCAAAATTTCTTTGCCTTATATAACTAAGCTTTGCTTGGGAATGTTACCTAAGAATAAAAGCATATCACTATATGCCTGGTAACTGTAATTTCTTGATATAGCAATAAATAATTAGCTTTGATATCATCATTTTATGAAGATTCTGCCTACGCTAGAGGAGTTACGAAAAGATTACCAGCGTATTTCTGCATACAAATTTATACTGGGACTAACAGTTATTTTTTTCAGTTTAGCTATAGCTTCCGGAATTGTATCTAGGGCAAAAGAAGAGAAGATTTCCCGTTTCCATTTTGAAGCAGAAACTATCCCAGGTAATGATGATGTGGTACTGCACATTGGGGATTATAATCCAAAGGATTTTACGGCTTATGTTGAATTACCTAATAAGAGTAAGGAAATTGTGGATTTTGATTATGACAGTACACTAGGTGAGATTAAACTCAAAAACTTTTCCAGAAAGATTGCCGGAAAATATACCCTTGTTATTAAAGAACGAGGGCTTGAAATTTTTCAAAAAGATTTTACGTGGGGTGTACTTGCTATAAATACAAATAAAACCGTCTACAGAGTAGGAGAGCTTGCGAAGATTCAAATTGGAGTTCTTGATGAGCAAGGGATGATGGTTTGTGATGCTAATGTTTTACTGGAAGTTTTTGCAAGCGATGGTAGGGATGTTGGGAAACTTTCTACTGAGAATGGAGATATTATTGTAAATGATGATTGCTTTCTTCATTCCTTTACAGAAAATCCTGATTATGAGACTAGATTTGTTTTTAAAGAATTAGGTGATTACCAATTAAAACTAACTGCGACAACTAAAAATGGCACATATTCTATTTTAGATAATATAAAGGTTTCTGATGACATTTTAGTTGATATTGAGCGCTTAACCTCGACAAGGATCTATCCTTTTGATCCGTATCCCGTAACCTTTAATATCTATTTTGGTGAGAGTTTTGAGGGGAGAATTGAAGAGACTGTACCTGAAGATTTTAAGGTTGCTAAATCCCCTATTGTACTTGAATATGATAGGGTAGAACCAAATTATGAAGAGAAAACCCAAAAACTTATATGGGATGTAAGTGTTAGTGGTGGGAGCTATTTAAACATAGGTTATGTATTTGATTCACCTGACATAAGTCCTAATTTTTATACACTTGGTGAGTTAAAGTTGTATAGGTACGACAGACTTATATCAAATTCTCTGGATGTTACTCCTGAGGTTATTACTACTGATGTAGCGGGTAATTTTGGTACAAGTCAGAAATCATTTGTGGAAACTTCTGATGTATTAGAAAGTACACAGTCTTTGGAGTTCACCGAAGTTCTTCCAGTAGTTGAAGAATCCTCTCAAAGTACAGTTTCTATTATAGAAACTTCTGAGTCTACATCTTCTTCGGTTAGTTCAAAAAATTTTGGGCAAATTACTACCCGGGAAACTCCATATTTTATGGAATTTAGGAAATGGCAACTTGCAATAGATGCTGCAACATATACCGGTAAACATACCAGGACAATTGAGTATGTACTTGGTGGTAATGCTTCAGGTACTGCAGCTACTGATAACACGTCTCGTGCTTCAGCTGCAACTGTTTATGCTGGAACATCTTGGAATACCACTAAGGGATCAGCGGGTACAAAAACTGTTTATATTCAGGGTTCGGGTATAAAAGTATTACAAGCCTACGTTAATGTAGGATTCCATATTAATACAGCAGGAGGTAATAATGATTTAACTGATGTGGATGTAACTTTAGATGTAGCAAACGGTCCCGCTGGAGGCTCTGACATTAGAGTAGGTATGGCGACAGCTCCAATTATTCAAGATAGGACAACCTCAGACCTTACTAACGCATATCGTGCTTACTACGATGTTACTGCACTTTTTGCAACTCAAAATGATTCCCAATTTAATGCGGGTCTTGCAACAGTTGGATCTTTGCAGCATACAGGTGGTGCCAGAGCACTTACTTTTATGCGTCTTATTATTACGTATGAACAAGACTATTCAACAACATCTCATACTGAAACAAAGACAGTAAGGTTTCCTTTGAATTCTTCTGTTTCCGGTGATGAGGGTTCTACTCAAGCAGTTTGTGCTGCTTCAACAACTTGTGGTTTCACATACACTGCAGATATTCCCGATGCAACAGCCGATGCAAATATCCGTGATGTATTCTTTGAGATTCATGCTCAGGTAAACTCAGCAACTGCTTCAACTATTCAACCTCAAATTTCAGGAGGTACAGCAGGTCCTGCATATGCTTGGATTGATGCTCAGGCAGGAGATACAAATATCATGACTCTATGGAGACCAACAGTTGGTGGATCTGATTTTCTAAGATCTACAGCCCAAACACTGAATATAGTAAATGGGACTGTTCCGATAAACATTTTAGGGGGAGAGCTTGTTGTAACTTATGAATTTTCAACAGGAGCTGCAACACAAACAGAAACAGTTCAATACTTCATGCTTCAACAAACAGCAACATCAGGTGTAACAAAGACAACAAACTCAGCAGTACCAACAACCATTTCCAACACAGGTTTTAGTGTAAAAAATATTTGGTATAAAGCCTTTGCGGCAGAATCGGAAGCAAATACCTGGACTCTTTTTGGAACTGTTGGTGCAGGTACAGAAAGATCCCAAGCGTATACAGTAGGTGGTACGAATACAATAAGAGCAGGTGCTATTGCCGTTGTATATCTTGATCTATCCCAAGATGTTGCAAACTATTCTTCTTCCACAACTAACCTTGATGTAGAAACACAGTGGGCATCAGCAACAGGAGACGCACCAATAACTGTAGAAGCATACATAACATTTACCTGGTCAGGATCATCTGGGGGTACTATGACTAAGTCTATTAAATACAGTGCAATTAATGCAGGTGCTCAGGCTACTGCATCTAATAACCACAACGCTCCATTCACTGTGTCACTTCCAGAGACGGTAACAAAAACCCATAGGTCTTCTTACTTACGAGGTGATATGTCAAGAGCTGATGCCACAAATATAGTGGCAGGTACTGTGGGACTTGGACTAAATGCAACAGACGCAGTAACAAATATAGTAACAATTACTGAGGCTGCTGAGGAAGGAACAACTACAACCGCTGAGGGATATTTCCCTACATTTTTTTATAATGTTAGTAACACACTTTTTTCTGATGGTTCCACGATAGGTTGGAGGGATAGGGGTTTTACGGCAACAGCTTATGTTAATCAGGCGGATGAGTTTTATGTATCTTTTGAGCTTTATGTAACGTATGACGCCGATCTTGGTGCAACTGATCCACAAGCGTTTACTACCAATAAGCATATGCGAACAATTGAGTATGTACTTGGTGGTGATGCTTCAGGTACTGCTACGACTGATAATACTACAAGAGCCTCTAATGCACTTGTGTATGCGGGTTCTTCGTGGAATACAGTTGCAGCAACAGCAGGTACAAAAACAGTATACATTCAAGGTAGTGGTATTAGGGTTACACATGCATATCTAGATGTTGGATTCCATATTAATACAGCAGGCGGCGCAAATGATCTTACTGATGTACGGGTTGGTCTTATGGTACCAAATAGCTCTGCTGGTACTTCTTACACTAAGATTGATACAGCTGCAACTACTTTAATTCAAGACAGGGCTGCTTCTGATTTAACTTCAAGTTTTAGAGCCAGGTATGACGCGACATCACTTTTTGATTTTCAAACGGATGGGGAGTTCAATGCAGGACTTGGTGTTAGAGGGTATCTTAGACACACAGGTGGTGCCCGTGCTTTGACTACTATGAAGCTTGTAATAACATATAGACAAGACTATTCAACAACATCTCATACTGAAACAAAGACAGTAAGGTTTCCTTTGAATTCTTCTGTTTCCGGTGATGAGGGTTCTACTCAAGCAGTTTGTGCTGCTTCAACAACTTGTGGTTTCACATACACTGCAGATATTCCCGATGCAACAGCCGATGCAAATATCCGTGATGTATTCTTTGAGATTCATGCTCAGGTAAACTCAGCAACTGCTTCAACTATTCAACCTCAAATTTCAGGAGGTACAGCAGGTCCTGCATATGCTTGGATTGATGCTCAGGCAGGAGATACAAATATCATGACTCTATGGAGACCAACAGTTGGTGGATCTGATTTTCTAAGATCTACAGCCCAAACACTGAATATAGTAAATGGGACTGTTCCGATAAACATTTTAGGGGGAGAGCTTGTTGTAACTTATGAATTTTCAACAGGAGCTGCAACACAAACAGAAACAGTTCAATACTTCATGCTTCAACAAACAGCAACATCAGGTGTAACAAAGACAACAAACTCAGCAGTACCAACAACCATTTCCAACACAGGTTTTAGTGTAAAAAATATTTGGTATAAAGCCTTTGCGGCAGAATCGGAAGCAAATACCTGGACTCTTTTTGGAACTGTTGGTGCAGGTACAGAAAGATCCCAAGCGTATACAGTAGGTGGTACGAATACAATAAGAGCAGGTGCTATTGCCGTTGTATATCTTGATCTATCCCAAGATGTTGCAAACTATTCTTCTTCCACAACTAACCTTGATGTAGAAACACAGTGGGCATCAGCAACAGGAGACGCACCAATAACTGTAGAAGCATACATAACATTTACCTGGTCAGGATCATCTGGGGGTACTGTAACAAAGACAGTTTTGTATAGTGGTACTCCCTCCGGAGCTTCTGCCGTAGCTAATGAGTATTTTAATAAACCGATTTCTATTACCCTATCAGAACCAGTTACAAAAACTCACAGGTCAACATATGTTCTTGCCGATTTACAAAGACACGATGCCACAAATATAACAATTGGTACAAATACTGTTGGTGTAAATACAACAACTGCTGGGGCAAATCTCACTACGGTTACAGAAACTGGAGAGGAAGGAACAACCACAACTGCTGAAGGTTACTTAATAACAAGGGCACACAATGTGCCAAATACAATGTTTTCTGGGGGATCTGACATACCTTGGAAAGAAAAGACGTTTCAAATTACCAGTTCTGCAAACCAAGCAGATGAGCTTTACGCTAGTTACTTATTTGTAGTGACTTATGATGCTGCGCTAGGTGGTATAACTTTAGACCAGAATCACTACAGATGGAGGGATGACACAGCAGCCTTAAATACAAGTAGTGGCTGGCATGCTGCAATTGATACTGCGTATACAACACTCCCCCAAAACACTACGGTAAGGCTTAGGGTAGAAGTGGCTAATACTGGCGGGGCTGGGGCGTATGATTACCCGTTCCTGTTAGAGTATGCTGCAAGGTCTGGTTTAACTTGCGGGGATGAGACCTTTACAACAGTACCTGTTACTGCAACCACTGAGCATTTTCAAATGGTCGGTTCTGCTCAATACATTGATCAAGCTAGTGCCAGTTCTTCATTGCTTACTGCAACTGGTACATTTACTGCAGGTAGGGGAGTAGCTTATCCGGCTAACCAGTCTGTTGCTATAGATATACCTAATGGTTATTACACAGAATTAGAATACTCTATCCAAGCAACATCAAACTCAACTTCTTCCCAAGTATATTGTCTTAGGGTTACCAATGTTGGTTCTACAACAAACTTTACTTATTCAGTGTACCCGGAGGTTACTATATCTGCATCATCAAATAATGCTCCAAGTCCAGATCCTGATGAGCTTGCCCAAAGAAGAGAAACACCTTTAACATACATGAGTGTTGGGGATTGGACGAATGAAACGCAGGTTAGGATTGAAGCTATGGTTTATGATATTGATGATCCAGATGATGTATCTCTTTGTGTTGAAGTAGACCCGGTGGGAGTTGCATTTTCAAACACAGAAGACTCATGTGGTTCACCAGTAACCCTGACTGGAGGTGGGGATGGAGCTCTTGTAACAGTTACAGGGTTAAGTGATAGCACAGAATATCACTGGCAAGTGAGAGCTAAGGATGCAGGTGGTTTATACTCTGGTTGGGTTTCGTATGGGGGTAATGCTGAATCTGCAAGAGATTTTGGTGTGGATACAACTGCTCCCACAGGAGGCACTGTGTTTGATGGTACAAATACAGGTGTAGATGAGGATTTCTCTACAACATCTTTATCTCAGCTTTCTGCTAACTGGTCGGGCTTTAACGCCAATGTTTCCGGGTTAAACAAATACCAATATTCCATTGGTACTTCTGCTGGAGGTACTACTATAAGAACTTGGACAGATAATGGAACAACAACATCCGTAACGGCTACAGGATTAACCTTGCAAACAGACGTTCCCTACTATTTTAATGTTAGGGCAGTGGACAATGCTGGAAATACACAATCTCCTGTTATAAGTTCTGATGGTATATATGTATCACCGAGTGTGACATTTTCACTTTCTTCAAATACTGTAACTTTTAGCAACTTAAACGTGGGCAACAGTTTTACAGATACTAAAACTACAACTCTTACAACTTCTACAAATGCCTATGGTGGTTATGTGGTTAGAGCTTATGCAACAGCACTTCTTACTCATTCTTCACTTCCTTCAAACACTATTCAAAATTTTGATGGGGGTACTTATGCTTCACCAGACGAATGGTTAACTGGGGACCGAGGTTTTGGTTATACATCTAGTGACACCTCTGTACAAGGATCTAACAAATTTCAAAATAGTCCGTGTCCAGGAGGTGGTACGCCTCCTTGTTACGCACCATTCTCATTAACTGGTCCTGGGGATATTGTTGCAGATCATACTGCTAATGTGACTGGCACCCCAATATCCAATGAGCAGTTTACAGTTACTTATCAGGTCAAAACTAATTCGACTCAGGTATCCGGTAGTTATAGTACTGTAATTGTTTATACGATTAGCGCTGTATACTGATGCTAGAGATGAAAAAACTTTTACGAACACTTGCCTTTATATTAATTACTGTTTTTGTAGTGTCATATCCTGTTAAGGTTAGTGCCGATAGTGAGACTAGTGCAGACCAAAAAACTTCCATAATCGGCGTTTCTCCGGCGATAATAGAGTCTGTACTAACACCCGATACTTTAGCTAAAACCAAGATCCAAATTTTCAATAATTCCAGATTTCCTATACCAATGAAAGCTTTCGCAAGAAGTTTTATTGCTACTGAGGATTTATCCCATGCAGACTCTGATAAATTTGATTCAAGTAGTTGGATTACCCTTAATCCAGCTGATTTCATATTACAACCAGGTGAGCATAAGGAAATTGAGGTGATGATACTTCCTGATAAACACGCAGAACCGGGTGGTCACTACGCAACTATATATTTTCAGCCACTGGTTCCTGAAAGTGTTCTTTCTTCTGACAGCACATTTCTTTCATCTAGAGTGGGGGTCCTGGCTTTTTTTGTAGTTAAAGGTGACATTAAAGAAAATGCCGAGATAAGTAATGTTAAATACCCGCGATTTGTATATAAGAATCCTATTAATTTTGACATTGTTTTAAAAAACACAGGGAATGTTCATATTTTGCCTGTTGGGGAACTAAAATTAAAAAATATACTTACTGGTGCTATCGATAGTGTCGAGATTAAACCCAATGTTGTGTTACCTGAGACAGAAAAGACCTCAGAGTATTTAGTATCTCCAAAGATGCCGTTTGGTATATACGACGCTAGTATTTTCCTACAATATGGTTCTGACAGAAGAATATTGAACTACGATGTCAAGACAATTGTTGCCATTCCCGTAATACATATAAGTACATTTATCATAATATTGACAGTTGGGTTTTATTTCTTTATCGTTAAGAGAGCTAGATTGTTTGTGGCTTTTCATGTGCTTTTTGGGAAAGACTTAAAGCATGATGTAAATACAGATCAAAAGCCAAAAAAATCGAAGCAGAAACCTGCCAAATGAAATTATTTTTAAAATATAAACCTAATAGTTTTCCTATAAAATCATTTATTTCTTTAGCATTAATTCTAACTTTCATGTCAGGGGCAGTTCTTACTGCAAGATATGCTAATGCAGCAGCTCTTACCGCTGGTACTGTTACTCCATCTGACTCAAGACCTTCCCAATCAAGCGTTACCTACACAGTAGATTTCAGTTCTGTGACGACTTCCACCACCAGATGTATTAATATGGTTTTTGCAACTACCACAACTGGTACCACAGTACCTACAGGTATGGTGACAACAAGCGCTGCTTTAAGTGGTACATCTGATTACATACCTACTCCTGCAAGCTGGACAGTTGATGCTACAGCTAATGGTACTGTCGAGATAACATATGGTACCGGTGAGACTCCTGCTTCAGCTTCTGCTCGGACAGTAGTTCTTACAGGAATTACTAATGGTTCTACTGTAGATACACCTTATTACTTACAATTTTCTACTTATGGTAATACAGATTGTTCCACAACTCCTATTGACAGTGGAACACTTGCGTTTATTTTTACTAATGGGCAAACAGTAACTGTTTCGGTAGACCCTAGCTTAGCATTTTCTTTAGCCGCTGTTGCTTCAAGCCAAACTGTAAATGGGGCTACCACTTCTGTTGGTACAACTACAACTACAGTTCCATTTGGTAGAGTAACTACCGCCTCCAATGCTATTGCCGCTCACGATCTGACTGTTACAACAAACGCGGGATCTGGTTATACAGTTTACACAAGATACACTGGTGCTTTGGCCAGCGGAACTCCTACAATAGCTGACTTTTCTGGAGGTACTAACACAACACCCGCTACATTTTCTTCAGCGGGTACGGAAGCTTTTGGATACACAACAAATGATGCTACTTTAGGAACTGGCACAGCTGACAGGTTTACTTCTTCCGGTGGTAATAAATGGGCAGCATTTACAACTTCAAATGCAGAGGTTGCCTACAGTAATGCTGCTGTTAGCTCTCAGACAACCAGAGTAGGTTATCAAGTTGGTGTAGCTGGCACGACCGAGGCTCTTACTTACACGACCACTGTGATTTATACTGCTGTTCCTCTTTATTAATTAGGATTTGTTTTTGGATTTAGGTTTTTTGGAGGGCGGGGCCGCAGGCCCCGCCTTCATTTACAAGTTATCAAAAATAAGAGTTTAAACCTGTCCAGACTTACTTATTTGCTTGTATAAAAGCATAAAACCCTTTTCTTTTCTAAAATAATGACTATATAATGTAGTTTAGGTATGAAATACACTACACAAACTTCTAAGCTACTAGTCTTCTTATCAGTACTTTTCTTGTTTATTAAACAATCTCATGCACAAGTGACTCCAATGGGTATAGCTGTATCTCCTCCTACTTTTGAAGTTTCTTCAAATCCTGGAGATGACATTAGTAATGTTATTAGAGTGCAGAATCTCTCAGAAGAGCCTATGACTGTAACAAGTGAGACTAGAAATTTCACAGCTCTTGGAGACGAGGGGGCGGTGGGACTAACAGATGAGGAAACAGGTTTTTCTCTGGCAAAGTGGGTTACGGTAACTCCTGTAACTGCCACAATAGAACCTAAACAAAGTTTTACATTTGCCTATACTATAGAGGTTCCTTCGAATGCAGAACCTGGTGGACATTTTGGATCTGTGATATTTAGAACAACTGCTGTTAGCAATAACAACACTACTGGTACATCCGTTGCCCAGGAGGTTGGTTCCTTGCTACTTGTTAAAGTTTCTGGTGATGTTAGAGAGAAATTAAAATTTGATTCATTTGTTGCTAAACAGAGTTTTTATGAATATGGACCAGTCGATTTGGAGCTAAAGTTTACAAATACTGGTAACGTTCATGTAAAACCTACAGGGAGTGTAATTATTACAGATATATTCGGCAATAAAGTAACAACAATTGATGTTGAAACAAAAAATGTTCTTCCCGGAGCTTCGAGAAGGATGGAAGCCGTCTGGAAATCAAAGCTCTTACTTGGAAAATATACTGCGGTTGCCACCTTAAATTATGGTGCTGACAAAGAATTGTTGACTTCTTCCACTAGTTTTACAGTAGTACCCTATAAACTTGTGACTGGTGTTGTTGTGGTAGGATCACTTGCTCTTTATATAATTTTTAAAATGCGAAAAAGATTAGGTAAAGCGCTAAAAGTTCTATTTGGTAAATGATAAACAAATACCTGTCCGTTTGTGTTCTACTACTTATCTCATTTATTTTTACTGGGGTTGTTGTAGGCCAGACAAACATCTCAGTTTCGATGCAAATTGGGGAGCCCTATGGTTCTCTTATAGTTGAGGGCCAAGCACCACCTCTATCCACTGTAACTATATTAATAGATAGCAACATAGTTGGAACAGTAATGTCTGATATAGATGGGAATTTTTCAAAGGAGGTCACTTCGTTGGAGCCTGACATCATAGATGTAAGTTTGTACTATCAGACTCCAAACGGTGAAATTTCCCCTACCATTCATCAGCAGTTAGCCATTATATCCGGCACTCAGATCCGTTTGTATAATTTAGTTTTACCTCCAACAATTAATGCTAAGTATTTGAAGGATACCAAAACAATATATGTTTATGGCTATGCAGTTAGAGGATCTACTGTCGTCGTTTTTACAGACAAATTAGCAGACTCTTTTCAATCTATCGCAAGTGATACTGGAAAATGGAGTGTTAGTTTTGATGTTTCTTCAAAAAAACTTTCAAAGCTAAAGGTTTATGCCAGGTCAACCGATAGCTCTGGAAAACAGAGTAAGCAAAGTCAAACCATTACTGTAACAGTTAAAAATGACTATATCTCAGAAATAGTTGATAGCATTCCAAACAATCTTATTAGAGATGTGGTTGAAAGATTTTTCAATCCTTTATCTGTGCTATATTCCGAGTTTGATCTTAACAAAGATGGTGTTATTACTAAAGATGAGGCATTTAATGTGGTTAAGACTTGGACAGGTTCCTGGAGAGGGAGTGATGGGTCCTGTGATCTTAATAACGATACTAAATGTAATATAGTAGATTTTTCAATTATGCTTTTTTATATCGATAGGAGATAAGTTTTAGCTGTGTGATGGATTTTACTCACAAAGCGTAATATCATATTTGTATGGGACTGCCGGGAATTTTTATAGTATTTAAATTATTATCGTTTGTTTTTGCATCATGGGTTTTAATTCATGTATTTGCACTATTTGGTATTTTTGCGGCAATTACTTACACTTTTTGGTGGTATGTTGCTCCTAAACAAACCGTATGTTTTTTCTGTAAAGTAAAAAAAGAAGGTGAGCATTGTCCTGTTTGCCACACTTCCATTAAGAAATCGGAAGGAGATCACCCAAAGTCTTTTTTTTCTGCTATTGCCAATTCAATACTGTTGCTAATCTTTTCAGTTATTTCTGTAGGGATAGTTTTTGGTGAAAGCAGATTACTTTATATGCTGGGTTTTCCCGCCACACAAAAAACCGTAACTTTTTCTATTCCCAGTAAGGGTCAGTTTGAGGTTGGGGAGATTTTTCCATTTAAAGTTGAGATTGCTGGAATTCAAACTCCTATAAATACTGTCCAGGCCGATATAGGATTTGATCCTACCATGCTAGAGTTAATTGATATATCAACAAAAGAATCGTTTGCAACGATTTTTGTTCAAAAGGATATAGATAACAAAGTTGGGTATGTGCGTCTGACAGGGGGGCTTCCAAATCCAGGTTATGCCGAAAAGACTGGGGCTTTTACTACACTTTATTTTAGAGGTAAGAAGCCGGGGACCGTGGAAATTAAATTTTTACCCACTACTTTAGTGCTTGCAAATGATGGTAGAGGTACAAACGTAGTAAGAGATTTAGCATCAACCTCTTTTTTGATACTTCCAGAAAAGATAGAGACTCTTAATAAACCTGAGACAACTGTACACGAGGAAACTCTAGATCTAGCCCCTACTATATTACCTGAGGATGGCTCTGTGCCTGACACTGGTGTTCTTGGTGCTCAATCTGATGATACGAGATGGTATTTTTACGAGGAGAAAGCTGAGGTTCTTGGTGAGAGCTCCAGTTCCACTCAAAATCAAAGGAATGATCAGTTTTCATTGAGTAATATAAACTTTGCAAATGCAATTGCTGGGTACATTTTTTGGGTAGATACTTTGATAATGAGATTTTGGAGTGCTTTAATTGGTTTTATAGCCTAAATTACTATTTTAAAGGGCAGAAAGGGGCTCAAACTATAAGTTATAGGAGGTATTTAGAAGGATTAGTTTCTGTATTGACGTTTAGGGAATCTAAATACCCTTGACAACACTATATAGGATTTGTTAAATTATTCCCTGTCACAAAAGTGGGGGTTTTTGTACCCAAAAACACAACCATTTTTTGAGCTTATAAAGAAATTTCCAAGAATATTAATTTGTCTTTTTTCTTGATTCTATGCGAGAAAAAGGAAGGCGGGATTAGGTTAATTACCAGTCCAGGCAAATGAGATAACTCGTAAAGGTGACAGGCCCCCTTTGCAGAAATCTTAAGAAAAATAATTAATGCGACATAGTTTTTCAAAAAGAAAAGTAGTATTGCCTTTACCAAATTTATCAAGTGTTCAATTAAATTCTTATGATTGGTTACTTAGTCAAGGTTTAAATGAAATTCTTGAGGAGCTCGGAAACATTGAGGACTATTCCGGAAGAGGGTGGCTCGTTAAACTATCAAGCCCTCAAATAGATAAACCAAACTTAACAATTTCTCAAGCATTACACACCGGAAGAACATATGATGCTCCGTGGTACTTAGATGCAGTTATAGAAGATCCCCTTAAAAAGAAGAATAAAAAGCAACAAATATACATGGGAGACATTCCTTTAATGACACCTCAAGGTACTTTTATAGTAAATGGTGTGGAAAGAGTTATTGTAAATCAGCTAAGAAGATCCGAGGGTGTTATTTTCTCAGGTGAAAGATCACCAATTACTGGAGAATTACTAGCAGGTGCTAAGGTACTTCCAAAAAACGGTGTCTGGTTAGAAATAGAGACTGCAAGAAGTGGAGTTATTAGCGTTAAAATAGACAGAAAGAGAAAAATTACTGTAACTACTTTGCTTAGAGTATTTGGACTTTCAACAGATGACGATATAAGAGAGGCTTTTAAATCTGTCGAAACAAACCCTGAATTGAACTACATAGAGTCTACTTTAGCAAGGGATCCTGCGTCTAACTTTGATGAGGCATGTATTGAGATATATCGAAAAATGCGACCAGGTGAGCCTCTAGTTTTAGAGAACGCCAGAGCTTTAGTTGAATCTATGTTTTTTAACAAGAGAAGGTATTCTCTTGGGGAAGTTGGTAGATTTAAATTAAATCAGACACTTGGCATAAAGATTGTAAACGATGCAAATCATAGACTATTACAGCAAGAGGATTTAGTAAAAATTATCTCCAGAGTTATTGATATTAATAATGGCACAGGTAAGGTAAGTGAGGTAGATCATCTAGGAAACAGAAGAGTTATAGGAGTAGGAGAGCTTCTTCAAAACCAGGTAAGAGTGGGGTTTTTGAGAATGGAAAAAAATATTAAAGAGAAGATGAGCTTGATGCCTAGAGAAGACTTGCCAGAACCATCACTTTTGATTTCTCCAAGGGCTGTTGCTGCAAATATCCATAGTTTTTTCGCAACAGGTCAATTATCCCAGTTCCAAGATCAGCAGAACCCACTAACTTCCTTAACCCACTTAAGAAGATTGTCTGTAATGGGTCCTGGAGGTCTTACCAAGGAAAGAGCTAGCATGGCAGTTAGAGACGTACACTATTCTTCTTTTGGTAGAATTTGTCCGGTAAGAACACCGGAGGGCCCAAGTATCGGTCTTATAAACTACTTAGCTATGTACGCTCAGGTAAACAAGTATGGGTTTTTAGAAACCCCCTACCTTAAGCTTGAGAAAATAGATGGTAAGGTACGAGTAACCGATGAGGTAGTTTATCTTGCTGCATACGACGAAGAGGATCATTTTATTACAGACGCTTCAGTAAAAACAGATGAAAAGGGATTTATACTTGATCAACAAGTACCTCTTAGAAAGGGTGACATTTTTATTTTGGGCGATGTTAATCAAGCTTCCTACATGGAGGTTGTTCCAAGACAGATTATAGGTATTGATGCAGGTCTTATTCCGTTCCTTGCAAATGATGAAGTTTCTAGAGCATTGATGGGTACTCAGCAGATGTCACAGTCTGTACCTTTAGTAAAGCCTGAAGCTCCTTTGGTTGGAACTGGTATTGAAGCTGCTATTGCAGAAAATTCTCATGCTGTCACTCTTGCTGAGGCAGATGGTGAGGTAGTTTTTGCTGATGCTGCTAAAGTTATAGTTAAATATAACGGAGAAAAGATTAACAGGGAATATTACCCAACAAAATTCCAGAAATCTAATTTGTACACTTGTTACAATCAGGTAGTTAAAGTTATAACAGGCCAAAAAGTAAAAAAGGGTGTTCCATTATTTGAGGGACCTGCAGTACAAAATGGTGAGTTAGCAATTGGTACAAATGTAAAAGTTGCCTACATGATTATGGAAGGTTATGAATTTGAAGACGGTATTATTCTGTCAGATAGACTAGTAAAGGAAGATATTCTTACTTCAATACACGTAACAGACCACACAATATCTGTACTTGAAACAAAGCTTGGGCCTGAGGAAATTACAAGAGATATTCCTAATGTTTCCGAGGAAGCTTTAAGAAATCTTGACGAGGATGGTATTGTTGCTATCGGTTCCAAAGTAAAGTCTGGTGATATTTTAGTAGGAAAGGTAGCTCCTAAAGGCGAGGTAGATTTGTCTGCAGAAGAAAGGCTTTTAAGAGCCATATTTGGTGAGAAGGCTAAAGATGTTAGGGACAATTCCCTTGTTATGCCTCATGGTGAGCACGGTGTTGTTATAAATGTTAAAAGAGTTACTAAGAAAGACAACGAGCAATTACCTGCAGGAACTTTGGAAGAAATTACTGTTTATGTTGCTCAACAGAAGAAGATTGAAATTGGTGATAAGTTAGCAGGTAGGCATGGTAATAAGGGTGTTATTTCTGCAATTGTACCTACAGTGGATATGCCACATACTGAGCAGGGCGAGACAATAGACATTGTTTTCTCCTCAGAAGCAGTCTTAAAAAGAATGAATGTTGGTCAAATTTTAGAAGCTCCCCTAGGAACAGCAGGTAGAATTCTTGGTAAAACTTACGAAATTCCCTCTCTGGAGCAATTCCCCTATTCTGATATAGATAATGAGCTTATGGAAGCTGGCATACCTGTGAGCGGTAAGGTAAAGCTTATAGACGGTAGAACCGGTGCTTATTTCCATGAAGAAGTTGTTGTAGGTGATACATATATACTAAAGCTTATTCACATGTCAGAGGATAAGATGCACGCAAGATCCACAGGCCCTTATTCTTTAATTACTCAACAACCATTGGGTGGTAAAGCTCAGATGGGTGGTCAAAGATTCGGAGAAATGGAAGTTTGGGCATTAGAAGCTTACGGAGCATCACATGTACTTAGAGAGATGTTAACAATTAAGTCAGACGATCTAATAGGTAGAACCCAGTCTTATAGTTCAATGATTAAGGGTACTCCTATCCCAGAATCTACAGTTCCAGAAACCTTTAAACTGTTGGTTAGAAAACTCAATGGTTTAGGTTTAGGTATTGAGCCAATAATGTCTGAAGAACCAGTTGATGAATCTGCAAACACAGACGGAGAAAATCCATCCGAGGAAACCCCTAAAGTGGAAGAAAAATTAGTTTATGAAGGGGAGGAAACCTTATGAAAGACTTAAACATATTCAGAAACTTTGACGCAATAAAGATATATCTATCTTCAAATGAAGAGATACTAACTTGGTCTCATGGTGAGGTCACCAAACCAGAAACAATAAACTACAGAACTTTTAGACCTGAAAGAGAAGGGCTATTCGATGAGAGGATTTTTGGACCCGCAAAAAACTACGAGTGTCACTGTGGTAAGTACAAGGGTATTAGATACAAAGGTGTTATTTGTGATAAGTGTGGTGTTGAGGTTACACATTCTAAAGTAAGAAGAGAAAGAATGGGTCATATAACATTAGCAACACCTGTTGCACATGTTTGGTTTTTTAGAGGTATGCCTTCTAAGATGGCTTTGCTTCTTGATATGTCCCCAAGAAATGTAGAATCTGTAATCTACTTCTCATCATTTATTGTTACTGAGATTGATGGTACCAAGAAGGTAAACGCAATCGCCAAGATCGAAAAGGACTTAGAGAAGGAAAAGTCTCGAATAAATAGAGACTATGATATAGCTCAAAAAAATCTTGAAAAAGAGTTAGGCCACAAAGTATCTGAGAAAGACGATTTAGATTCCAGTGAATCTTCCCGAAAGTTCAGGGAAAAAGTTCAAACACTTAAAGTCTCATTTGATAAGAAATTTGAAGAAGCCGAAAGAAACTTCAAGATAATGCAAAAGAAAATTGAAGGGGTTGAGATGCACAGTATCTTAAGTGATACAGAGCAATTAGCACTTTCTGATTATCTAGATGAATTTTGTAAGGTAGAGATAGGTGCCGAGGCGCTTCAGGGTATTCTTGGGGCTTTAGATCTTAATGCTTTGGCTTCTGATCTAAGAGATGAGCTTAATGAGTCAAGAGGGCAGAAAGCTGCAAAAATTGCAAAAAGACTTAGAGTCATAGAGCAGTTTAGAAGATCTGGCATATCTCCTGATAGGATGATATTTGGTGTAATACCTGTTATACCTCCTGATTTAAGGCCCTTAGTTCAATTAGAGGGTGGTAGATTCGCTTCCTCAGATCTTAATGAACTCTATAGGAGACTAATAAATAGGAATAATAGATTGAATAGATTGCTGGATTTAGGTGCTCCTGAAATTATTATTAGGAACGAAAAAAGAATGCTTCAGGAAGCAGTTGATGCTCTGTTTGATTCTTCAAAACAAAGACAGAAGTTACGAAATACTAAGGGTAAGAAAGAACTAAGATCCCTCGCAGACATGCTAAAGGGGAAGCAGGGTATATTTAGGCTTAATTTACTTGGTAAAAGAGTAGACTACTCTGGTAGAGGCGTTATCATTAACGGACCTGAGCTTAAAATTAACGAATGTGGTTTACCAAAAGAGATGGCTTTAGAGCTATTTAAACCTTTCGTGTTAAGGGAAGTTTTATCCAGAGGCTTTGCACCAAATATTAAAAGTGCAAAGACAGTACTTGATGCCAGAGGTGCTGAAATTTGGGATATTTTAGAAGAAGTGGTGAAAGATCACCCAGTACTTCTTAACAGAGCTCCAACTCTTTGGAGGCTTGGTATACAGGCATTTTATCCAAAACTTATTGAGGGTAACGCAATTAGACTACACCTTTGCGTGTGTTCTGGGTTTAACGCTGACTTTGATGGTGACCAGATGGCAGTTCACGTACCACTTTCTGAGAAAGCTATAGATGAGGCTCGAAATATCATAATTTCAACAAACAACCTATTAAACCCATCTGATGGTTCTCCAATGTCAGTACCCAACAAGATTATGTTGTTTGGTATCTTCTACATTACTTCTATTGATGAGAAGTTTGAAGCTTACCCACGACCTATTTCCAGTAAGGAAGAACTAACTCACTTATTGGAGGTCAGTAAGAGACTAAAGTTAAGACAAAGAATAAAGTATAACTTGGATGGAGAGTTAGTAGATACCACAGCCGGTAGAGTTGTATTTAATGAGATTATCCCTACGTCATTTGGATTTGTTAATGATGAGATGACAAAAAAGAAGATCAACGCTTTGATTGCACGCGCATTTGAAAGGGAAGACCATTCAGTAATTGTGAAGCTTATTGATGACTTAAAAGATATTGGGTTAAAGTATGGAACTATTTCTGGTCAGTCAGTATCTTTACATGATGTAAAGATCCCAGAATCCAGAGTTGGATTAATAGAAGAAGGTAGAAAAGCAGTACTAGAGATCGATAAGAACTTTAGACGAGGTTTAATCACAAAAAATGAATCTCAAAGACTTACAGAGGATGCATGGAACACTATAACTTCTAAGATTGATGATGAAGTATGGAATAATCTAGAAGCCGACAACCCAGTTAAAGTACTAGTTAGGTCAGGTGCTACAAGAGCTTCAAGAGATCAAGTTAAACAAATAGCAGGTATTAAGGGTTTGATTACAGATCCTACAGGTAAGACCGTACCTTTACCTATTTTAGGTAACTTTAAGCTTGGTTTATCCGGTCTTGAATACTTCGTCGGTGCTAGAGGTGCTAGAAAAGGTTTGGTAGATAAAGGTTTGAAGACCGCAGATGCAGGTTATTTAACAAGAAGACTTGTTGATGTTGCTCAAGATGTAATTGTAAGAGAAGAGGATTGTGAGACTGAACATGGCAGATTATTTACCGTCGGAGAATCTACAGTACTACATTCTTTTGCAGATAGAGTTGTAGGAAGATACTTAGCGACTGATATAAAAGATGGTAACAAGATCATCTTAAGGAAAGGTACTCTTCTTGACAGAGATAATGTAAAACAACTTGAAGACGCCGGTGTTAAATCTTTCTATGTACGATCTCCTTTGGCTTGTGAGACAAGACGAGGTGTTTGTATGAAGTGTTATGGAATGGACTTAGTAACTAAAAAAGATGTAAGGATTGGTTCTGCTGTTGGTGTTGCTGCAGCTCAGTCTATTGGTGAGCCGGGTACACAGCTTACAATGAGAACCTTCCACACCGGAGGTATTGTTGGTAAAGATATTACTCAAGGTCTTCCAAGGGTTGAAGAGTTAGTAGAAGCCAGAGCACCTAAGTTTTTGTCTATTATGAGTGAAACAACAGGTAAGGTTAAGATCTACAAGAACGGTGATGAAAGAAGAGTTATTGTAACTGCAGTAGACAAATCTGAGGAAAATCAGATTATGGAATACATGGTAGACCCTGTGTCCGAAATAATTGTTGAGGAGGGTCAGTTAGTTGCTAAAGGTGAGAAGTTAACATCAGGTAACTTGGATCTTACTGATTTACTAAGAACAGTAGGTCCTGAAGAAACCAAGAAGTATATTATCTCTGAAATACAGAAAGTATATACATCTCAGGGTGTGTCTTTAAACGACAAGCACATTGAGATAATTGTAAGACAGATGTTTAACAACGTAAAAATTGAAGAACCTGGTGATACCAATCTAATGATAGGTGAGGTTGTAACTAAGGCTTCATTTGTTGAAGAAAACGAGAAAGTATTAGCTTCGGGTGGTACTCCTGCTACTGCAAAAATGACTTTGCTTGGTATAACCAAGGCATCATTGAACACCGACTCTTTCTTGTCTGCAGCATCGTTTATTCAGACAAGTAGTGTATTGACCGATGCAGCAGCCTCTGGTAAAGTTGACAAGCTGTTGGGGCTTAAGGAAAACGTGATTATTGGAAGACTTATTCCAACAGGAGATGACGCAAGGTTAGGGTAATTTTGCGAAACAATTTTTATGCCAACTATTAATCAATTATTAAGAGCCGGAAGGCACGACAAGAAAGCAAAAGTTAAGACTAAAGCACTTACTGATATATGGAACTCCAAAAAAAGAGTTAACAAAGTAAGTCCGGGGCCTTTTAGAAAGGGAGTTTGCTTGCAGGTAAAAACTCAAACACCTAAAAAACCAAACTCTGCTTTAAGAAAGGTTGCCAGAGTTAGGCTTTCTAATAAAAGAGAGGTAACTGCTTACATACCTGGAGAAGGTCATACCTTGCAGGAACACTCTGTTGTTTTAGTAAGAGGTGGTAGAGTTAAAGACTTACCAGGTATCAAGTACACTATAGTAAGAGGTAAATTTGATTTGCAGGGTATTGAGAAGCGAAGAACTTCTAGATCCATTTATGGAACTAAACGACCTGCTAAGAAGAAATAATTAGGAGAAATTTATGCGAGGTAAGTCACAAATCAAAAGACCAATACTAACTGACCCAATCTACAAGTCTAAAGTTGTATCAAGACTAATAAATGCCGTGATGTTGCATGGTAAGAAGTCTACCTCTGAGTCTATTGTATATGGGGCTTTGGAGAAGATTTCAGCCGACAAGAAAGATGCGTTGACTTTTTTTGAGGCAGCAATTAAGAATGTTATGCCCACTCAAGAGGTTAGATCTAAGAGAGTTGGGGGAGCTACTTATCAGGTACCTATGCCTTTAAAGCATGAAAGATCTGAAGCCCTTGCTGTAAGATGGATTGTTGATTCTTGCAGAGGTAAGAGCGGTAAACCTATGGTTGATAGACTTTTTGAAGAGTTAAAGAATGCCCATGAGGGTCAGGGTTCTTCTATTAAGAAGAGAGACGACACTCATAGGATGGCTGAAGCTAACAGAGCTTTCGCTCATTTTGGTAGGTTTTAATTAGGTTTTGTGTTTTTGGGGCGGGCCTTTGGCCCGCCCCAAAACAAACCTAGCCCACCCAACAAAAGGACAGAAAAATAAAGTAAAAATTTAGTGCAGAATCTCTGCGAGTCTCACAAAGAGACACCAAAGAAAGAAAATATGGCAGAATCAATAAACAAACATTATCCATTAGAAAAAATCCGAAACATTGGGATTATTGCTCATATTGATGCAGGTAAAACTACAACTACTGAAAGAGTTTTATACTATACAGGTGTTACTCATAAGATTGGTGAGGTTCACGAAGGTGCTGCTACTATGGACTGGATGGCCCAAGAAAGAGAACGAGGTATTACAATTACTTCGGCAGCTACTACTTGTTTTTGGGGAGATTGTAGGGTAAACATAATAGATACTCCGGGACACGTTGATTTTACGGCTGAGGTAGAAAGATCTCTGAGAGTATTAGATGGCGGTGTAATCCTGTTGGATTCTTCTCAGGGTGTCGAGCCTCAAACTGAAACTGTTTGGAGACAGGCTCAAAAATATCACGTACCCCTAATCGTATTTGCAAATAAATTAGATAAGCTAGGCGGGGATTTCTACATGTCCATGGATTCAATTCATGAGAGGATTTCCAAAGATGCCTATGCTGTACAACTACCAATTGGCTTTGAAGGAGATTTTAACGGAGTTGTTGATCTTATAACAAGAAAAGCCTATACCTTCGAAGGAAAGATGGGAAATGATATCAAGGAAGTTGAAATTCCTTCTGATATGGTCTCTAAGGTTGAGGAATATCGAACTAAACTAGTAGAAAAGGTTTGTGAATCTGATGAAGCGCTTATTGAGAAATATTTATCTGGAGAAGAGATTTCTATTGATGAGATTAAATCTGCCTTACGACAGTTGGTTATTACAACAAAAATCTACCCAGTATTTGCTGGAGCATCTCTTGCTAATGTTGGAGTCCAAAAAATGTTAGATGGTGTCATCGACTACCTACCAAGCCCTAAAGATGTTGGTGCTGTTAAGGGTTATAGGTCTGGTGTGGAAGAACCAATAATGATGGAAGCGGATGATAAGGCACCTTTTACTGCTCTGGCATTTAAAGTTCAGACGGATCCTTTTGTAGGTAGGCTTACTTACTTTAGAGTTTATTCTGGAAAGATTACAGCAGGTTCTTATGTATATAACTCCACAAAAGACAAGAAAGAGCGAATAGGTAGAATTCTTTTAATGCATGCAAATCACAGAGAGGAAGTTAAAGAAATTTCTGCTGGTGAGATTGGAGCTGCTGTAGGTCTTGATGCTACAACAGGTGATACGATTTGTTCTGAGTCAGACCCAATAGTACTTGAATCAATCAATTTTGCAGAACCGGTTATAGGTCTTGTTATTGAACCAAAAACAAAAGCAGATAGAGATAAACTGGGTGAATCTTTAAAGAAATTTACAGAAGAAGACCCCACATTTAAAGTAGGTTCTAATGCAGAGACTGGCGAAACCTTAGTTTACGGTATGGGTGAATTACATTTAGAAATTATCGTTGATAGATTAAGAAGAGAGTTTAATGTCGAAGTAAATACAGGTAAACCTCAGGTTGCCTATAGAGAAAGTATTAAGAATAAAGTAGATCAAGAAGGTAAATATATCAGGCAGTCGGGAGGTAGGGGGCAGTATGGTCATGTATTTATTACGCTAGAGCCTTTGGAACGCGGTAAAGGTTTTGAATTTGCAAATAAGATTGTAGGTGGATCTATACCCCGTGAGTATATACCGGCAGTTGAAAAAGGTGTTAGAGAAGCTATTCAGGCTGGTGTCGTAGCTGGATATCCTGTTGTTGATGTAAGGGTGTCCTTATTTGATGGATCTTTCCACGAAGTAGATTCTTCCGAAATGGCCTTTAAGTTTGCAGGTCTGGAAGCTTTCAAAGATGCTCAGAGAAAAGCACAGCCTTATTTGCTGGAGCCTATAATGAAGGTCGAGGTTACAACCCCTGAAGAGTTTATGGGGGATGTTATCGGTAACTTATCTAGTAAGAGAGGTAGGATCGAGGGAACTGAAACACGAGGTAATGCTAGAGTTATTACTGCAACCGTACCACTTGCAGAGATGTTTGGGTATGCTACTGAGCTTAGAGGTATGACACAGGGTAGAGCTGCATTTGTTATGGAACCAAGTCATTATGAAGAGGTTCCAGCAAGTATAGTAGAGAAGTTAGCAACTAAGAAGTAAATTTCTGCGAACTAAATCGCGATTTACCTCTGGTCACATATTGCAGTGTACTTTTAGTAGGGCTAAAAGACTCGGTCTAAAAGCATAGTTTTAAGTAAACAGAGGAATTTTTAGGTAAATTACTTGCTTAGTGCCAAATTTGTTTTAAAATAAGCAAGAAACTACATAAAAGTCTTGCAATTGATTACAATTTTTGGTTAACTATACAACTAGCTCTGTTAACTACTAGTGCTTTAGCGTGGCAAGTTCTGACCCGCTTAGCGAAAAAGACAGTTGCACTATTGCTTTGTAAATAATTAATTATTTAAGACTTAAACTGAAGGTTTACGCGCTAGGAATAAGTCTTTAGTTTAGAAAGGTCAAACATGGCTGATTTCGTAAGAAATAAACTACACGTCAATGTTGGTACTATTGGTCACGTCGATCATGGTAAGACAACCTTGACAGCTGCTATCACAAAAGTATTAGCAGAAAAAGGACAGGCTCAATTTAGAGCATATGATTCCATTGATAAAGCTCCTGAAGAGAGAGCCAGAGGAATTACAATTAATATTACTCACGTAGAGTATGAAACTGCAAAAAGACATTACGCACATATTGATGCTCCAGGGCACGCAGATTACATTAAGAATATGATTACAGGTGCTGCACAAATGGATGGTGCTATTTTGGTAGTATCAGCTCCAGATGGACCTATGCCTCAGACCAGAGAGCATATTTTACTTGCTAAGCAGGTGAATGTTCCAGCTCTTGTGGTATTCATGAATAAGTGTGACATGGTTCAAGACGCAGAAATTCTAGAATTAGTTGAAATGGAAGTTAAAGAATTACTTGCTAAGTATGGTTACAATGATGTTCCTGTTATCAAGGGTTCTGCTGTAAAAGCTTTAGAAGGTGATGCAGCTGCTGTAAAAGCCATTGAAGACTTAATGGACGCAGTAGATAATCACATTCCAGATCCAGTTAGAGAATTAGACAAGCCATTCTTGATGCCCGTAGAAGATGTTTTCTCAATTATGGGAAGAGGTACAGTTGCTACCGGTAGAGCTGAAAGAGGAGTACTTAAGATCAACGAAGAAGTAGAAATTGTTGGTATTAAAGACACAAAAAAGGTAGTAGTAACCGGTATTGAAATGTTTAAGAAGTCAATGCAGGAATGTCAAGCTGGTGATAACGTAGGCATATTGCTAAGAGGGGTTGAAAGAACTGACATCGAAAGAGGTCAAGTTTTAGCAAAACCAGGTTCAATTAAGCCACATACAGAGTTTGAAGCTCAGGTTTACGTACTTTCCAAAGACGAAGGTGGTAGACACAAGTCTTTCTTCTCTGGTTATAGACCACAGTTCTATTTAAGAACCACAGACGTTACTGGTGAGATTACACTCCCAGCAGGTGTCGAAATGGTAATGCCTGGAGATGATGTCAAACTTACTGTTAAGCTCATTACTCCAGTTGCTTTAGAAGATGGTTTAAGATTTGCTATTAGAGAAGGTGGTCACACAGTTGGTGCTGGTGTTATCACTAAGGTAATAGCCTAAGAAAGAAATTTATGGCAAAGGTAGCTAAAGAATACAAAATCAGAATAAAACTAAATGCTTATGATAGCAGGATTATGGATCTTAGCTGTTCCAAGATTGTAGACACTGCAATTAGAACCGGGGCTAAAGTGGTTGGCCCCGTACCTTTGCCCACTAGAACCGAGAGATTTACCGTTATTAGAGGACCTCACATTGATAAGAGGTCAAGAGAGCAATTTGAATTAAAGACTCATAAGAGAGTCATAGATATACTTAATCCCACAGGGTCTACAATTGACAGCCTGTCGCACTTAAGTCTTCCTGCGGGAGTAGGTATATCTATAAAGATGTGATAGAGCCACTTGGGTTGTCCGTACTATTAGTAATTTAGGGTTTCTGGCCCAGAAAAGCCTTTTTTGCTTGCAAATACTGGATAAAAACACATAAAAGTGATATACTGAATGCCGTTTACAGTCGATTGGCGCAGTAGCGCCTTTTTTGATGGAAATTAGGAAGAATATGGAACAAATACTAAAAGGAATAAAAGTAAATATGACTCAAATTTTCCAGGATGATGGAACACTCCTTCCTGTAACAATAGTAAAATCGGATTCTGATCTTAATAAAGATATGGAGAATAAGGATGTGGTGATTATTGGTACTTCCAAAGGTAAGGGTTTTGCTGGAGGCATGAAAAAATGGAATTTTAAAGGTCAGGAAATGACTAGAGGTATGTCGGATGGGCCAAGAAAACCTGGTTCTCCCGGAGCTCAGACCCCAGGTAGGGTTTTAAGAGGTAAAAAAATGGCAGGACGTCTTGGTGGGGAAAGAGTAACAGTAAAGGGTATTAGAATAGTAAAAATTGACGAGTCACAGAAGTTTGTTTATGTTTTAGGGCCAGTACCAGGTGCTAGGAACTCAAAAGTTGAGTTAAAGGTTTTATAATATGAAATTAGATGTACTAGATTTACAAGGAAATAAAGTAGAAACAATTGAGTTATCTAAAGAAGTATTTGGCGCCAAACCAAACTTAGATTTAATTGCTCAATATGTCAGAGTGTATTTAGCCAACCAAAGACAGGGCACTTCTTCAACTAAGACTAGGGCGGAAGTATCCGGTAGTGGTAAGAAACCTTGGAAACAAAAAGGTACTGGTAGAGCTCGTGTTAGTGCCTCTAGAATTCCTCTTTGGAGACATGGTGGTATTTCACATGGTCCTAAACCTAAGGATTGGTCACTAAACATGCCAAAAAAGATGAAACAACTTGCTTTAATTCACTCTATCTCAAAATACATAAATGCTGATGCTGTAAGGATTTTATCTGAAGTGAAGTTAGACACACCGAAGACTAAAACTATGTCAGATTTGAGGAAGGCTTTAGGTATAAAAGGGAAGACTCTTTTAGTTACTAAAAGTACAAATACCAGCGTATTAAAAAGTACAAGAAATATCAAAGGTTTTGAGGTATCAGATGTAAAAACATTAAATGCATACTCAGTACTAAGTTCTAAGAATGTATTGTTTGTAAAAGATGCTGTAGAAGCATTAAAGGCTAGATATGAGACTAAATAAAGTATTAATTAAACCATTAGTAACTGAAAAAAGTGTTGCATTAAACGCTTTAAATAGATATATTTTTGAGGTTTCAATGCAGGCAACAAAGGGATCTATTGTGGATGAAATCAAAAGTGTTTTTGGTGTTGACGTAACAGAGATAAGAACAATTATTATGCCTGGAAAGAAAAGAAGAATCGCAAAGACTAATAGATTTGGAAAAACAGCCAAGAGGAAGAAGGCTATAGTTACTCTAAAGGAAGGTCAAAAGATAGACTTTGTTAGTGAGAAGTAACAAGAATCTTCTAATAAGCATATGATAAAAACTTATAAACCAACTAGCGCAGGAATAAGATTTAGAAAAACACTCGTAAGAGAGGTTTCAAAAAGTAGACCTGAGAAAAGTCTTATTCAAGCTTTAAAAGGTAATGCAGGTAGAAATTCAGGTAAAATATCCAGTGGTGATAGGATTAGAGGTACCAAGAAATTTTATAGAATAATCGATTTTAAAAGAAACAAGAAAGATATCGAAGGAATCGTTTCTCGTATTGAATATGATCCTAATAGAGGTCCAAATATTGCATTAATCAACTATAGAGACGGTGAAAAAAGATATATTTTGGCTCCGGAAGGTTTAAAAGAAGGAATGAAGGTCTTAGCTTCTGAAAAAGCTGAGATACTGCCAGGTAATGCTCTACCTTTGGGCAATATACCTTTAGGTACTACTGTTCATAACGTTGAAATAAACCCAGGTAGGGGCGGTCAGTTGGTAAGAGCTGCTGGTAACGGAGCTATGATTCTAGCTAAGGA
Organism: uncultured Candidatus Saccharibacteria bacterium; assembly: GCA_964387275.1. GTDB lineage: Bacteria > Patescibacteriota > WWE3 > UBA101185 > UBA10185 > CAYLVW01. The sequence goes on from CAYLVW010000001.1 coordinate 167,526, forward strand.
TGGGGCTTTCGTAAATTTACAATTACCAAGTGGATCTGTTATGAAGATTTTGACATCTTGTATAGCAACTGTTGGTACTCTTAGTAACTCCGATTTACGAAATACAGTACTTGGTAAAGCAGGAAAGATGAAATATAAAGGCAGAAGACCTCACGTAAGAGGTGTTGCTATGGCAAACCCATCTGATCACCCTCATGCAGGTTCTTATAGAGATAACGGTGTTGGTATGACTCCTAAGACTCCTTGGGGTAAAAAAGCAAGAGGGGTTCCTACAAGACGAAGAAGAAATACAGATAAGTTGATTGTTAAAAGAAGGAAATAAAAATGTCACGATCTTTAACTAAAGGTCCCTTTACGGACGAAAAATTAATGGAAAAAGTCAAAAAGATGCTTACTTCGGAAAAGAAGTCAGCAATAAGAACTTGGTCCAGGAGGTCTACGATTACACCAGAAATGGTAGGGCTTAGTTTTGAGGTCCACAATGGTAAAGATTTTTTGAATGTATTTGTTACTGAGGCTATGGTAGGTCATAAACTTGGAGAATTTTCACATACAAGGAAGTTTAGAGGACACTCATCTAAAAAGGGAGTAGAAGGAAAGTAGTAAGTATATGAATAAAGCATTAGTTTACGCAAAATATAAGAGTGCTCGAATATCACCAAAGAAAGTGGCACCAATCTTGGATCTTGTAAGAGGTAAAGGTGTACATGATGCCCGATTGATATTATCTTTTGATCCTACAAAAGCCGCAAAACTTGCTCTTAAAGTTATAAATTCAGCGTTAGCCAACGCAAAAAACAACCTGTCTTTGGCTGAGAGTAACCTGTACGTTTCAGAATTACACGTTAGCGGTGGTGCAACTTTTAAAAGAGGTAGAGCTGGTTCAAGGCTAAGATATAGACCAATACTTAAAAGAACAAGTCATTTAATAGTAGGTTTGTCGGAAAGGACTAAATAAAATGGGTCAGAAGATAAATCCTTTAGGTTTTAGAATAGGTATTACAAGAGACTGGACCTCCAGATGGTTTGCTGACAAAGTGAACTATTCAAAATACTTACTTGAGGATCAAAATATCAGAGGTTTCTTGAAGAAGAGATTTGAAGCAGCTGGTTTGAAAGAAATTGCTATAGAGAGAAATCTCAACGAATTAGGTATAACAGTAAGAGTTGCAAAGCCTGGTATGGTTATTGGTAAAGGAGGCGCTGGAGTAGAAGAAGTAGAAAAAGAGCTTAAGAAAATGACTAAGTCTAAAATTAAGCTGACAGCTGAAGAGGTTAAGACTCCTGAGATTGAGGCACAGTTGGTAGGGGATTACATAGCACGGCAGTTAAAAAGAAGAATGCCTTATAGAAGAGTGGGTATTTCAGCAATAACTTCTGCAATGGATAAGGGTGCAAAAGGTATAAAAATTAAATTTTCAGGACTACTTAGTGGAGGTAACTCTATCGCAAGAACAGAAGTTATGAAGAAGGGTTCTATCCCAGCACAGACCCTAAGAGCCGATGTAGATTATGCACAAATACATTGCCAGATGATTTACGGGACAATAGGCATAAAGGTATGGATTTATAGAGGAGAATTTAAAAAGTAATTTTTATTAAGGACGTTTATGTTACTACCTAAGAAAGTAAAATACAGAAAGCAGCAAAGAGGTACAAACAAAGGCTTAGCCGTCAGAGGTTTTTACATAGCTTTTGGTGAGTATGCTTTAAAATCTGAAGACAGGGGCATGCTTACATCTAGACAGATTGAAGCTGCCAGAAAAGCTATTGCTCATGAAACAAAAAGAGGTGGTAAGCTTTGGATAAGGGTATTCCCGGACAAGCCAATCTCAAAAAAACCTGCAGAAACAAGAATGGGTTCCGGTAAGGCTCCTGTTGATCATTATTCTGCCGTTGTTAAACCGGGAAAGATCATATTTGAGCTGCTTGGTGTTACAGAGGAGGTTGCTAAGGCTGCTTTTTCTAAGGCTTCAGCAAAGCTTCCCTTAAAAACCAGAGTAGTATATAAAGATAGGATTTAAAATATATGAAAACAGCAGAATTAAGAAAAAAAACTGAACAAGAACTGACTGAGACTTTAAAGAAGCTTATTAAAGAATCTGATGAGAATAGATTAAACATCTTGAAAGGTAAGGAAAAAAATGTTAAGAAGGGTAGTCTTTTAAAAAAGCAAATTGCACAAGTTAAGACAGTTTTAACTGAGAAAAGGATTTTACAAAATGCCTAAGAAAATATTTAACGGAACTATAACTTCCGACAAAATGAATAAGACCGTTGTAGTTACTGTATACATGACTAAAAGACATCCTATCTACTCCAAAGTAGTTAAGGTTACAAAGAAGTTAAAAGCTAGAAATGAAATTGGTGCAAAGCTAGGCGATGTAGTAGCTATAGAAGAAGTAAAGCCATTTAGTAAGGATGTTACTTGGATTGTAAAAGAAAAGGTTTCTGAGAAAGCATAAAGTATATGTTACAAAGAGGATCAATAATTAAATTAGCAGATAATTCAGGTGCCAAAGCGTTAAAGCTTATTGGTATTCCTGGGGCTTCTAAAAAAATCTATGCTTACGTAGGAGATGTGGTTGTTTGTGCTGTTAATGGTGCCTCTTCAGTAGGTGTTGTTAAAGATCACTCCGTTGTTAAGGCTTTGATTGTCAGAGCCAGAAAAGAGTACAGAAGGAAAGACGGTAGTTACATTAGATTCGATGATAACGCCGCTGTCATTGTTGATAAAGATGGCAATATGGTTGGTTCCAGAGTTTTTGGACCCGTTGCTAGAGAGCTAAGGGACCGAGGATTTTTGAAGGTTGTATCATTAGCTAAGGAGGTATGGTAATCATATGAAATTAAGAAAAGGCGATAAAGTACAAGTAATAGCAGGTAGAGACAAGGGTAAGACCGGTACAATCCTTAAGGTTTTTTTAGATAAGAATACAGCTGTTGTTGAAGGTGTAAACAAGATTAAAAAGCATGTAAAGCCGGGAGTTTTGTCAAAAGAAGGAGGTCTTATTTCAGTAGAAAGACCTATTAATGTCTCAAACCTCATGTTTGTAGACTCCAAATCAGGTAAACCTGTAAAAATAGGTTTCAAAATAGTGGAAGGTAAAAAGTACAGAATAGTAAAAAAGACAGGGGAAGTTATTGAGAAGTAAATATGAATAGACTTAAAGAAAAATATACAAAAGAAATAATAAAAGACATTCAAAAAGAATTTAAACTTGGTAATGTCATGGAAGTGCCTAGAATTATGAAGATAAGTATTAACTCTGGTGTAGGTTCTTTCAGAGATAATAAAGAGGCTTTTGAATCTTTTACTCAAGAACTATCTGAAATTTCCGGCCAGAAAGTTTTTCAAAGGCAGGCTAGGATGTCCGAAGCTGGATTTAAGATGAAGAAGGGTGATATAGTTGGTCTTACCGTAACATTAAGGGGCGAAAAGATGTGGGCATTTATGGATAAGCTTATTGGTATTGTTTTACCAAGAGTTAGAGATTTTAAAGGAATTAGTGTAGAATCTTTTGACCAAGACGGAAATTACTCTATGGGTATTAGAGAGCATACTATTTTCCCTGAAGTAAATGCAAATGTGACCAAGGGTATTAGAGGGTTACAAGTTACTATTGTTATGTCCTCTTCCGATACAGATATGAACCGTGAAGTTTTGAAGAGACTTGGTTTTCCTTTCAGAAAGGATACTAAATAATATGGCTAAAAAATCTATGATAGAAAAACATAAGAGAGGGGCAAAGTTTGAGGTTAGAGAAAGAAATCGATGTAACATTTGTGGTAATCCTAGAGGTTACATGGGAAAATTTGGCATTTGTAGAAAATGTTTTAGAGAGCTTGCACACAAAGGTGAGCTTCCTGGTGTAAAGAAAGCGAGCTGGTAATAATATGTCATTAGATAAAGTAACATACATGTTGAATAAATTAAAAAATAGTTCGATGGCTGGTAAGTCAACTGTGGAGGTTTTTTATACCAAGCAATGCGAAGCAATAGCTGAATCTTTAAAGAAAGCAGGATTTTTAACCGAAGTTAGGACTTTTAAAGAGTCAGGAAAGCCTTATAAAAGTTTGAGTCTTGAGATTGCTAAGGACTCTTTTGGTATGAAGCTTACTGATGTAAAAAGAGTATCAAGACCTGGTAGAAGAATATATAGAGGAGTTTCTGAAATACAGACTTTTTCTAAAGATGCCATTATGTCGGTTGTTTCTACTTCAAGAGGGATTATGTCCGGTTCTGAAGCAAAGAAAAAGAAGTTAGGTGGGGAGGTTATCTGCATAGTTAGATAATACGGGGTAACAATATGTCAAGAATTGGAAAAAAACTAATTAATATACCACAGGGAGTTACAGTTACTGTAAACGGCAATTTGGTTAATGTGAAAGGTCCTAAGGGGGAGTTAAGTTCCACAGTGCGACCGGAGATAAGAGTTGTAGTAGCTGATAATACTATAACTTTTGAAGTAGTGAGAGAAGTTAAGGGTTACAATGCTTTTTGGGGTCTAGTTAGGGCTACAGTTAATAATATGATTAAGGGTGTAACTGAGGGTTTTGAAAAGAGATTAGAAATGGTTGGAGTAGGTTACAGAGCTAAGCAAGAAGGAACTGGTGTTTTATTAACCGTAGGTTATTCACATCCAGTTATTTATCCAGCTCCGGCAGGAATTCAACTAGTAGTAGAAGACCAACAAAATATCGTAGTTAGGGGAACTGATAAGCAATTAGTGGGGTTGGTAGCATCTAAAATAAGAGAGATTAGAAAGCCTGAGCCTTATAAAGGTAAGGGTATAAAATATAAATCTGAATATATTAGAAGAAAGGCTGGTAAGTCCGGAAAGGCCTAACGTATATGTATAAATTAATTCATAAAAAAAGTAATAGGGAAAAAAGAAAGCTTAAGATAAGAAGTAAAATTTTTGGTACAGCTGAAAGACCTAGACTATCTGTATTTAGGTCATCCAGATACACATATGCTCAGATTATCAATGATGAATTAGGTACTACATTAGTTGACGTTATGGCTGAGGCCATGAAGCCAACAAAAGGCTCTAATAAATCAGATTTTGCTTTTGAGTTAGGTAAGAAAATCGCTGAAAAAGCAAAATCAAAGGGTATTGAATCGGTAGTTTTTGATAGAAACGGTTATGTATATAAAGGTAGAGTTCAGAAATTAGTAGATGGTGCCAGAGAAGGAGGTTTACATGTTTAAGAAAAACTTTGAAAGAAAAGATAGAAGGCCTGTAGCAGCAAATCCAAATGAGGAGAAGTTTGAGGAAAGGGTGCTTCAAATTAAGAGAACCACTAAAAAAACATCAGGAGGGAGTAAGATAGGTTTTAATGCCTTGATACTGCTGGGTAATAAAAAAGGTATGATTGGTACTGGGCTTGGTAAGGCTTCCGACGTTCAGACAGCTGTGCAAAAAGCTGTATCAGCTGCAAGAAGAAGTATGATTAAAGTGAACATTTCTGGAGACACTATCTCTTACCCCGTCGAGGAAAAGTACGGTTCCGCAAAGATTATTTTAAAGCCTGCTCCTGAAGGTACTGGAATAATTGCTGGTGGTTCTGTTAGAACCGTGGTTGAGTTAGTCGGGATTAAAAATATCTCCGGTAAAATGCTTGGGTCTAACAACAAGATTTGTAATGTTAAGTGCACCATAAACGCGCTTAAGAAGTTAAGGAGCTAGTTATGTATATTTCTAACATTAATGGATTAAAAAACAGAGTTAAAACCGCTAAAAGAGTTGGCAGGGGTATAGGGTCTGGTAAAGGTGGTCATACAACAGGTAGAGGTCAAAAAGGGCAAAAGTCCCGAGGTGGGAATAGCGTTCCTTTTGGTTTTGAGGGTGGTCAGGTACCTCTATACAAGAGAATACCTCAAATCGGTGGTTTTAAAAATGGAAGAGCTTTAAGAGTTGTTGATCTAGATATCTCTAAATTGAATGTTTTTGATGATGGTATGACCATCACAGTAAAAGAATTGATAGAAAAGGGATTTTTAGGAAGATCTTCCAAGTCTAAGGTAAAGTTGCTTGGTACCGGTGATCTAAATAAGAAACTAATTTTAAAAGGCTTTTTGTTTTCTGAATCTGCTAAGAAGAAAGCGGAAAAAGCACAAGCCCAAATTATAAATGCTTAACGCATTAAAGCAACCTGAAATTAGAAATAAAATACTTTTTAGTTTATTAGTTATTTTTTTGTTTAGATTTTTAGCACATGTTCCTGTACCTTTTGTTGATCTCATAGCTTTAAGATCTCTCTTTAATGCAAATCCCCTACTTGGTTTATTTGATGTTTTTTCAGGTGGAGGTTTCCAGAATTTTTCTGTTGTTTCTCTGGGCCTTAATCCTTACGTCACAGGTAGTATTATTATTCAGATGCTTACTTTTATGTTTCCATCGCTTGAGGCAATGCAGAAAGAAGGCGAACAAGGTAGAGAGAAGCTAAATATGTATTCGAGGCTTCTGGCTTTACCTATTTCCTTATTTCAGGCTTACGGTTTATATTTTTTATTAAATAGGCAGGGTGTGATTCCTCAGCTTGATGTATGGTCTTTGTCTATTCTCATTGCTACATTAACAGCAGGGACAATGCTTTTGATGTGGATTGGTGAATTGGTTACAGAGTATGGGGTTGGTCAGGGGATTTCTCTTTTGATATTTGCGGGAATAATATCGAGTCTTCCTACAACTTTTACACAAATTGTGACTACACTAAATTCTGATAATATATTTTCTTTTTTGATTCTAGGGTTTTCTACTTTCCTTCTTGTCATGGGAGTAGTATACGCTAATGAAGGGACAAGAAATATTAAGATGGAATATGGTAGAAAAGGTATTAGATCCGAAAGCGTAGTAAATTATTTACCTATTAAGATCAATAATGCTGGTGTTATTCCTATCATTTTTGCAGTTTCTTTAGTTATCCTGCCTTCTATGCTGGCCCCCGGATTACAATCTATTCCTAATCAGACTGTACAGGAGATAGGGTTATTTTTGGCAAGAAACTTCACAAGTACATCATTACTTTACAATGTTCTATACTTCTTACTCATAATAGCTTTCACCTATTTTTATACTTCCATCCAATTTAATCCAGAGAAGATATCCGATGATCTTAAAAAAAGAGGTGGTTACATAGCAGGTATTAGACCTGGTAAGGCTACTACAATGTATTTAGCAGGTATAATAAACAGAATTACTTTAGTTGGGGCTGTATTTTTAGGTTTAATAGCCGTTATGCCTTACATACTGAGTAATTTTATTAATACTTCTAATTATGTTGTTGGAGGTACTAGCCTTTTGATCGTTGTCTCTGTGATAATAGAGACACTAAGGCAAATTCAGTCTCTTACAGTAAGCAGAAATTATAATTCATTTTTGGACTAAAAATATATGTTAGATGAAGCAAAAAAACTACTAAAACTTAAAAAAATGCAGGACGATATAAAAAAGCAAACGGAAAACGTGGTTATAAGAAAAGAGAAGGATGGTATGGTCATAGTGTTACGTGGTGATAGGAAGGTTTTGAATCTTTCTTTTGACGGTGTCGAAGACAAGGAGTTAAAAGACTTCCTAAATGATGCAATGAAAGAGTTAGACAAGAAGCTTGAAAAAGAATTCAGAAGTCAGAGCAGTGATATACTAGCATCATTAAAATCTTAAAACATGAAAATCTTAATGCTTGGTCCACAAGGCTGTGGTAAAGGTACAATTGGTGAGAAATTAAGTAGTTTGTTTGAGCTGCCTCTAATTTCTGTCGGTCAGATACTTCGTGATTTGCCCTCTAGTTCTCCGTACTATAAGGATATTCATATTTCAATGTTAAAAGGAAACTTAGCTCCTAATGTGGAGGTTGCTTATGTACTAAAAGCAGAGCTTGAAAGCGGAAGATACTCGAGAGGTTTTGTTATGGATGGGTGGGCAAGACAAGTCGATGATCTTAATAAATATGATCCTGGATTTGATGTGGTTGTTTTGTTGAATATAAGTGAAGAAACAACTCTTAAAAGGCTTTCCAGTAGAAGGACTTGTAGTTCATGTGGCAAAGTTTACAACGTACTTTTTAACAAACCAAAAACAGATAATATATGCGATGTTTGTGGAAATAAGCTAATTCAGCGTGAAGATGATAAAGAAGAAGCAATAAAGAACAGGCTTCATATATACCTTACTGAGACGGTACCTGTTATTGAAAAATATAGGAATGAGGGTAAAATCGTTGAGATTAATGCAGAACCTTCTATTGAAGAGGTTTTTAGGAGTACAGTTTTTGCACTCGCTAATTTAAATATTGTATGAAGTTAAAGACAAATTCTGAGATTAATATAATGAAAGAGTGTGGTTCCATAAGTACTTATGCTTTAAACGAAGTTTTGAAGCATGTTCACCCAGGTATTACCCTTCTTGAGTTAGACAGGATTGCGGAAAAGGCCATTATTTCTAAAGGAGGTTCTCCTTCTTTTAAAACGGTTGACGACTACGCTTTTACTACCTGTATTAACGTAAATGATGGCATTGTTCACGGGTTACCAAATAACTACAAAATAAAAACCGGTGATCTTGTAAGTATAGATCTTGGTGCTTTATATAAAGGTTTACACACAGACCTATCATATACAGTTGAAGTAGGTACTTTAAAGGAAGAGAAGTTTTTAAATGTAGGTATAGAGGCTCTACGTTCTGCAATAGCAAATTGCAAGCCAGGTAACCCTATGGGGTTTGTCTCAAATACAATACAGAAAATGGTTGAGAAATGGGGATACACAGTTTCTAGGGAATTAGTAGGCCATGGAGTAGGACATGAACTTCACGAAGATCCGCTTGTGCCGGGTTATGGGAAACTCACTACAGGACCTAAACTTCAAGAGGGTATGACCCTTGCAATTGAGGTTATTTATCAAAAAGGTAGCCCGAAACTGAAAATTGATTCAGATGGATGGACAATTAAAACAGCAGATGGGAGCCTTTCTGCCCTATTTGAAGCAACCGTAGCAATTACCAAAGACGGGCCCTTGATACTAACCCACTTTCCAATGTTATAATTTCCCTAATGCCAAAAGCCGCTAAAGTAGTAGCTACATCATGGAGAAGAAATCCTAAAGCTATAAAAAAATATACATTTCTACACCATTTCCTTCCAAATCAGTTTGGTGGTAACAGAGCTGTTTTGTTAGGAGCTAAGTACTTAGTAGTATATGCGTTACTGGCAATTTTTTCCTTAGGGTTTTTGAAAACTTTGCCCACCGTTGCGCCTGGTGTGTTGGGCTACGCCTCTGATATTAAGGTTGATGAACTATTAAATCTAACTAATAAAAAAAGAATAGAATCTGGTTTAGGAGTGCTTACCTTAAACAGTGCCTTATCAGAAGCGGCCTCAGGTAAGGCCAAGCATATGTTTACTAATGACTACTGGGCACATGTATCTCCAGACGGTACTACACCTTGGGATTTTATACTAGCAGAAAAGTATGATTATATTTATGCTGGGGAGAATTTAGCAAAGAATTTTAATACCTCCAAGCAAGTAGTAGAAGCATGGTATGACTCTCCGTCTCACAAAGAAAATCTACTTAACAAAAACTACACCGAAGTTGGATTTGCTGTTGTTAATGGTGAGTTAGATGGATACGAGACAACTTTAGTTGTACAGATGTTTGGCAAGGCTCGCAATCCTTCTGCTGTAGCTACTGTTGACACTGATGGTAGCGACGCTCTTACTTCTCAGGGCTCTGAGGAGCTACGGGAGATTAGTGAATCCTCTGATTTAATTACAGATACAAACTTGGCTCCAAAAGTTCTAAATCCTGAAAAGATTAAAGAGCTTGCGAATGTTGATTTAAGTTTTAGTCCTTCTGATAACAAATTTTTTGATGTTAGCAAAACTTCTTTAGCAGTAAATCTTGTAATAATAGGTTTTGTGCTTAGTTTATTGATGCTTGATGTGTGGTACTCTAGTAGACAGGGTATTATAAAACTAACTGGAAATACCATGATACATATAGTGTATTTTGTTTTAGCTGCTGCTGGTGTTTGGTTAGTAATGGCTCCTGGGAGGGTATTGTAATGGGAAGTTTTTTTCATAAAAAGAACAACTTATTACACTATATGGGTTTAATAGTGGGTTTTTGCGTATTACTTAGTTTGTTTTATTTTTTTAGGTACTCGTATTTGGCAAAGGTCATAATCTCGTTATTAGTTTCTATTTATTATTTAGCTTGGGGCATAGCTCATCACAAAATTCACGAAAGACTTACTAAGGATATAGTATTTGAATATGTATCGTTTGGACTATTGGTTTTTGTGTTATTATTAGCTGCGTTAAATGTCTGAGCTATGAAAATAACACTAGTAATACCAACCTATAACGAAGTTGAAAATATTCGTCTCCTTTTACCAGCTCTCTTTGAGGAGTTTAACAAATACCCAGAACATGAGTGGTCAGTTTTGATAGTAGATGGAAATTCTCCTGATGGTACCGCCAGTGAAGTGAGGACTGTTATGTCTAATAATTCCAATGTACACATTATAGTTGAAAAAGAAAAACGTGGTTTGGGTAGCGCCTATATAACTGGGTTTAAAGAAGCAATGAATGGTTTGAATGCTGATGCTGTTGTAGAAATGGATGCTGATTTCCAACACGATCCAAAAGATGTGATTAGGTTAGTAAGGGAGTTGGAAAATGGTTACGATTATATAATAGGCTCGAGATTTGTGGCAGGGGGTTCTATTCCAAAAGAATGGGCGTTTTATAGGAAATTTTTGAGTGTTGGGGGGAGCATTTTTTCAAAGATAGTACTTGGTATTTATAATGTTAATGATTTTACCTCAGGATTTAAGTGCACAAGGGTTAGGGGTTTTCTAGAAAAGGTTGATTTTTCACAAGTTCTTTCCAAAGGATTTGCATACAAGATGGATCTTTTATACAAAATGTTTCTGCTTGGCGCTAAATTTAGGGAAGTTCCTATAGAATTCGGGTTAAGGGATCGGGGAGACTCTAAGATGGAGAATAACAACTTCATGGACTCCTTAAAAGTTATTTTATTGCTTAGATTTTATAAAAGTAAGAGTTTTTTCAAATTTGCTATAGTCGGTTTTGCTGGACTTTTTGTAGATATACTAATCTTTAATTTTGCTAGGTACTTAAGTGGACAATCCGGGTTATCTGCACTTATATCAGGCGCTATAGCAATGTTTACTACTTTTATGCTTAATAATTATTGGTCGTTTGGTGAAAGAAAGATTGAGAGGTTTTCCAAACAACTAGTTGGCATTATAATATATATTGCATCTTCTGCTATACCAGTTTTGGTTAGGAGCAAGTTGGTGCATTATTCTACAGATACCTTTGGCGATACATTTATTGTTTCTAATGTAGCGTTTTTCATTGGGATAGTATTTGGTCTTATTTGGAACTATACAGTGTATAGCAGGGTAATCTGGAAAAAGAAATGAAGTTCTCTATTGTTATACCAGCATATAATGAGTCAGATAAAATTATAAATACTCTTTCTAATGTTGTTTCTTTTATGGATTATTTTAATCCTGATTACGAAGTTCTTGTATGTAATGACGGAAGTGTGGACAGTACTGCATCGTTAGTTAGGGATTTTTCCAAAGAGCACCCTAAAATTAAACTTGTCGATAATTCTCATAGAGGAAAGGGTCCTACAATTTGGTCGGGTGTTATGACTGCTGAGGGGGATTTTATTTATGTGGCGGATGCTGATTTGTCTGCCCCAATGTCTGAGTTAAAGAAAATGTATGTGTGGATTAGTGAACAAAACTATGATTTAGTAATAGCTTCAAGAGAAGGCATTGGTGCTAATAGAGTGGGTGAGCCTTTTTATAGACATTTAATGGGCAGGATTTTTAACCTTCTCGTGCAATCAGTTTTATTACCAGGGATAAAGGATTCTCAATGTGGATTTAAATTATTTAAAAAAGATGCAGCTAAACAACTTTTCGCAAAGCTTAAAGTATATGGCCCGGAGGCTTTGGAAATAAAAGATGCTTACTTAGGTGCTTTTGATGTTGAGGTGTTATATATTGCTAAAAAACTTGGATTTAGGGTAAAGGAAGTTCCTGTAACTTGGCAGTACGTCAAGACCACCAGACTTAACCCTATTGCTGATTCACTAAAAATGGCCAGAGATGTTTTATTAGTAAAAATTAATTACTCGAAAGGGGTCTATAAATAACTATGAAGTTATGTATTATAGGTACAGGTTATATAGGTTTGGTTGGTGCTACAGTTTTCTCTGATTGGGGAAACGAAGTTATCGGAGTTGATGTAGACAAAAAGAAAATAGAGAGGATCCAAGCTGGGGATATGCCTATATACGAGCCTGGACTTTCAGAACTAGTGTTAAAGAATGTGGAGAATAAGCATCTTCGCTTTACTACAGATCTTGAAGATGGTGTCAGAAATTCAGAGATCATCTTTATATGTGTTGGTACCCCTCAGGATCATGACGGCTCTGCAAATTTATCCTACGTTTATGCCGCTGCTAAGGAGATTGCTACTCATATAAATGATTACAAGGTTATTGTGGTTAAGAGTACAGTTCCGGTTGGTACAAATGAACAAGTAAAAAGAATTATCAGCGAAAATATTAAAAAAGGAATAGAGTTTGATGTAGTCTCTAACCCAGAATTTTTAAGAGAAGGATCTTCCGTAGAAGATATGATGAATACAGACAGAACTGTTTTAGGTTCTGACAGTAAGAGAGCTTTGGAAAAGATGAAAGCTTTGTATCAGCACCTAAATTCACCTATAGTTGAGTGTGATTTAAGATCAGCTGAGCTTATTAAATATGCTTCTAACTCATTTTTGGCTACAAAGATTACTTTTATTAATGAAATAAGTCAGCTGTGCGAGAAGACTGGTGCTGATGTATCTATGGTTGCTAAGGGTATGGGCTTGGATAAAAGAATCGGACCTAGATTTTTAAATGCTGGGCTTGGTTATGGGGGCAGCTGTTTTCCTAAGGATGTATCCGCTTTATACAAAACTTCTATGGATTATGGTTACCATTTTAAAATTCTGGACTCAGTAATAAGTGCCAACGAAGCTCAGAAAAATGCATACATTTATAAAATAGTTCATATGTATGGCGAGAACCTAACAGGTAAGACTTTTGCTTGTCTTGGCCTTTCCTTTAAAGATAATACTGATGATGTTAGAGAATCTGTAGCAATAAAGGTTATTAGAGCTTTGAGGGGTATGGGTGCAAAGATAAATGCATATGACCCTAAAGCTTTAGAGACTGGTAAAAAGGAGCTTGGTGATTCAAGCATTGAGTATTTCACAAGTCCTTATAAAGCAGTTATGGGAGTGGATGCTATTTGTATTCTTACTGAGTGGCAGGAGTTTGGTAGTTTAGATTTAGATATGGTGAGAAAATCTGTTAGATGGCCTGTGATATTTGACGGAAGAAATAAGGTAGACTCATTTGAGGCTTTAAAGAATGGTTTTGCTTACTATGGAATAGGTAGGAAGAGTACTTCTGATACGACACCTGGAGTCCAATAAAGATGAAAAAGATACTATATTTTATACCAGAATTTCCGAAGCTCACCGAAACTTTTATTGAACGTGAAGTAAGTAAGTTGGTGGATTTGGGTGTTTTAGATGTAAGAGTTCTCAGTGTGAAGAAAGCCAGCGGTTTTTTGTCGCCTAATTTGACCGAAAGGGTTACCTTTAGAGATATTAGTATTTTGGATTTTTTTCGGGGGATTAAGTATTTAATTTCATCTTTTGGAAGACTTCACGATATTTTGGTTATTATATTTAGTGTAAATAGCCCGAAGCTGGCTGTATCAAATATGATTTACTTTTTGAAATCAGTTGGCTATGCATACGTTATAGATAGTTTTAAGCCCGATCATATTCACTCACATTTTCTGTCTTATCCATCTACAATAGTCATGTTTGTATCAATTTTACTAGCCAAGCCTTTTAGCATATCTGGACACGCTAGAGATGTTTTTGTTGATGGCGAGTTAATACCTCAAAAAGTAGCAAGGGCAAAGTTTATTTCTATTTGTAATACATATGCTTGGAGCAAGTGTATAGAGCTTAGTAAGGGAGAGAATGCTTCCAATGTTCATAAGATATATCATGGGATGAATTTAACTTCTTTACTTGCTAAAGAGCCTAAGATGGTAAAGCCATCAAGACCACTTATTTTTGCAGGTTCACGCTTAGTTGAAAAGAAAGGTTTAAAGTATCTTATAGAAGCTTCCAAAACATTAAAGGAGCGTGGGGTAAATCATGAGGTGCATATAGTAGGGCCGGGGCCTTTATATCAACAGCTAGTAGATATGGTTAATTTTTTGGGTTTATCAGATACTGTTTTTATACCTGGTGCTGGAAAAGGAGTATCTAACGCAGATATTATGGAATATTTTAAGATAGCAGATATATTTGCTCATCCAAGTATTGAGACAGGGACTGGGGACGTGGATGGAGTTCCTACATTTGTTATAGAATCCTCTATGGCTAAAGTTCCAGTTGTAACAACAAGAGCAGGTAGTATTACCGATCTTATAGATGACGAGACAGGAGTATTAGTTAAACAAAAAGATCCATATTCTTTAGCTGATGGCCTGGAGAAGCTTATTGTAAGTCCTGAGCTTAGAAAATCTCTTGGTCAAAAAGCTTACGATAGGGCTAAGGTAATGTTTGATCTAGATGTTAATGTGACTTCGTTGCAGACTCTTTTTCTGGAGTAGTGTTTATTTTTATAGCTTTGTGGGTCAGTGTTTTTTTGATTTATATTAGGTAGGGCCGGGTTATTGGAGCGAAGCTCAATAACCCGGCCCCTAAGCCGTCCTACAAAACCAAAACAAAAGCCTAGCAAGGATAATACCTCTTACCAGTTTCAGGATCCAGAATGTAATATCCTCTAGGATACTGGAAAGAAACTATAACTTCACTAGATTCAGCCAGTTCTTTAGGAATATAGAACCTGGTCATAGCGCTATAATCAGTATCATTAACTCTAAACATAAGCTTAGCTGTATTTTCCTCCATTGCCACAGTTATGTCTGAAACTTTAATAGTTGGCCAGTCTCTTGCTGGTACAATAGAAAGCATGATTCTCTCCTCTTTCACCAAAAGTCCTCTCTTAATTAAGACAATAATATCATGTACAATAACCTTATGAAAATTGCTGTTTTTATAAAATCCACCACGTTTCACAAAACATACGGTGGTATGGAAACACAAAACAAATTATTGTGTGAAGAATTAGCTAGAAGAGGTTACCAAGTCACAGTATTCTCCCCCCAACTTGAACTTACAATTTCTGACAAGAATGAATTTGGGGTAAGGTATGAATTTATCAATTGTGACTACACAAATTCACTATTGTCATTTATAAACCCTAATAGCTGGTTTAAGAAATCTTATGACCATTTTATAAAGCAGGACACTGAAAGAAATTTTGATATCATTATTTCTCAAAGCTCTGCCGCTCTTGGTGTTATAAAAAGAAGACGCTTTGTAAAAGCATCAATAATTTCAATCTCACATGGAACGACAATTAGCGAATACAAAAGCTACTTATCTTCTGCTAAATCTCTTAAATCTTACCTACGTTTTGTGCCTAATACTCTATATACTCTAAGAAATTTTTTTGGTAGGCAAAGAGAGTTTATACATGGTTCGGATGTCAATGTGGCAGTTTCAAATTTTGTTAAAACTAACTTGATCAATGAGACATTTGTTGAAGAGAATAAAGTTATTGTTATCAATAACGGTATAGACCCTAACCCATTTGAGAAGTTTCAGAGAACTTTCAAAACAGCCAGGAATCTTAAAGTGATGTATTCTGGAAGAGTTGACAGATCTAAGGGGGTATTTCAGTTACTAAGGTTGGCTAAAAAATTTCCCGAACTTCAGATAAACTTTTATGGAACAGGTGACGCTTATGAAGATCTATCCAAGCAAGTTATGAAAGACAGCATTAACAATGTTGTTATGCATGGCAAGGTACTGTACAAAGACATGGTGGCTAAATATTTTGAAAATGACGTTTTGGTATTGCCAACTATTCGAGTAGAGGGGTTACCGATGGTTATTATTGAGGCGCAGTTTTCCAAATTACCAATTATTGCAAGTGACATGGGAGGTATAACTGACGCAATAAAAAACGGCAAAACAGGCTTGCTTATAAATGCTGGAGATTTTGAAGACTTAGCTGATAAAATAAAGATACTTATGTCGTCAATGGAAACCAGGAAAAAAGTTTCTGAGGGAGCCTACAATTTTGCAACAGAGAATTTTACGATTACTAAGATGACAGATAGATACGAACAAATTATTAGAAAGCTTAGAAAATGAAAATTCTTAGAATTGTATACGATTGGCCTCCACCCTGGGACGGTTTAGGCCCACATCCTTATGAGGTGACTGTTTCTCAGGCCTTACTTGGTCATGATATTACAGTTTTTTGTGCGAGGTGGCCAAATGCTGGGAAAATTGAAGAACCTAAAGGTACCTCTGTGGTTGGTTTTATTAGAGAGCCCATTGAAGGTACCTGGTTTTTTACCACTTCTTTACTGATGTTTGGATATTATCTTTCTTGGAGGTCCCATAACACTCCAGATATTATTCATATACATGGCCATTTTGGTGCATGGATTTATCTTTATCGTAGATTTCTCGCAATATTTAATAAAAACCACCCAGAATTATCTATACCTATTGTTTCTCACTTTCACAATACTGTAGCTGGTAGAAGAGCTAAATTTTTATCTATGAACAAACCAATAAAGACTATTTCTAAGTACTTGTCTTGGCCCATTGCTGAGTGGTCTGATAGGCAAGCTATAAAGCAGTCTAAGGCACATCTTTTTGTTAGCCAAGACACCAGAGACGAGGCAGTAAAGTTTTACTCCGCTTCTTTAGAAAAATGTTACTTAGTAGAAACTGGTGTTAATACACATTTATTTAGGCCGATAGGTACCGAGGAGTTTGAAAAAACTCGCAAAGATTTAGGTTTGGATTCCAGAGATATTGTTATTTTGAATTACGGGAAGATGGTTGAGAGAAAAAATATTCATCTACTGGTGGAAGCTTTACCAAACTTACCCATAACTTACAAACTTCTGCTTGTTGGTTCTGGGGATAGTTCTTATATCGGGAGAATGAAAGAGCGAATTACAGAGCTTGGTTTAACAGATCGGGTTATTTTTGTAGGTTATACTCCGTACCCAGAACTTCCTATAGCAATTCAGGCGTCAAATTTATTTGTTCTTCCTTCAAGCTGGGAGGGTTTACCAAAGGTTGTTATGGAAAGTTTGGCGTGTAAAGTTAAAGTATTAGCTTCAGGATTTAGAGTATCCGAGGACATTAGGGGTCTATTTTACTTAGAATCTTTGGAACCTATGGATATTGCAGCCAAAATACAGGAAGTGGTTCAAACTGAGGTTGACGTAGATAGGGATAGGATTATAGACAAATTTTCTTGGGATAAGCGTGTGCAAATTATTGAAAAGGTATATGAAAAAATCACTTCAGCAGATAATTAATATAGATAAATTCTTCCATGAAAAAAGTACTATAAATTTTGTATTTGTACTATTTATTACACTACACTTATTTTTACTAAACATTAACTTTGCAGAGTGGGGAGATTCGTACAGAATACTAAGGGCCTCTGAGTACCTACGCTCCTTTGATTATCCTAGTGATGAGAAAAGGCCACCTCTGTATTCTCTGTTGCTTTCCATTAGGCCCTCTGTTGTAGATCCTATTATATGGGGCAAGATATTAATGTTACTAATTAGCACGCTAACATTCATACTGTTCACTAAAATAGCCAGTGAGTTTTTTTCAAATAATTATTACAAAACAAATTTAGCTTCATTATTTTTGGCACTTAACCCGGTGTTTTTATATTGGTCACTTAGAATTTATGCTGATGTTTTTTTTGCATTAATAGTACTTTTGGCGACTTTAGTTTATATAAAAAGGTATAAGAGAGTTAATTCGTATCTTAATATTTTCATATTAGGGTTTATTACATCCTTGGGAATAGTAACTAGATTTGAAGGTTTTATTCTTTTTGGGGCACTCGGGATTGGAATTACTTTTTCAGAAGGCTTTGTTAACTTGACCTACCAAATAAGAGAAAACTTAGGTAAAGTCTTATCTTATGCCTTAACTGTTGTTTTAATGATTTTTCCATACTTTATTTGGAGAAATCCTTTTACAAGCTCTTATTTATCTGAGCCATCAGGCAGAGTATTTGGGGTAAACGAAATAGTAATATTTTTTGCATCCGTTGCTTTTTGTGGTGGTTCCATTTTGTATTTTATATTTATAAGCCAATCAATTAATACCATAAAAAAGTTTCTTGTTGAGAATACGTTTATTGGAAGCTACCTTCTTTTTATTTTAATACTTTCTTTGCTATGGCCCGCTGCTATTCCCAGATTACTGGTTTCTGCTATTCCCTTTGGGATATTATTGTTTGTTGTTCAGTACACATCTGTTCTTGAGTTTACAAAGAAACAGGTAATAATTGTTAGTTCTCTCCTTATTGGTTTTTATATATTAGTGCAGTATAAATACAAATTGCAGTTTTTGTTACCGAGTAAACAACTTATGGTTATTGTGATTCTTATGGGTCTTTTGTCACTACTTGCTTATTTGCTTAGGAACAAAAACCTTTTATTGCTATCTTTCATACTTTCTATGTTTGTCTGGTCATTAACTGTAGTATATTTGCATAAAGATATATTCAAGGTTGTAACATTAGGTGCCAAATTCGCAGGTAGGGGTTTGGATGGGGTTGTTGCTTACAACGATATCTCCGCTGTATCTGACTGGTATCTTAATAATGATCCTTTGAGAAATCCTAAAGTTAGTGGAAAATTTCTACCTTACTACAAAAAATCCGATGCTAGCTTATCTAATCTGAGGGCAATAGGGTCAGATTATCTTCTTATTACTAACGAGCATAATTTGAGTATGACATTTGATGATAGCGACAAGCCTTATTTAGAAAAAGTAGCTGAATATACTGAAACAGTAAATGGAGGTAGTTTTTTTACCAAAGTATACAAGGTAAAGTATAATTAAACTTATGAAATTATCAGTCGTTATTCCAGTTTATAATGAAAAAAAAACTATTGAACAGATAATAGCATCTGTAAGATCTGTTACGGGGATTGAGAAGGAGATAGTAGTTGTAGACGATTTTTCTACCGACGGCACTCGGGAAATCCTTTCCGGAATATCAACAAAATATCCAGAGGTAAAAATATATTTTAAAGAATTTAATTCAGGTAAGGGAGCTACTTTAAGGGAAGCATTTAGCCATACCACCGGAGATTTAGTAATAGTACAAGATGCTGATTTAGAGTATGACCCCAAAGATTACTCAGTGTTGGTTGAAGCTTACAATAAATTAGGTGGCAAGGCTGTAGTATATGGTTCAAGGTTTTCAGGAAATTACCAAGACATGACCAGTCTGCATTATCATGGAAATCGGCTACTTACTATGATAACTAATTTTCTTTTTGGTACTTCACTTACTGATATGGAGACATGCTACAAACTCTTACCTGGGAATTTTGCTCGTGAAGTTAAAATTATTTCTAATAGATTTAACTTTGAGCCGGAGATCACAGCAAAAATTCTTAAATCTGGTTTTAAGATTGTAGAAGTCCCTATTACTTATAAAGGCAGAAGTTTTTCAGAAGGAAAAAAAATTACATGGCGAGATGGTATATCTGCTTTGTACACATTAATTAGATTTAGAATTGCCAGTTAGCTTATGAAAAAACTAGTTAACTTTTTGACTAATAATAAATTGTTGGTGGTACTTTTTGTTTACAGTCTGTTTATTTTCGCTGTAAATATTAGGATAAACTATTTTAGATACGATAATTTTGATTTTGGTAAGTTTGACTTGGGTAACATGTCTCAAATGTTATGGAATACCATGAATGGTAGGTTTATGTATCTTACTGATTACTTTGGGACGAATCTACCTAGGTGGGCAATGAGCCATGTTGATCCTATCCTTCTTCTTTTCTTGCCGGTTTTTGCGATATTTCCGAATTCTATGACTCTGGTAGTAGGGCAGTTAATACTTGTTATTTTTGGGTCACTTATAGTCTACTATATTGCAAAGCAGCAACTTGGGTCTAGTTTATCTGGTTTTATTGCAGGATTAATATACTTGTCTTACCCTGCTCTTGGGTTTTTGACTGCTTGGACTGGTTTTCATGGAGTTAGTGCTGCTATACCTTTTTTTCTTCTAGCTTTTTATTTATTAGAACGAATGCATAAGTCTAATAATTTTAACCGTTTCGGTATTGGATTATTTTGGCTTTTGCTCATAATCTTGATGTCTGGAAAAGAGCAGATATCTCTATATATTGTTATGTGGGGAATTTTTATTTTGTTTTTTAGAAGCAGCCTTGATTATTCTTCCATTAAAAACTTCAGTGTGACCAGATATATTGCTGATGTTAGAACTAAGTTAGGTTTATCTATGGTACTAATTGGAGCATTGTGGTTCATATTTTGTTTTTTTGTAATAATTCCTGCCAATGCTCACTATAGGATTAATGGTTTTGATCGGTTTGCAAAGAGTTTGGATTTAAATCCAGAAGGTTTAAATGATGTATCAAAGGACAACTATTTTCTTAAGAGGTACGAATCTTTTGGGGATGGATATTTGGGTGTAGCTCTTGGAATACTAGGTAATCCTTCTGATACCATAAGGGTATTATTTGGTGGAGACAAGCTTGATAATTTTCGAGAGACTTTGGAGCCACTCGGCTACCTACCTTTTTTGTACCCACAGGTGTTTTTGCTGGCACTACCTGATTTTGCAATTAATTATCTTACTACCCTAGATGGAGTTGGTACCTCTGAGATTTATAATCATAGAGTCTCTATGATAATACCAGTAGTTGTGGTTTCTGCAATTTATGCTGTTGGGTTTTTGTCCAGTTTACTTTCTGAGATAGGGATAAAAAACAAAAAACTTGATAAAAAATTAGTATCTACTGTTCTACTATTATTTGTTTTATTTCAAACCCTACTTAGTACATATAGATATAATAATCCGGTTTATTTATGGTTTACACAAGCCATTCAAAAAAAACTTATTGGATCTGTTGCACTTGCAAAAACTGATACATCTTTAATTAACAAAGCGTTAGGGAAGGGTGATGTTGTGAGGATAACTACCTTGGAGAATAAAGACAGAGAGTGCGCTAAGCAGATTGTAGAAATGATACCAGAAGGTGTTAGTGTGAGCGGACCTGACTATTTAGGTGCTCATCTAGGACTTCGTGAAACTTATGCAATATTTCCGGCTTTATACAATGAGGCTGACTACGTTATCATAGATGTATTTTCCAAAAAGATACTAACAATATTGGATGCTGATGTGTCTTTAGTTAAGGATGTTTTGAAGGATGTATACACCAGCAAGGACTACGATATGGTGACTGGGTGTGGTAACTTGTTCGTTTTTAGAAAAATTCAGACATCCGAAACAGTATCAAAGCTGCCGTTACAAGAAAGATTTACATACGATGAGAAAGTTAGTATGGAAATTTTTCAAACACTCACTGTGGTTGATTACATATATCCAGAGAGTATGAATCGCGGTAGTTCCTATCCATTTGAGATTGTCTACTCCAAAAAAGGTGATGGCAACTTATCTGATTATGTTTTATATACTACATTAATAAATAACAAAACAGGGCAAGTTTACCAATTTGCCAATCTACCTTCCTTTGCTATATCACCTGTAAAAGATTGGGTTGAGGATAGATACTATATCGAATCCTTTGGGGTTACTATTCCTGGATATATAGATGGAGGTAACTACAGATTGTTTGTTGGTATGACTAATAACATTAGAAATAGAAGTATGTATTTAGGAGATATACAGGTCAATTAACTGGTGTTTGACGATCCCACCTAAATACCTGCACAATAAAGTATATGAATTTTGAATCACTATCTAAATGGCAACTAGTTAGCTTACTATCAAGAGGCTTTGCGATGTCAATTGGTATTTTGCAAAGTTTTTTTATTGTAAGGATGCTTACAGTTGGGGAGTGGGGTCTTATTCAGATTGCTATTTCTATAGGAGGCGCTCTTGGTATATATCAGCATTTAGGGCTTGCTTCTGGCTCAACTCGTGAAATTTCTCAAGCTAAAAATGATGATGCTGTATTTAAGGTGTTTCTTACAAGTCTATTTGTGAGATACATGATGACTGTTCCTCTTGCCTTAGGGCTTTTTTTCTTTTCTGAGTATTTATCTATTGATAAATATTCCCACTCAGAATTGATTATTCCACTTAAGCTATATGCGATAGTTATGGTTTTTCAGGGAGCTCAGAGTATACTAAATTCGGTTATTTCAGGCACAAAAAGGTTCAAACA
This sequence comes from uncultured Candidatus Saccharibacteria bacterium, assembly GCA_964387275.1. Taxonomy (GTDB): domain Bacteria; phylum Patescibacteriota; class WWE3; order UBA101185; family UBA10185; genus CAYLVW01. The sequence continues at coordinate 189,959 of CAYLVW010000001.1, forward strand.
CCTATTTTTGTACCAAGCTTTAATTACTTTTGTAAGTTTAGTTTTGTTTATACCTTTTGTATTTTTCTATAAAATTAACGGTTATTTTATTGCCATGTTGTTGTTTAACACAATATCTACCATTGTATTAGCTATTCTTGCGTTAAAACCACTAAAGACTACTTTCCCTCTTCCTACTAAATCAGAATTTAAAACATTACTTAAAGACCTAATGACAATAAGTTTAGCCATCTATCTAGTAAAAGTAATTTATACACTTTGGGAGAAAATTGGGCCGCTTATTTTGGGACTTGAACTTACACCGGAGATTGTAGGTATTTTTGCTTTTGCTATGTTGTATGCAAAAAAGATTGTAAATGTCTCTGATGCAATTACTGATGTAAATCTGCCTGTTTTGTCAGAGAAATTTGTGAAAAATCTTGATGATTTTAAGATTACATTTAGTCAAAATTTTGATAAAGTTTTTGCTCTTATTTTATTTTTAGGTTTTACAGCTGTTTATTGGGCACCCCAAGTTGTTGTTGTTCTTGTAGGCAGCGATAAATACACACAGTCTCTGCAAATGATTATTCCTTTAACATACGCATTTATTATGTACTCTTTTATTAACATTGCTAAATCCAGTGTAATTATTCCGGCCAAACTAACAAAAGAACTAATTGTTTCTTTTATAATTTTGATTTTACTCACTTTGGGATTTTATTATGGTACTTTTCAAATTTTAGGCAACCTAACAGCCATGTGCTACGGTATGTTGATAGGATCACTTGGAGGATTTGCATCTATGGTTATTTTTTCAATAACTAAGCTAAAGTATTCGTTTTGGACATTAGATCATACGTTGTTGCTGGTTCAAAGTTTTGCGATTAGTATGGTAACTGCAAATCCTATTTTGGTTCTGAAAGTAGTTTTATACATAATATTTTTCGCCCTATATTTGTGGGCAGTTAGGGAGAGTGGATTTGTCAAGGACACCGATTTTAGGAGGTATACAGGCAAATTTTTAAATCTAAGGTTACTAAAAAAATGAAGAAGTATCTAAAAACCATTTTAAAAATTACTATAAGTGTATTGTTGTTTTCGGTTTTAATCTATACCGTTGATTTTGACTCCGTTCTTACATCTGCTGAAAACTTTGATTATAGGTATGGGATTTACGCTATTATGTTTACTTGTTTAAACTACTTTATTTCTTCAGTACGGTGGAAAAATCTGTTAAGTATTTATGAGAACACAAAGCACATAACAGTTAAGCATCTAACCTCGCTTTATTTTGTTGGTTCCTTCTTCAATAACTTTATGCCTACAAGTATTGGTGGCGATGCTTACAAAATATTTCGATTAGGTAAGCAAATTAATAGTGTTGAGAACGCATTTTCTGCCACTTTTATGGAGAGATTTACAGGTATGATTGCTCTTGTTTTTATATCTGTGTTTGGGTTGCTCGGATTATATACCGTTGAGCAGTCTCAACTTAAGGGTTTTGATAGTACTTGGGTGATGGTTGCTATACTAGCTGGATTATTATTTGTACTGATTTTTGGGTTTGTTGCAGGATTGAAAGTATTAGATTTTGCAAGAAAAAAGATTTCAAAGTTCGAGAAGATTTATGTATCTCTTGTTGCTTATCGCGGTAAGAATAGAGTGTTGGCCATAGCATTTCTTACATCCTTTGCAGTTCAATTTCTATCGATATTTACTCAGTACTTTGTATTTAAGGGTTTGGGAATGGAGTTAGATATTTTAAAAACTCTATTTATTTTTCCCATAATCACACTGGCTGGTTTTTTTATACCTTCCTTAAATGGAATTGGAGTTCAAGATGTTTTGTACAGAATGTCTTACACGTTTTTGTTGGTAACCCCAGAGCTTGCTCTAACAGCCTCCATTATTTACCATTTCGTACGTTTATCCGTTAGTCTTATAGGAGGTTTATTGTACGTGGTAGATAAGAACCAATAGCTATGAACAAAAAACTTTTTGGTAGGGATTTAGACTATAGAAAAGTTTATGTACTTTTATTTATAGTCATATTTTTTATAACTAGATTTTTATTTGTTGGGTATGAAGAAATCAATCCTGATACAGTCAATTGGTATTATAGGTCTGAACAATTTATTGTCGGATTAAAAAGTTTACAGTTAGAAAAGACCTACCAACACTACCATCCTGGTACTACTTTAATGTGGATCATGGGTATATCCACGGAGATTATTAAGAAAATTGACGCAGTTGGCGAAGTCATAAACAATGAAAACTTTTTAGTTTTTCATATTGTGACTAAAGTAGTTTTTGGTTTGGTTCAATTAGTATTATCTTTAGCTATTTTATATTTACTTTCCAAAATACTCGGGTTTGTAAAGGCTCTTTTAGTAGTTTCTATTTTTTCATTTGAACCGTTTTTTATAGGGAATTCAAGGTTTTTACACTTGGATGTTTTGTTATCTCTTTTTATAATAACCACACTGGCCCTATCATTCTATAATTATTATGTTAGGGAGAAGCCTTCTTCTTATATATCAATTATTATAGGCATCTTAGCACTACTTACTTTTTTAACCAAAAGCATAGGTATTAGTGTTTTACCCATGATTGTATTGACTATAATGCTTGGTAATCCCAAATATAGACTTCAAAGTATTATTATTGTATTAAGTAGTTTGATATTAATGGCCCCGATATTCTTGCCTGCTCTTATTAAAGACTATTCAGGAACTATAGCACTTATTTTTAAAGAGGCACTAAGAATCGGGAATAAAAATGGCCACGAGCAGATTTTCTTGGGAGAGGAAACTATAAATGCTGGGTTTTGGTTTTATTTTGTATCTCTACTGATAAAAGTTTCTCCCTTACTTATGGTGAGCACGGTAACTGGGGTTATAGTTTTTACTAGCAACATTAAAAAGAATATTACTAAGATAGATAAGTTTTATTTACTTAGTGCTCTTTACTATGTAGGTTATTTTGTAGTGATGAGTCTGCTATCTAAAAAGCTTGATAGGTATATGATTCCAATGTTTCCATTTTTTTCTTTGTTTGCTGTTTATGCATTTAGCAAGTTCTATGACACTAAAAGCAACTTTTCAAAAGTAATGTCTGTGGTTTTTACTCTTTGTTTGTTTTTAAATGTTTATTCCTTGATAAATTTATTTCCCTATTATTTTGTTTATGCTAGTCAGCTATCTGGTGGGCCCGTATTAGCTAATTCACTAATTGCCCAGAAACCATTCGGTCAGGGAGTTGTTTGGCTAAAGGATTACTTGCTTGATAAGTACGGGGAACCTAAAAACGTAGGAATTTATGATCGAAAACCCCTTAGCATGATTTATCCTAATTCTAAATTATTCGATGTTAGGGAATATGACCCAACCAAGTATGATATTTTAGTACTAGCAGTAAATGAGGAGATTCCCGAGAAAGTTGAGAACGGAGACGCTGCCTTTAACTTAATGAATATTTTATATATCAATAACCTGCCTTATTGGAGAATCTATGAGAAAGTTAAGTAACTTATGGTTATATTTAATAGTTACAATAGCAATTGTACTACGAGTGTTGTTTTTTTGGCATGGTCACCCGTTTGTGTTTCATCCAGATGAGCCTACTGTTGTGAGGTCTGCTCTCGAAGTCAGATTTTACCCAAATCCTGGACATTTTGATTGGCCCCATCTATATATTTACATAAACTACATCGTATATATGATTTTTGCTTTTGTACGAAATATACTTAGTACTTCTGGTCTTGTTACTGAGGGACCTCTATTTGATGAAACAACTATATTTTATTATTTAACTAGAGTTTTATCTGGAGTGCTTGGGGGACTTACGGTAATCCCTGTTTATCTTACTGCTAAAACTTTTTTTAATTCCTCTAGGGTAGGTCTATTGGCTGGTTTGGTTATTGCTTTAATGCCTCTTCATGTGTGGAATTCTCACTTAGCTCTAATTGATGTACCAATGATATTTTTTGTTTCGTGGGTTTTATACTTTGGTGCTCAAATCTATACAACAAGAAATTTAAGGTATTACATATTGGCTGGTATTTTTGTTGGTTTGGCAGCGTCTACAAAATACCATGGGGCATTTTCTGGAATATTTATTGCAGTAGTACATTTTATAGACTACAAATCTTTTTGGAAAAACCTAAGAGAACTTTATAAAGCTATTATAGCTGGAATTGTTAGTTTATTAGGTTTCCTTGTTGGCACACCTTACGCTCTAATTGATTTCACTACTTTTATTCGGACAGATGGCCCAAAAGGTGCCTTATGGCAGTTTACTAATGTAGGTCATGTTCCTTTTACTACACAAGTTGGCAAGTTTATATATAATTTATTTATTAGAATCCCTGATGACATTGGATACACATTTGCAGTTGTGTTGGTACTGGGGTTAATCTACTTTTTGTTTTCTAAAACATTTTCAAAAGGTCTTTTTCTTTTTTATACTATGTACTTGTTCCTAGTTTTTTATATATCAGGATTTGAGAAATCAAGGTCCCACTACTTGATGATTTCCTACCCGTTTATAGCAGTAGTTGTTGGGTATATGTTAGAGGTTGTTTCAGTTAAGTTTTCAAAAGTTATTAAGTACCTAGTATTATTTCTTGTGTTTATAGTTCCGTTAGGTATATCGATTTGGCAAAACTATATTTTATCCAAGGAGGATACTAGGGTTCAGTTATACCATTGGGTGTTAAGGCAGGGAGTAGTTAACAACTCTTATAACTATAGTTCAAATAACTTGAATATAATTTGGGATAAAATTTCTACTAATAATGTAAACCGTGTTTTAGAGTCTTCCTACTTACCCTCTAGCAGTTCTTACTACATAATATCTGAAGAAGATTCCGTAACAGCTTTAGATAAGTTTAATGATTTACCAGGCACTGTTAAGACTCTTGAGACTTTTTCTCCGATAAACAGAAGAGGTCCTGTGATTTTGATAGCACAATAAGCTTATGAAAAAATATTTGGAGCTAATTAAATATGAGTTTGGCATTTCTGTACTTTTTATTTTGTCGCATCTACCTTCTTTAGGTATAGATAATTTCAATACAGATGTGTGGAAATGGAAAAAAAGAATATTTGATTTTTCCAGTGGTGTTTTTGGTTTGAGACCTGAGGAGACAGTTCAAACATACCATCCCGGTGTTCCTTTAATGTGGTTAGGTACTATAGCAATTAAATTTTACAATCTATCTAAAGATATTTTTAATAATGGCCAGGATTATCCAGATGTTCGGGAGATTTTTTATCTTGATTTTGCGCAGAAGTTTTTAGTTGTTTTGGGCATAGCTGTTGGAGTATTTTTTATGCTATGTGCGCTACGGAAAATACTCGGAACAAAAGGTGTAGTTGTAGCTGGGTTGCTGCTTATGTTTGAGCCTTTCTATTTGGCCCTTACCAGGGTTATACATCTTGAGGGTTTAACTTCGACATATTTGGTAGCATCCTTGCTGTGGTTATATGTTTGGGGTCAGGCCAGAAAGAAACTGTATCTAAGTATTTCAGCTATACTTGGGGTTATAGCAGTGCTTACTAAGACTTCAGCCTTAATTATTGTTCCATTTTCTTTTGTATATATTCTGTTATTGACTAAACATCCAAAAGATATACTAAAATGGTTTGCTGTTTTTGTAGTTACTGCACTTGTAATGTGGCCTGCCTTACTTTTCAAACCTATGTATGTTATTAACTACTTATATACAGGCGTAACTGAGGTAGGGATAGAGGAGGGGCATGATCAGTTCTACTTTGGTAATTATGTAACAGACCCGGGTTGGACTTTTTATTTTGTAAGTATCGCTTATAGAACATCTCCGGCTGTATTTGTTTTATTTATTGTTTCATTGCTCGGTTTGTTGCGATACAAATCAGAGAGTAGAAAGTTTATCTTTTATATATTGGCTTTTATTTTACTTTATTTGGTCGAAATTACGCTTCCGACTAAAAAATTAGACAGGTACATGCTGCCAATACTAATTGCTATGGTTGTATGTAGTTCAGTATTTCTTAACTACGTGATGGAAGCATTCAAACACAGGTATGTTTGGGTCATTTCACTATTGGCAATAGTGTCCAGTTTATTTTACTCGGTTACATCACACCCAATATACCTTAATTACTACAGCCCATTATTTGGCGGGTTAGGGGCGGGTATTCATGTGATCGAACCTAAATGGTTAATTGGTACAAATGAGATTATTAGCTATTTTAGAGATGTAAAAAGTAAAGAAGGGCTCAGTGATTTTAAGCAAGGAGAGAATATTGAGAATCTATTATATAGTCCCTTGCTAGCTAGTAAATTAACTGTAGCATTTCCTGAAAAATACTATACTCAAATACACCCATTTTTTAGGTTGATAAATAGTTGGGCAGTAATAGAAGACTTATCTGGTCAGGCAGTAAAGACTAAGTTTTTTGTATATCCTGTTTGGGATGATTATTCAAACCGTGAGACAAGGTTTAAACTTGAGTACTATGGTGACATAAGTATTGGGGAAGTGCCTGTATACAAAGTATATAAAAGGGTAATTTGATTTTATGGTAAGAAAGCTGCTTAATTTTATTAAGACGACTCCTATATTTGATACTGCAATGGTTTCTGGAAGTATATTTATTGCAAGTTTTCTTGCCTATTTATTGCAGTTTTACCTTGGAAGATCCCTAAGTGTTAGCGACTACGGAGATTTTGGCGCGTTACTATCTTTGTCCTATCTAATTGGTGTACCAGCTACAGTGTTTGGCTTATCTCTGACAAAACAGGTTTCAGAAGTATATGCTACTCATAAAGATCTAATACCCGCATATTTTACTAAGATATTTATATTAAGTGTTATTCCTGGTGTATTGTTGTTTATTTTACTTAGTGGCTTATCTTCGTTTTTTGCTACATATTTTAATCTAAACAACTATCCGGTACTTATTGCCTTCTCAATATCTGCTGGTTTCTCCTTTTTTTCTTTGGTGGCGCCATCATTTTTGCAAGGACTTCAGAGATTTAAGTCCTACTCAGTTTTTGTGATTGTATACAATATTTTTAGAACTGTAATACCTGTGGTTTTTGTATTTCTTGGTTATAGACTAATTGGTGTATTTTTTGGACTCGCGTTGGCGGCTTTTTTTGGTTTCTTATATTCTTACGTTCATTTAAAAGATATTTTCTTTAAAAAAATTCAAACAAGTTTTGAGGATAATACCATATTAAAGAAGTATATATATAATTTGTTTTCTTTCTCAGTTCCTGTGTTGTTGGTTAATCTTTCTATGATGGCTTTAAACAATATTGATGTGCTAATGGTGAAGAGGTATTTTTCTCCAGAAGAAGCTGGGCACTATGTGGCTCTAGTTACCGTCGGTAAAGTGTTGTTATTTGGGGCAGGAACTGTAGCAACTGTGATGTACCCAATGCTTACTGCTGAATTTGCAAAACGAACACTAACATTAAGTAAGTTTTTTTTGTACTTTACACTGCAAGTTGTCGTTGTTGTTGTTTCTATTTTAATTTTCAGCTTATTTCCTAACTTGATTGTTGGAGTTATGTTTGGGTCAAAGTTTTTGCCGATTGTGAGTTATTTGCCTCTATTTTCAGTTTTTATGGGCTTATATGTTTTGGTAAACTTTATGGTTTTGTTTTTTCTAAGTATCAGTAGAAGTAAGGTTTTTCTAATTCAAATTCCGTTTGTGTTAGGGCAGTTTTATTTACTTAATTCTAATATTTCCTCTATAACTTCGTACATAACTATAAATATAGCTATTTCCTTTGCCCTACTAGCTGTTCTTTTACTGTACGGCTATATACAATATTCAACATGGAGAAGTCTAAAAAAGTAGTATCAGTAATAGTACCTGTATACAAAAAAGAAGCCACCATAATAAGTGATATAGATAGTATCTATAAGGCATTAGACTCCAGTAGATGGTCGTTTGAAATTATTCCTGTTATAGATGGTTTTGTAGACCGTTCTTATGAGAATGCGCTTAAGATAAAATATCCAGAAGTTAAAGTAGTAGGTTATAAAACTAATAGAGGCAAAGGTTACGCTGTGAGGTATGGTATGGCTCAGGCAACGGGAGATTACATAGCCTTTATTGATGCCGGTATGGATATAAATCCTAATGGAATATCTTTAATTCTTGAGCATATGGAATGGTACAGAGCGGATATTATAGTTGGCAGTAAGAGGCATCCTGCATCTAAAGTTAAGTATTCTGCATTAAGAAGAATATATAGTTTCTGTTATCAGATGTTGGTATTTTTGCTTTTCCGACTGAAAATTCGAGACACTCAGGTTGGTCTTAAGGTTTATAGGAGAGAGGTATTGGAGCGTGTACTCCCAAGGCTAGTAGTAAAAACTTTTGCTTTCGATATTGAACTTCTTGCTGTTTCAAATAGATTAGGTTTTACTAGATTATACGAAGCTCCGGTTGAAGTAGCACTGGATTTTTCGAGTTCAAGCTTTAACTTAAGAAAGCCCATGTTCCTAGATCCTCAGATTAGAAATATTTTATACGACACTATTGCTGTTTTTTATAGGATGCATTTTTTAAAATACTATGATGATGAGAACAGAATTAAGTGGGTATATGATAAAGAGCTTCAAATGCGTGTAAATACCGGGGAGATCTTGGAATGATTACCAATGGACCTTTAGTGTCTGTATTAATACCCGTTTACAATACTGAGAAATATATAAAAGATAGTGTAGATAGCATTATTTCACAGACATATTCCAACCTTGAGATAATTGTCGTAGATGATGCCTCTACAGATTCTACATACAGTATATTAAGTTCCTATAATGATCCTAGACTTCGTCTATATAGAAATGAAACAAACCTTTATATAGCTGAGAATAGAAACAAGGCGATTAGCTATGCCACTGGCAAATACATCGTGTGGCAAGATGCTGACGATATTTCACTACCTACTAGAGTAGAAATTCTTGTTTCGTTTATGGAAAGTCACTCCGATGTGGGGATCTGTGGTTCATATCTTCAATCCTTTGACGAAACAGGGGATAAGGATATAAGGGAATATGCTACAAATGACAGTATGCTTAGAAAGAACATTTTTAAGTATTCTCCTGTAGCTCAGCCAACCGCAATAATTCGTAGAGATATCTTAGACTTGGTAGGTAAATACAATCCAAAATTTCCGCCTGCTGAAGATTTGGATATGTCATTTAGAATAGGCTCAGTTAGTAAGTTTGCAAATGTACCACAGGTATTATTAAAGTATAGAGAGCATAGTGCATCAAATACATCAACTAGAATGCTAAGGCAAATCGATTCCACGCTAGATATACGTAAGTCTAATATGAATAATAGCAATTATAGCTTTGATATTTCAGATTACGTAGCGTATTATTTAACAAGTATTACAAAATTATTGCCCCCATTTTTTGTAATTAAATTATTTAAAATTTCTAGATTAATTAGTAGGAAAATATTTAAATGAAAAAAGCAATTATAACTGGTATTACAGGGCAAGATGGATCTTACCTTGCAGAGTTACTCCTCACCAAAGGTTATCAAGTTCACGGTATAGTAAGAAGGGCGTCAGAGTTTAATACATCTAGAATTGATCACTTATATAAAGACCCGCATATTCCTAACAATTCCTTTTTTTTACACTATGGGGATCTAACTGATAGTGGGGGTCTAGAAAGGCTTATTCGTGAGATAAATCCGGATGAAATATACAATATAGGGGCTCAAAGCCATGTAAAAGTCAGTTTTGAGATTCCTGAGTACACAGCAAATACAGATGCTCTAGGTACAATGAGGATTTTAGAAATTATTAGAAATAACAATCCAAAAATAAAGTTCTATCAGGCTTCTAGTAGCGAGATGTTCGGTAAAGTTTTAGAAGTTCCTCAAAAAGAAACTACACCATTTTATCCAAGAAGTCCTTATGGTGTTTCTAAAGTTTTCGGACATCACATAGCAGTGAACTACAGAGAAAGTTATGGAATTTTTGCCTGCTCAGGAATACTTTTTAACCACGAATCACCCAGACGCGGTAAGACTTTTGTTTCTCGCAAGATAGTCAGGGCTTTGGCAGATATAAAAACCGGCAAACAAGATATTTTATACTTAGGTAATTTGGATGCTAAAAGAGATTGGGGTTATGCAAAAGAGTATGTAAATGCTATGTGGTTAATGTTACAGCAGAAAGAACCTGATGACTTTGTTATTGCGACTGGTGAGACCCACACGGTTAGGGAGTTTGTGGAAGAAGCTGGAAAATACTTTGGTTACGATATAGTCTGGAAAGGTACTGGTTTTGATGAGATTGGGTATGACAAGAAAACTGATAAGATAATTGTAAAAATCGACAAAAACTACTATAGGCCTGCTGAAGTCGATTTACTCATTGGCGATTCCTCAAAAGCAAAAAAAGTATTGGGATGGGAACCTAAAGTAAAGTTTAAAGATCTCGTTACCATAATGTGCGACGCCGAAGTCATAGGCGAAAAAACTGAAGATTTCTCTCATTTACTCAAAATAAGCGTTGGGAAATTCGGAGACGATAAAGGCGCAAAAATTTATGTAGCAGGCCACAAGGGTTTGGTAGGATCTGCTATTGTTAGAAAACTTAATAAAGAAGGTTACACAAATCTTTTACTTAGAACTAAAGAAGAATTGGATCTTACAAATGGAGATCAGGTCGCCAAATTTTTTTCTGATGAGAAACCTGAGTATGTATTTTTAGCTGCTGCTAAGGTCGGTGGGATACTTGCAAACCGTGACTTTGCAGCTGATTTTATTAGTGATAATTTAAGAATTCAAAACAATATAATACATAATTCTTATTTAAACGGTGTGAAGAAACTAGTATTTTTGGGTTCTACATGCATATACCCTAAGCTTGCTCCACAACCATTAAAAGAAGAGTATTTACTGACAGGCCCTCTTGAGCCTACTAATGAAGCGTATGCGGTTGCAAAGATAGCTGGGATAAAAATGTGCGAGTACTACAACAAGCAGTATGGGACCAATTACATTTCTGTTATGCCTACAAATTTGTACGGGCAAAACGACAAATTTGATTTGCATACTTCTCATGTTCTTCCTGCTATGATTAGAAAGTTTTATGAAGCTAAAATAAACGGCAACACTGATGTGACATTATGGGGAACAGGTAATCCTAAGAGAGAGTTTTTGCATGTAGATGATTTAGCTGACGCTGTAGTATTTTTAATGCAAAATTATGATAGCAGCGAAATCATTAATATAGGTTACGGGGAGGATTTTAAAATCTCGGAGGTAGCCCAGATGATATCTGACATTGTTGGTTTTCAGGGTAAAGTTGTTTATGATTTGAGTAAGCCTGATGGCACACCAAGAAAACTTGTAGATACCACTAAGTTATTTAATTTAGGTTGGAGACCCAAATTTCATATAAAAGAGGGATTAAAACTTGCCATAGATTGGTATATTGAAAATGTCGCAAAAGGATCCAAATAATATTAAGGATTATTTTGAGAAGCAGTTTAAAGTTGATTTATTTAGTAAACTGGATTTCCCGTTTGAGGAAGGGAAATCCTTACTTGATGCTGGGTGTGGAGATGCTGTAAATAGTGATATATTTCAATCTTTTTATAAGCTTAAGCTGAAGTCTTTTGACTTATACGAGCACCAAAATATTAAAAAGTTTCAAATTGATTTTAGAATTGGGTCAGTTCTTGATATACCTTTTGCAGATAACACATTTGACTATGTTTACTTACAGGATGTTTTACATCACATCGATGAAGAAAATCAGGACAGGGATAAACATATAAAAGCACTCTATGAACTTAAAAGAGTAGTAAAACCAGGGGGTTATGTAATTATTGTAGAAGCAAAAAGATATAACCCTATGTTTTATCCATTTATGGTTAAATACCTAGGCCACGACCATTTTACTCATGGATATTATAAGAAGCTTGTTTCTGAGGCTTTTTCAGACTGTCCAGAGCAATTGCATAAGAGTTTTGAAGCACATTTTTACTTTTCAAGAGTATTAAGCTTTTGGAAATTGTACGAAAGATTTATGGAGAAATATAGTCCAGTAGACTTCTTAGCTTATAATGCATCTATTATTAAAAAACCTTTATGAAAAGTTTTTTGATTGTAACTCATAAGTTTCTTACATTACCTGATGACGAGCTTGTTTCTTATCTAATTGACAAAAACATTTCAGTATTGCACATTAATCATTCATTTAATGATGCTCCAGATAGAGTGAGTAAGTGCGAATACTATGTGGGTGGTAAAAGAGTTTCCACTTGTAAGTCTTGGGATTTTAAGTTTCTACCAGAACCTTTAATTTACTTGAAGGAGTTGTTGTTTACATTTTATTACGTAGCTAGGTATTTTAAGAAATACGATTACTACATTGGTCTGGATGGTTTATGTGTTTTTTTTGGGTTATTATTGAGGTTTTTTGGAGTAGTTGGTAAGGTAGTATATTGGGCTATTGATTTTGTGCCAAAGGATAGGTTTAGTTCTAAGCTTAAAAATTTTATATATACAAGTATTAATATTCTAGGTTATAGAAATTGTGATGAGATGTGGGATTTATCTCCGAGGATGCAGGAAGCAAGATCTGAATTTTTGGGAGTATCTACTAAAGACTATAAATCTCTAAAGGTAGTTCCGTATGGGTTTTGGACTACCCGTATTAAAACTTACAAATATGAAGAATCTGACAAGAAAAAATTAGTTTTCATGGGTCACTTGATTGAAAAGCAGGGAGTTCAATTGTTGTTGCAAGCCTTAGTGTTATTGCCAGATGAAATTACATTAAAAATTATTGGCATAGGAAACTATAAAGAAAGTCTCGTAGGTTTGTCAAAATCTTTGGGTATTTATCACAGATGTGAATTTGTTGGTAAAATCGAAGACATCAGAATTTTAGAAGATGAGATAGCTAAATGTGCAATAGCTGTTGCTCCCTACATAAAATCTTTAGATACTTGGACTTATTATGCAGATCCAGGCAAAGTTAAAACATATATTGCCTGTGGTGTACCGATTTTACTTACAGATCTTCCTTGGAATAGTTCTGACATAGTAGAGAGTAAATGTGGGTTTATAATCCAGGAAGATCCAAAAGATATTGCTGATAAGGTACTAGTATTATTAGATATTAAGCTAAATAATTTATATCGTGAGAATTGTATTAACTATTCCAAATCTTATGATTATGAAAAAATATTTAGTGGGGCTGTAAGTTTATGACACAGGATATAATTTACGAAAAAACGATACCTAGAAAGAATCTATTAATAACTGGATTACTTTTTTTAAAGTTCCCTCTATATATACCTTTTGTTAATATGTTGGTGAGGAAATGGCTAAAGCACAGTTCTGATATAGAAATCATCCCTGGTTTTATGAGTTTTTACGCAAATATCTATGCTAAAAACGCATTTTTATGTGACACATATTTTGCAGATTATGCGCCGGTGCACATTGGTGAGGGTACACATTTTTCATTTCAATGTATGGTTTTAACATCAAAACATGATAAATCAGATTTCCAGAAAATTATTTGTTCTCCGGTTAATATAGGAAAAAATGTATATATAGGAGCTAGGGTTTTGATACTTCCCGGTGTGAGTATTGGAGATAATGCTGTAATTGGTTCTGGGTGCGTCGTTTCTAAAGATGTCCCTAGTGGGGCTTTTGTGGTGGGAAACCCTATGGTGATAAAGTGAAAGTTTTATACCATGTGCCACATTTAAATACCGTATATGCTGGAAGAACTATATATAAGGGTTACGAAAATGCTTGGAAGTACCTAGGGCACTCATTTAGATTTCTCACGTCTGAGGATAAAGCCAAAGAGGTATTTTACTCCTATGAGCCGGATATTTTTGTAACAAGTTTAAATATTTATAACCTCAAGTTTTTAGATCTTAGCTTGCTTAAACAAGTAAAAAAGGACCTAAGGACAAAAGTTTTTGTTAATACACCTTTTTGGAACTCTCCATTTACAGTACTTAGGCCTAACGAGGCGGGCAGTTTAGCTAAAAATAGAAGCTACATTGAGCTTATTAAGTCAGGTAACTATGGTGATGTTTACTATAATGTGTGTGAGAAGGACGATGAGAGAATGGCGGGTTTTGATAAAGAATTTGGATTTGGTCACGAAACTATATTACTTGCCGCAGACGATATTATTAATTACCCCGAGACTTCTGAGCTATTCACATCAGATATTTCATTTTTAGGGACAAATTTACCAGATAAGAGAAAATTTTTTGAAGAAAGACTTTTTCCGTTAGGTGAGAAATATAAACTTCGCCTATATGGTCAGGATTGGTCTTACTTAGATAAACTAACTGGGATGGTAAAAAAATTTGGCCAATTGTTTGATGTTCCTTATTTAAAAAATCTACAGAAACCAACACTAGCGCTTGAAGATGAGAGGAAGATTTATTTTAATTCCATAATTAGTTTGAACATACACGAAGAATACCAGAGGATATATGGAGGAGATTGTAATGAGAGGACATTTAAAATCCCTCTGTGTGGAGGATTTGAGGTTGTAGACGATATTTCCTGTATTAGAAAATATTTTATAGACGGAAAAGACATAATAATTGCAAAAGACAAGAATGACTGGTTTGAGAAAATCGATTATTATATTAGAAATCCGGAGAAAAGAGCTCCGATAATTGAAGCAGGTCGAGAAAAAGTAGCAAATAAACACACATATAAAAACAGAGTTAATCAAATTATAGGGATTTATAATAAACTATGAGCAATAAAGTTATATTAAATTTAGGTTGTGGGAAGACACGTATTCCTAATTCTGTAGGAGTGGACTATTCGCAAATCCCTGGTTTTACTGATGTAGTACATGATTTGGACACTATCCCATACCCCTTTGACTCGAATAGTGTTGATGAGATACATATGTACCATGTACTTGAACATCTCTCAAGTCCGATAAAAAAGCTAGAAGAGTTGCATAGAATTCTCAAGAAAGGTGGAATGCTTTACATGAGAATGCCTCATTTTTCTTCTATGGGAGCTTTTACAGATATCACTCATGTAAGACCTTTTGGATTCTATTCATTTGATTGCTTTGAGCCCAACCATTATCAGCATTTCTATACTAAAGCAGAGTTTGAAATTGTTGAGAGAAGAATCAAATATTTCGGTTTGTGTGGTAATAAAGGTGACTATGCTAAATATATACATGGTAATTCATGCCCTATTCTTATAGTTCCTTTTGTAACTGTACTAGACTTTTTTATAAATATAAATCCGATGTTTTTTGAGAGATTTTGGGGATATTTAGTGGGAGGCGCTACAGAGGTAGTTGTTACTTTAAAAAAGCTATGAGTAATATCGAGAAAGATCAAGAAAAGTTTTTTAATGAAAATTCAGTTAAAAACTTTAAGATAAAAAAGGACTTATTTTATGATTGGGCTAATAAGGAGCAATTTGAAGGTTTTGATTGGTTATCTGACTCACAGACAATATTGGAGTATGGTTGTGGGACAGGTGGTTCTCTTGATGTACTATTTGATAGACATGACAGAGCAAAATTCAATATTATAGGTGTTGACATAGCTGAGATGGCTCTTGAGAAAGCTAAGGAAGCATACCCAGAGTTTAAATTTATTAAGATTACTGATAATTCTATACCTGATGTTTTAGAAAAGTCAGTAGATGCGTCTTTTATGTTTCATGTACTTCATCATTCAACTGGACATCAGAAAATGTTTGATGAGATATTCTCAAAACTAAAGCCTGGTGGGAAATTTCTAATTAATGATTTAACTTCTAGAAACCCAATAGTGTTATTGGGTAGGGAGGTTTTTTCGAGATTTAGTTTTTTCTTTGCTCCGAAATTTGAAGAAGACTTAGTTGTAGATGGTAAAATACCGGAAAAGTATCGTGTAGATGTAAGTGAGAAGGTACAACAGCTCCAACAGGCTGGTTTTATAATAAGTGAGGTGTCTTATGGTCATTTATTCTTTTTTCTTTTCCACTGGATTGACAAATTTACTAATTTATCCCAGTTTAGTTTTGTAAAATATATATACAGTCTGATTATTAATATAGAGAGTATCTTTACAAAGATTCCGTTTTTTCACAATTTTTGTGAAGTGGTTAGTATTAAAGCTATCAAGCCCCATGACTCTCAGAAGCTAAATTCTGTGTTAGGGTCAGGGGACTATTCCGATTCTTTTAATATGGAAGTATACAATCAGGTAAGTGTTAATTCCCATTGTCTTGATGTTGGGTGTTGGAGTGGGAATTTGGGTAAGAAATTGGTAGTTTCAAAAGGTTGTACTGTTGAGGGAGTTGAGATAAATGAGACCGCTATTATTAAAGCTTTGGGTAACGGGTATGCTAAGGTTTATAGAGTAAACTTGAACTCTGAGAAACTAGATTTTTCTGATATAACTACAAAGTATGACTATATTGTTCTTGCAGATGTTTTAGAGCATCTAGTAAACCCTGAAGCTGTACTTACAATTTTAAAAGACTTTTTAAAAGAAGATGGGAAGTTGGTTGTGTCTGTTCCAAATGTAGCTTTTATTTTGAACAGATTGAACCTACTTATTGGTAATTGGAACTATCGGGATTTTGGTACATTAGACAAAACACATCTAAAGTTTTATACGTTTTCTACGATACAAAAACTACTAAAAGACTGTGGTTTTAATATCGTCAAAATAAAAGGTTATAACCAGTTTGCAAGTCTAAAAACTCTTGGGTTGTTTAAAGTATTTTTTCCGAAGATATTTTCATACCAGATACTTATAACTGCTAGAATATAGGTATGGATAAACCACTTCTTACTATTTGTATACCAGCATATAACAGACCTGATACCTTATCTGAAGTATTAGAATCCATAAAAAAACAAAACTCCGCAGAAATTAGAGTAATTGTGTCAGATGATGCATCACCAGATGCTAATGCTATGAGAATTGCAGTAGATCCGTATCTACAGAGTATGGAGAACCTTTCTTATCACAGAAAGGAGAGTAACGTTGGGTATAGTGCAAATGTTATTTCCCTATACGAGATGGCTGATACAAGGTACATTTGGTTTTTTTGTGATGATGACATTCCATTGGAGGGTTCTATACAAACAGTCTTAGGGCAAATTAAATCAAAGGAACCTGTTGTCGCTGTTTTTAATCATATGCAATTTGATCCTTATGAGCGATATATTGAAGCTGGTGTGAAGCATGATGTTGTATATACAGATATCTCCCAGATAAGAGACTATCAAGAGCTTCAAAGAATAACTTTTTTGTCAGTCCTTGTTGTTGAGAAGAGAGATATTAGTCTGGAGCAGTTAAAGCAGACAGATTACACTAATAATGTGTTTGTCCAACTCACTTTATCTTTGATGCTTTTAAGTGACAAGTTTAGATACTGCCAGTTAGCAAAACCTATACTCCATAGAAATGTGGGATATAACTACGGAGATTTTTTCAAATTCTATATAGTGGATCATTTGCGAGCCGTAAACATTGTTAAAACCAAATTTGATCCGAATAAGTTTTTATTTTGGTCATTTAGGCACCTTCCTATAGCATTCAATCTTTACCTATCTCAGAAACTTGGTTTATACGCGTACAGAAAAAGGCCAACTCTTAAAACTATTAAAGATATTTTTAGGTATTGGGGAGCGCTGGGAATACTTCCGATCGTAATTCCAGTAGTATCATTTTTTATACCCTCAATACTTCTTAAAGGTATATTTATGCTTATGTTAATCAAAGATCATGGCTATGAGAGAGCAAAATACTTATATGCAAAAAACATCAACCGTGCTTATAATGATACAAGAAAAACAGGATTTATAAATTATAGATAGGCATATGAAATACTTTACAAAATTTTTTACATATTTCAACTTTTTGAAGACA
Source organism: uncultured Candidatus Saccharibacteria bacterium (assembly GCA_964387275.1). Classification (GTDB taxonomy): domain Bacteria; phylum Patescibacteriota; class WWE3; order UBA101185; family UBA10185; genus CAYLVW01. The sequence continues at coordinate 207,858 of CAYLVW010000001.1, forward strand.
TACCTTATCCCTGGTAGTAAGAATTCAGTAATAGATGCTTTTCACACGTTATACTACGACTCTTACTTGGTGGGAGGTACTTGGTCTAGAAACACATTTTTAGGAACTCCTATACAGAAATGTCCGATGGATCTTCAAACCTATCAAGAAATACTATATGAAACTAAGCCAGATCTCATAATCGAATGTGGCACTGCCTTTGGTGGGGGTGCCTTATACCTGGCTAGTTTGTGTGATTTGATAGGCGTTGGCGAAGTTGTGACTATTGATGTAGTAAATAGACCTGAATTCCCAAAACACCCAAAAATTACTTATCTAACTGGTTCCTCTACTGATCCAGAGATAGTAGCTAAAGTAAGAGATCTAGCTAAAGGAAAAAGTAGGGTTATGGTCATATTAGACTCAGATCATAGAATGTCTCACGTTCTTACAGAACTTGAACTCTATCATTCATTTGTAACTGCTGGGTGTTATCTAATAGTAGAAGATACTAATGTAAACGGTCATCCTGTAAGGCCTGAGCATGGTGAAGGCCCTTATGAGGCACTTACAAGGTTTTTGGAAATCAACAAAAGCTTTGAGATAGATAAGCTAAGGGAAAGCGGTTATATAACTTTTAACCCTAGTGGCTATCTTAAGAAAATAAAAACTCAGAATTTGTAGAAGTTTTCTATTACTGCCCTCATAAAATGAAAAAAACTTTAGCGTTACTGATATTTGTAACTATATTAATATTTATTTCCATTTTCTCTAAAATACCTAATGACAGTTTTTTGTTTATACATGATGAGTATTTAGTCTTTACTAAAGATGAAGCATTGAACTCTTTTTTTGTACGAAGCAGCAATGATCTAGGTTATTCAACATTTTCTATAATTCTTGTTACTTTTTGGGACAGGGTTCTTTACTTGGTTTTATATTATCTAGGGTTATCTCTTCCTTACGTTTCAAAAGTAAGTTATCTTATTAAGTTTCTATTGATCACAGTATTACCTTTTTTTGGTTTCAAAAAGATTATTGAGCATATGGGTAGGGTAGATTGGTTAAGTTTATTTTTTCTTAGTTTATTTTATGCATTTGGTTCATTCCCATTAGTATATTGGCATGGTAATGGATTTTCCTTAAGTTTACTAATATTTTATTCCTTAGCTCCTCTGGCTTTTTGGTATGTAATAGAAATATGTCGGAGAGAGCTTGCTTTAATTGAATTGATAAGTTTCGTTATTCTGCTTTTTTTTATGAGTTTTGGTTTTTACATTTACTTAGTATTTATATTTGTATCTTTCTTGTATGTCTTGTTCTTAGGTAGAAATAAGTTTTTTGTGACTAATTTGGTTAAGTTGTTTTTGTTATTTTTACCATTTATTAGTTTACTTTGGCTTATTGTTTATGATATGTTTTTTACTTCGGTTCAAAATGTGAACTTTTCCGGTGGAGAAACATACAATCAGATCAGAGGAGGTTTTCTTTACCCACTATTTCAATGGTTTTCTTGGGGCATTTATACTATTTGGACTCCCAGATCAATCTTTACTTTTTACGAATATTTACAAGGCCCTTTCTACATTTTACCTCTTGTGGGTATGTACATATACATAGGTTATTTAAGTTACAAGTATAAGTTTTGTCGTTTTTTCTACATACTGCTTGGAATAATGCTTTTTGTTTTGTTATTAGTGAAAGGCTCTCAGCCGCCATTTAACGACTTATATTTATATTTAGTTGAAAACGTAGCAATATTTAGGGTATTTAGATCTCCAGATAATAAGTTTGGCTTTGGGGTATTCTTTGTGCTTACACTTATTATTTCGTATGTAGTGTCAAAGTACTACTCGTTTAGGGTAAGGCATAAAGTGTTGTTTGTTGGTTTTCTATCTATTTTTGTTTTGTCTCAAGTTTGGGTTTTTATTTCTTCAAGAGGTTTAATCGGTGAGGATTCATCAGTATCTTCTGACAGGGTTGTTAGTATACCTGAAAATTACACTAGCTTGGCTAATTTTATAAATAGGTTACCTTATGGCTATATTATTACCTCACCGGAATCAGATTTTAGCTATTTTTCAATAGGTGAAGATAGGCATTTCGGGCAGGACATTCTACCAAAAATTATCTTTAAGCCTTTTATTTACACCAATGAGCACTCTTCAATTTCAAAAGATGCCAGCTTAATAATAAAAGACGCTATACAAAGTGCTGATTATACAAAAACCCCAATAAAATACTACTTGCTTAGAAAAGACAATATTTTAAAACTAAAACCTGAGATTATCCCGGGTGACTGGCCTTTACTATATTCAGATTCCACATTTTCTCTTTATTCTGTAATAGAAAGTATGGAAGTAATCTCCTCCACCTCCCCTATTAGATTTGAGTATAAATCTCCTATATTATTTAAAATTGTGACTACAACTGGAAATTCCCAAAATATTACTTTAAATGAGAATTATTCATTAGGCTGGGGGTTATTGGGTGGGAATTCAGTATTAAAAGCAAGTAGAGTTGGGGCTTCAGATTATGGTAATTATTGGGAGCTTGAAGCAAGTGAGGTTTCAAGAGAAATGATGTTATACTATGAGCCTCAGAACTATTTATACTTAGGAATTATTATATCTTTAGTATATTTATTGCTACTGGTTATTGCCCGACTGGTTTTCTGGTTAAGATCATGAGACGTTTTATTATTGAACATAGGCATAAGATAATTGTTTTAACTGCATCAATTATTATTTCATTGTTATTTGTTAGAGTCGTTTTTGCTCCAGTTTCAAAAAGCGAGTTTTTACTAATAGGGGATCAATTTCTTAGGTTCAGTTTTGCGGAAACGTACAACAATTCTTTTTTTATTTTGAAATCAGAGAATTTTGGAATACACAACGCGTGGGTATTTGTTGTCCAGTTTTGGGACACAATTTATTTTTATGTTTCCTATCTTTTGGGTTTAAAGTTACTTGAAGCAGAGAAGTTGCAGTTTTTTACAACAGTGCTAGTAAGTTTAATTTTCTCATATGTAGGTTTCTATAAACTATCTGAAAAATACGACCGGAAAATTAAATATATACCGTTAGGATTAATATCTTTATGGTATGTTTTTAATCCATACACTCTTACACTGTGGCATGGTGGTGTTTATAATATAGGGCTTGCCCTCACTTACTCACTTGCTCCACTTGTGTTTTATTATTTAAATAAGATACTTTTTGATACATATAGACGCTTGGATATCTTATTATTGGTTATTCTGATTTTTCTGAGCTCTTTTGTTTTTTGGGCATTTGCTTCTGTAATATTCTTGTTAATAGTTTACACAATTACAAGGTATTGTTTTGAGCCTAGGTATTTAAAGAGGCTATTATCAAGGGATGTAATATTGTTAGTTTTACTTACAATTTCTTCATTAAGTTATATCTTATTTTCACAAGTTTTTGAATTTAGTAGACTAACTGGGTTTGGCAATCCCTTTACTTCTCCATCATTTGGAAATCAGCAGGGTGGTTTGTGGTATCAGATTCTGATGTACTTTTCTTGGGGAATATACACCGAATGGGTCCCCCGTACTCTATATCCTTTTAATAAGTTCTTTTTTACAAACGAATATATTGTAGCCACTTTGTCTATATACCTACTTATGCTGGCTTCAATAATCAAGAGTTTGCCCAGAAATAAGAGACTAATTGTATTCTTGCTAATAACACTTCTTGTAAGTTTATTCTTTGCGAAAGCAGCTCAGCCTCCATTTGGGGAAATATTTATGTTTCTATACACAAAGGTACCTTTTTTCGGAGTTTTTAGGAGTGCTGATGCGAGATTTGGCTTAGCCGTAGTGTTGGTTATTGCTTTGCTTCTTAACACTACAAAAGAAAAAGTAAGTTGGAAATTGTATCTACCAATTATGTTATTCATCATTTTAATTCAGAATAAGCCCGTTATTCAGGGGTACGGTATATATGGTTTAAATGTAGACAATAGATTTTATGATCGTATCATAAGTATTCCCGAACAGTATGTTCGTATCTCTGATATTATAAACTCTGATAAAGACCACTTCTATGTGTTATCAGATCCTCCTATAGTTCAAGGCCACATACTTTTAAACCAAGATAGTCATCATATAGGACAAGATATGCTTTCTAAACTTATTGAAAAACCTATGGTATATATTTCCACTAATGACACTAGATTACATAGTGATGCCGAGTCCTTACTAAGTAGCATCAAACGCAGTAAAAGGTACGATAAATTCTGGTCTTTACCTATTAAGTATTTCTTAGTTCGTAAGGATTTTGTCTGCCAGGATTGTAAATATTTGGATGACATTGAAATGAGTAAGTATTTTGAAAAGTTGTATGTTGGGGATAGCGTAATACTTTACAAGAACCCTTACTACACAAGCATCTTTGGGGATACAGTTGATGGTGAGTATATTAATCCAACTAGGTTTTACATAAGTAATGGAGGTTTTGATAATCAAGAATTTAATTTTATGCTTACTTATTCAGATGATTGGGTCTTATATAAACTAAATTCTAAGAGAGAGGCTTATTATCCAGATTTGTACTATATGTTTAAAGATGAGTACAGCTCGCAAACTCATGAAAAGTATTCTGAATATGCTAACAGGTGGCAAATAGATAAGGGAAGTTTTTTAGTATATTACAAGCCTCAAATCATGTACAAGTTTTTCTTGTATCTAAGTATTACGACAATAGCATGTGTTGCGTTGTTGATTATTTATACCTATATTAATTATAGGAGAAAATAATGAACATCATTAACTCAATACTTTATATTTACAACGATATGGCTGTTTTATTCGTCGATGCTATAAGACTAAAGTATGGTTATAATCTTTTTCCTTTATTTGATCCTACAATAAAGATTTCTGGTATAGATTTTTTAAACTCAGTGTCATTAGTAGTATTGTTTAGAGTTTTTGACCCTGTTGTCGGAGCTAATATTCTTTCTATTTTTTATTTGTCTATGCTTCTATTTTTTTCGTATAAGCTGTTCTCGTATTTTGATGTTAACAAGTTGCTAGTTATAGTATTTTCTGTTACTAACACTTTTAGTATCTACATGCTTTATAGGATTATATCTTTCACTCCAAATATCTATCAGGTTTTTTTCTTTCCCCTTGTCTTATTGTTACTACTTAAAAATAAATTAAGTCCGCTTAAACTAGGATTAGTAGTTTTTTTGTTTTTTGCTTCCAGTCTTTATAATGGGTACTACTCCTTCTGGTTAATAATTTTTTGGTGGTTATCAGAGTTAATTTATTCTCTTTTGTTAAAGAAAGGGGAGTGCCTACCTGCTGTTAAATCTTTTATAGCAAAAGTTCTATTATTTTCTTTCCCCTTACTATTGATGGGGGGCATAGCTTTTGGATCTTTGGCCATCAAAACCCTACCTTTCTTGGCCAAATTTGATAAGAGCCCTCAAAATAAAGTCATTACTAATACCCCAGGTGCCTATAGGCCTATTGAAAATTTCTATAACCTTACATTTAGGCCATGGTATTTTGTTATACCTCCAAAGAACTCATTATTTTTTGGCGATTTTTCTAAAAATACATATAAAGCCATTGAAGGTACAGGGTACTATCTTGCAAATGACTATACTGAGGAGGAAGCGGCCGGGAGTTTCATTGGGTGGCATATGTTACTTGGGGTATTTTTAGCCTTTGGGATACTATTGTTTGGCAATAAATACAGTCTATTTTTTCCAACACTTTTTAATTATAAGCAGGTGGTTTTTAAGGCATTATTGTCTATTTTCCTCATATTCCTTATCTCAGGACCTCCTTCTTTTACGGTAAATGGCTTTACATTTTACACCCCTTCTTACTTACTATATTTTGTTTTGCCAATATTCCGTACTTTAGTAAGATTCTCATCTATAATTTTTATGTTAGTTTTGGTAATCAATATTTTTTTGTATAACGATTTATTATTTCACATTAGAAGTAAGGTTCTAAAGTTTTTAGTTTTTTTTCTTCTGATTACAATGAACTTTATTTTCTTTGCAATAAAACTTCCGGTTATAGATATAAATAAACCGCCTAAAGAATTCGCAACTATAAAGCTCCTACCTGAGAATTCAATGGTTGCTGTTTATCCAAAAGCCGATTATAAATCCATGTTTTGGACATCCTACACCAGGGTCAAACTAGCAAATCCTAATGGTTTTATTAATCTAAATAGTGGATTTAGTTCTGATTCTTTTACAAAAAGACTAACTACACAAGGCGGCATTGATGAAGGTAAGTTATTAGGTATAACACATATACTTTATTACAGGGACAATGGCTTACCTGAAACAGAGGCTTTATTCAAGAAAAATGCATCAGAAATTATTGATATCGATACAAGCTATGTTATCTACAAGATTAACTAATGGTACACTAAAATAGTGATAGAAATCCTAAGAACTAATAATGTAATAATCCCAATTGTAACCATTATTATTGTTGTGATTCTTTCAATAGTAAATACTTCGATTTTTAATAAAATTAGGGTATTTACTATGGTGCTTGCTGGCTCTGCACTACTATACGGATTACAAACAATCTCTGTGTTTTTGATGATGCTTTTTGTAGTGTCCGTGTTGCACTACATTTCAACTTACAATATTCGAAGTAAGACTTTACTCTTACTGGCACTTTTTTCTCTATTATTATCTGTGATACTGTATTTTACTTCATATTATGAAGCTTCTTTGTTTGTTATTGAATTATTTGTAGTAACCTTAATTTTATTAGTATATAAAAAGCTGTGACTATGTTTATTAGAAAAGTACTTTTTTACTTACTATCGTTAAGTTTTATTGGATCCACTTACGCTTCTACATACAAATATGAGCAATTTGCACGTAATTTCTACTCTTTAGGATTTAACGTATCTAAAACTAGTTTTTCAACGAAGGGAATTACTTTTCCAATTACACGTTACGTAAATTCTACATATAGGCTTGTGTTTACTAGCTCTTTTAGTGAAACTGTTGGGGACTTTATATTAGTTTGTGATAATGATTTTAATTACAATGGTGTAAGTTGTAATAAAAACGATATTACTTCGGATTCTGGTAAACTCATTTATGAATTTGAACACTACAAGGGTTTCCCAGAAGGGATTTATAGGATAGAGAACCCTAATCTAAATATCATAGTATTTCCCGAGAAATACTTAGTACAACCTGGATACCGAGAGCATGTGAATAGGTATTTTGAAGAATTATATCGGCTAGATCTTGGTAGTGTGCACAGCACCATTTTGGATATAAAGTCCGATCAGTTTAGAACTTTGCTGAAGTCTCCACTTGCTCACTTATTCATCCTTGTTATTTTATCTTTTTATTTTTATTTAACTATCCAAAAACGAGACTACAAACAACTGATGATTTCAGCTATGCTATTTTGTATTTTTTGCCTTTTGTATCTATACAGTAAGAAAGACTATTTTTTAGATTTTTATGATTACTTACTTAGTACTCTTTTGCCAAACTATAACTTTAAAGTGTTACTACAGGGGGAGTTTGTGCTACTTTTAAATACTTTTGTCTTGGCAGCGTTGGTTTTAGTAGTTTTACTTTATGTGACAACGTACCTTAGTAAATTTTATTCAGATAATATACGATTAAGTAAACCTATAAATACTTCTTTATTACAGGTAATTTTACTAGTTTTGGTTTTTAATTCTGATACACGTTACGCCGTTGCTGCTTCCTTAGTATTTATACTCTTAACTTTTTTTGATCACAATAAATTATTAACTCGGATATTTGTTGGAGTGATTATAGGACTAACAATTCATTTAACTATTTCCTTTATTGACACTAAGTCTTTAAGCTTTGTATTTGGTTCCTCAAAATCTTCAGTAATCCTTCCCAATACAATAAGTATTTCAAATGGCTTGGATTATAATATAAACCTTAAGCCTACATTTGATTTGTATGCTGGTGGATATTTGGTATTTTCCCCTACTTATAAAACTATTAACAATGTTCCTATACAAGAATTTACATCTAAAACAGAGAATTACATGTTATACAACTCAAAATTTAATGATTCTATTATGGAGAATCTTTACTACAATAATGAGTTGTTTGAAGCCAGTAAAGTTACCAAGCCGGGTCCCTTCGTTTACTTTAATTTAACAGATGAAGAAGATATCACATTTGAGATAACCACCAAATGTCTTAATGAGGTTATTACGTCTGTTTATCTTAAACCCTATTATTATGATGCAGATAGGTTAACGTTTAGAAGAGATGCTTCTAGGGTATCTTTGTTTGATGAGTATGGCTGTGATACCTCATCTGATACTACTACAAATACAGTCGTTGTTACCAAAGACAGATTTAGATTGGGCATTAATCTTATCAGGTTAAGCCCTGAGTTAAGTAACAGGGTATTAAGTGTGAAGATACTATCCGGTGGGCAGTTAATTAGTAACTTTGGGTATTTAAATGATTTTTATAAAACAGGTATTTTTAGTTTTTCTTTGGAGGATATTGATAGACCTTTAGTAGTCTATAGCACTGGTGTGAGGGAACCTTTATCTCTAAGTAGGGATTCCGACGGACTTAATCTTGGTGTTGTTATTGCGGGCATGGTAAATAAGGGTATCATTAAGGAGTCCATTGAAATTGGTTCTGGTACACATGGGCAGATGTTATATTTTACGAAATAGTATGAATCAATATAACCCAAGTACTAAAATATTTGAATTCATAAATTACGCAGTAGTAGCTTTTTGTGTTTATTTTTTCAGCTGGTTATTTGTCTATAAAATAGGTTTAAACACTTTGTCTATCCAATCGGAAGACACCCTCCCAGCACTAATAATGCCCGTCACCATAATTAAAGAGGGTACTCTATACGCCGATTCTTTTTATAAAGAGCTACTTTCTAGGTATCCTCATCCAGATGATAAGGATTATTCTAAAGGGATGGTACCGTTCTACTTCAAAAAAATAACAACGTCAGAAACCTACAGTGTGAAATTTCCAGAAAGTCTAATTTATCTTGTTGATCCTAGCGATAACCAAGCCATCTCAATACAAAAATTAACTTCACACTATATTTCTGCTTTTCCTATAGTTGCTGGGCTTATGTCATTGCCCATCTATGCTGTACCCTTGAGTCTTGACCATCCTGTGACCTGGGAAAACCTAATTCTTTGGTCCCACATATCTAGTGCGCTGATTGTTGCAATATCTGTTGGGTTTTTTTATTTACTTGTGAGGTATGGTTTTGATGTGAGCACTAGAGAATCCGAATTACTTACCTATATCTACGGTTTTGGAACTATTAATTTTGCTCTGGTATCGCAGTCTCTTTGGCAACACGGGGTTGTGCAATTATTTCTAATACTTAGCTTAATTTTTGTACAACAAATTCCCAGATCCGCAAATAAGTATATAAATTTATTTTTATGTGGGTTATTTTTAAGTTTTGCAGTGTTATCTCGTCCCACTGCTGCTTTAGCTATTCCTTTCCTGCTAATACTTATAATTGAGAAGCTGAACGGGTTAAATTATGATCATTTTACAAACTTCAGGCCTCAATCACTATTTTTGTTGTTGAAGGGAATTGTAGTTCCCATATTAATATTTGTTATTTCCTTTGTCCCGTCACTAGTCTTTTTTTATATATATAACGCTTTATATTTTGTTGATATTTCAAATCAGGGCTATGCTTCCCAGTTAACTAGTGGGTGGTTAACGCCTTTTCCTAATGGTTTTTTAGGTTTATGGCTGTCTCCAAGTAAGGGTATACTGGTTTATTCCCCCATATTTATCTTTAGTTTGTTGAGTGTTTATTTTATAAGTAAGATTGGTGGGTATAAGAAAAACCTCTGGGCATTGGTGTTTTTAGCAATTGTATTGCTACACACTGTTATACTGGGTATGTGGAAACACTGGTATGGTGGGTGGTCTTTTGGTTACAGAATGGCTTCTGATGTAATACCATTTCTTACACTTCTTCTTATACCTGCAGTGAAATCGCCTAAATTTTATTTGTTCAAACCTCTTTTTAATGTTGTAGTTATATTTTCTATATTAGTTCAACTATATGGTATGGTATTTTTCGACGGAATTTGGCATTCTGCCTATGACAAGGGTTACAAAGACACTTCGTGGCTTTGGTCTTTTGGGGATTCTGAATTTGCATTTAATATTAGAAGGGTTATGGTGAAATTGCAGATTCTCGAGAGAGCTTGTCCTCAATGTTCTCCAATATCGCTACTGGAAGCACCAAAAATTTCTGAATAGCTATTTGTAATGTTTACGGCTTCATTTTACAATATATATTAGTAGTTTCTGCCTAAAATACATGACAACAAGCACAAGTGAAAAGTACAATATAATTTGTTTTTCTAATCAGCTATGGAGTTATCCTTTGTGGACCAATAAAAGGCATGCTATGTCGAGACTTTCTAAAGCTGGGCATAATGTAATTTTTGTAGATCCGCCAATTAATTTAGGAAGGTTATTTTTAAGACAGCTGGTATCAGGTTTATGGACTTTAAAGAGGCTTATTACCGGTGTGTATACTGATTCTAACGTCACTATATATTCTCCGATTAGAGTTCTTCCAGGAGACACTTTAGAAGCAACTTATGGTGCTCGATCCTATATTAATAGGCTCATATCTCTTAAAGGAAACTTGTTTGACCCAGAATTGAAAACCATTTTGTGGGTTTATCATGTTGAATTTACAGGTTTATTTACTATGTTAGCCGAGTTATCTCATGATATCTTGGTGTATGACTGTGTGGATAATTACTCTGCTTTTCCAAAATATGATACACCTGAAAAGAAGCAAGCAGTTGTGCAGAAGGAAGAGAGACTTGCCAAACAAGCTGATCTAGTTTTTACTACAGCTCCAGGACTTTTTGATAGGATGAAAAAACTAAATTCTAATACTTTTTTTACACCTAATGTCGGGGACTTTGAACAATTTAACAAGGCCTATGGTAGAAAAGATCTTGTTCCAAGCGACATATGCTCAATAAATAAACCGGTTATAGGGTATACTGGCGCCTTAGACTCTTACAAATTTGATTCCAAATTATTTAAGTACTTAGTGGAGAGATTTCCTAACTACAACTTTGTTCTAATAGGCCCAGTTGCCCTAAAGGATAGAGAGGGTTCCCTAGAAGAACTAGGTTTGTCAGGTTACGACAACGTTTTTTTCTTAGGCACCCGGCCACATCCAACTATGCAGAATTATTTTGCAGGATTTGATGCCTTTATTATTCCGTATCAGCTTAACGAGTATACTGTCGGTGGCTGTTTTCCTGTAAAATTTCATGAGTCTTTAGCAATCGGACTTCCTACAATAGTCACAGACCTTCCAACCTATAAGCCTTTTAGTGATGTTTGTTATATATCGAAAAATTACCCTGAATTTGGTGATAATTTAAAGCTAGCGCTTGAGGAAGATTCAGACCAAAAAATTTCAGCCAGAATGAAAGTTGCTAAAGACAATTCTTGGGAAGGTAAGATTAATCTAATGCTTGGACACATAGCCCAAACATTACAAAACAAACTATGAATATCTTATATACTTTAGGATCTGGAACATATGGTGGTATGGAGTTTCATGTACTTGATCTTGTTAAAGGGTTTATCGCTAAAGGACATAATGTATATGTGTGGTGTGGTGAAGGTGAAATTGTTTCCGATTTTACAAGTGTTGGCGCTAAGGTCTTAATTAAGACTCCAAGTCTGGCACTTGATCCTTTATATATAATATCTCTTGCACGATTTTTAAAATCTAATTCAATTGATGTACTTCATAGTCATGAGTTGAAAGTTGTTTCAAATTCCCTGATTGCAGGAAAGCTTTCTGGAGTTGATATAAATATTTCTCATACCCATACCCCGATATCCAAATGGCAAATTTCTAAAGCCAAGAAGCTTATTAATATTGCAGTTGATAGTTTTTTGATTAATACACTCTCTAGTATGGAGATAGCTCTTACACCAGTAGTGCTGTCTCAGAAATTATCAGAGGGTATAAAAAAAGAAAAGCTTACTATTATAGGTAATACTGTAGATACTGAAAGGTTTAAATTAAAACCAAATATTGAACGGGAAAGAATTCGTGATAAATTTTTTACTAAATACGGAATACCAAAGGGTACTTTTATTTTTGGAAATATCTCCAGACTTACTAAGGAAAAAGGCCACGAAGTTCTTATTAGAGCTTTTGCAGAGGTGTCTAGAGATTTTGAGTCCCGTTTACTTATATGTGGGGGCGGAACTCTCCATAAGGACTACACAAAGCTAATCAGAGAGTTAGGTATAGAAGACAAAGTAATAATTACAGGGTATTTTTCAGACTCACACAAGGAGAATTTTTTTTCAATATTTGATGTGTTTGTTTTTCCCACTCTTGCTGAGGGATTTGGTATTGTTTTGTTGGAAGCGGCCGCATCGGAAGTACCTATAATTGCATCCGATCTGGAAGTGTTTAAAGATTTATTTGGAGATAGACTTGATTATTTTAAGTCCGGAGAAGTTAGAGACTTGATTAAGAAAATGAAATCTTATTCTTCTATAGATTGGGATAAAGTCAGGGAGAAGTGCTTAATTGCCAGAGAGTTAGTTGTTAAGAACTATTCGTTTGTTCAGTTTATATCAAATTATGAAAATTTGTACAAAAAGCTGCAGGTGGGAAAATGAGAGTACTTTTTCAAGGACGTACTGAATTATTAAATAGAGGTGGCGGGGATAAAGTACAAATAGAAAACACCGCCCAAGAACTTAGGTTACTTGGTGTAGATGTGGATATTTCTAATAAGATTCCTAATAGCTATAATGAATACGATTTGGTGCATGTATTTCAACTTGACTGGACACCAGAAAGTTATTTTTATGCTAAGGCTGCAAAAAAACACAACAAACCTTTAGTTTTGTCCCCGATTCACCACTCTTTGGGTGAGGTGAAGAGGTTTGACGATGAGTATGCTTTTGGTATGCGAAGAATATCCAAATTACTTTTTAGCAAACAACACGATAGGGATACTTTTAAAAATATCTATAGGTCTTTCTTTAATCCAAAAAAAGCCCCACCTACTGTAGCAAGTGTGTTTATGGGCCTGGATAATATGCATAAAAAAACTCTATCTCTTGCTGATGCTGTTTTAGTTCAAACTGAACTTGAGGCTACAGATCTTAAGGAAACTTATTCCCAAAATATAAGTTGGTACAAGATACCAAATGGTGTGTCGGAAAATTTTAATTCAGAGAAAGCCTATGATAACCCATTTAATTTTGCTGATTATATTATCTGTGTAGGAAGGATAGAACCAAGAAAGAACCAGTTAAAAACCATCGAAGCAGTGCTTAAGTTGCGAAAGGAGACTGGGAAGGACATTAAGCTTGTATTAATTGGAACTGAAAACCCACAACGTCATTTGGAATTTACTTATAGATTTAGGAAACTTCGAAAAAAGTATTCTGATTGGGTTGTTCACATACCTAAAGTAGCCTACTCGGATATCGCGGCATATTACAAATATGCGAAAGTATGTGTTTCTGCGAGTTGGTTTGAGACAACTGGGCTTACAAGCTTAGAAGCTGTATTGATGGGGACAAATGCTGTTGCGTCAGGATTGAGGGCTAAAGAGTATCTGGGGGATTTGGCTAGTTATTGTGATCCTGGAAGTATAGATAGCATTTTTCATGCCCTGTCATCTGAATATTACAAAGCTCGTCCTAGCGTTTCTAAGAATATGTTACACGAGTTTACTTGGAAAAATGCTGCTACAAAAACATACGAAGTTTATTTAAAACTACTAACAAGGTAAAATATATAAATGAACTTAGAACTTGGTGTTTTAATACTTTTGGCTTTGATATCAACACTACTGGTGTTTAGGAATTTTTATTTTTTTGTCTATATACTTCTTGTTACGTCAGTACTACTTCATAAAGAACTTTTCAGTTTTTATATGTGGGATTTTATGCCAATTAGAATGACTATGGTTGCGATTAGTGGGTACTTTATATATATTTTTTTGAACTGGTCTTACATACATTTAAAAACTAAAACTTTTCTTTCAAATCTTTATTTAAAGTTAGCAGATCCATTTATTCTATTGTTCACTCTAGTATTAGTTTCTAGGTATGTTTCACTTATAAATACACTAAATATTAAGGAAAGCCTTGAATTAACTGCTTTTTTCACCCTTGTTTATGTACTCTCTATTGGTATGTATATACGCTTGCAATTTGAAGCACTAAGGGTTGAAAGATACTTGAATTTCTATGCGTTGCTCTCTTTATTTTTGTCAATTTTCGGTTATATACAGATTTATTTATATTACAGATACCAAGTAGTGATAGGAGCGTTCTGGAGTATTCCTAATAATCTTCCACGTGTAGGTTCCATATTTTGGGATGTTAATCACTTTGGGGCTTTCCTCTCCTTAATAATGCCCTACATTGGGGTGAGTGCTCTTGTTTCTCCTAAATGGAGAGATAGGATCTTTTTTGGTTTAGTTTTTTTGCTGAACTCCGGAATACTTCTAATGACTAATTCTAGGTCAGCTTGGATACTGGGTGGGGTTGCGCTTCTGGTTTTTGTAACTGCTACTTTAGTTCGTAAGTTTGGATCTAAGGGTTTGTTGTATATTGTTATATCCATCGCTCTTGTTACTGTACCCTTGATTGCTGAGTATTCTAATAAAGCAAGTCCATTTCGTGCAAAAATAAGAAATTATTTTAACTACAGAATTGACTCTTTTGATTCGCACTTCCTTCTTCTATCTGGGGCATTTGAAGTATTTGAAGAGCATCCTATCATAGGGGGAGGTTATGGGGGGTTTTTTGATCATTTTAGAAATACTAAGATAGCACCGGAGTATTTTTCTAGAGATCCAGCGGGACTCACACAAAGAGTACCAGCCCATACTATTTGGGGAGAGAATTTAGCAGATACTGGGATACTTGGTTTTTCCTTGTATCTGATGCTTTTCATGTTAGTGGTGGGGTATATTATTGCTGCAGCCTTTAGCTCGTCTACTTTTGAATATTTTGCTAAAAATCTGTCCTTGGCTTCTGCTCTTACCGGCGTTGTTTTAGCTGGAGTATTCTATTCATATAATACAGAGTTTTTTTGGATACTAATTACGATGTATTTCTTATACTCTGTAACACATAATGGTTTTACGCAAAATTCTCTGTCTAATAAGTACACGTCTGCGTTGCAGTATTTAGGGTCATCTAAAATACTACCTATACTTTTAATATTTTTTGTTAGTTTAAGTTTAATTTTTATCTCACTTGGGTCCAATCATCTGATAGTTTGGGATGAAGCAATATATGCAAAAATTTCCAGTAATATGGTTGAAACTGGGAACTATCTTACAATGAGTTGGAGGGATGGGTCTAGTTGGTATGAAAAGCCCCCGCTTTACATGTGGTTATCTGCACTGTTAATAGACATGTTCGGTTTTTCCTCTCTTGCAGTTAGGTTTCCTAGTGCCTTTTTTGGATTACTTACAGTTTTAGTTGTGTATCAATTGTCATCAAAGATGTTTGATAGGAAGGTTGGGGTAATATCTAGTTTGGCTCTTGTTACAACAACACACTTTCTTTACTATACGCGATCCTCTATGCTTGATGTTACTGCTACATTTTTTATCACCTTAGCCATATATTTGTATTACTTGTTTAGTCGTAGCTTCGAGTTAAGGTATAAATGGTTCTTTGTATTTTTATCAGGTTTATCCTTGGGTTTAGCTGTTATGACTAAAGGTATTGTTGGAATTGTACCTGTTGGAGGTTTCGTTTTATACGAGTTAATATCTTTACTAACTTCACCAAAGAACTACAAATATATAAACTTGCTGGGTATCTTAGTTTTACTTATTAGTGTAGTATTAGTTGCATTTCCATGGCACTATTATATGTATCTTCAATTTGGTGATACGTTTGTTAATAACTACCTGGGTTACCACGTCATAGATAGAGCTTTTACATCAATAGAGGATAAAGGAAGGCCATTTTTATGGTATGTTGAGGTTATGAAGGTGAGTATGAGGCTGTGGTTTATTGTTTTGCTAGCAGCATTGCCCTTAAGCTTACTTCACTCATTTGTTAGGAAGAACCGTAATCATATACTAATACTTTCAGTTTCAGTAGTTTTATTTGTAGTATTCTCCCTGTCAGTATCAAAATTGATCTGGTATATAATCCCGATTTACCCACTTCTTTCCATTTTGGTTGGTTATTGTGTTGTTAGGTTTTATAACTTGCTAACAGTGTTACTGCCAAAACTGAATAATATATATGCTAAATTTATATATTATTTTGTAATAGTTACTGGATCATTATTTTATCTTTATTTTAATAAGGAGCTTGTTTATATGGGCGATCTGACTGGGAATAAAGCAAAAGCTCTTATTTATGCTGCGAAAAATTATCCAAACAAGGAGTTTGTTGTTGACTCTACTATTGAAGAGCCCCTGATTCTTTTATACCTATCTAAACCTTATTTAAGCTTTGAATACAAAGATCTTAAAAAATATATAATGGAGTCTTCTACGGATGATGAGGTGGTTTTTATTACCAAGGAATCAAGATTCAGGGATATAAACACAGTAGTACCGAATATAGTTTTAGTAGACGCAGAGTCTGAATGGGTGGTAGGCATACTTGAACAAAAAGACAATAAAAATATAGATCAGTAGACATTAATTTTTCTGACAAATACCGCTATAAGTAGAAATCCTAATGTAGTAGAAACTATGTTTGAAATAGCTAATCCTAAAATACCCAAACTTGGTAAAAGCAGCCACGAAAGTGTTAATAATGTGGCCAGTCTTACAGAATTGGTTACTAGTAAATATTTTGGTTTTTCTTCTACATAAAAATGATGTTCCATAAAAGCAGTGACTGCCATAATTGCACTGTTGAAAATTAGTACCCCCAATAGTCCGATTGATTTTCTATATTCCCCATCAAGGAAATTATTTATTACATAAACAGAGCCTAAGTAGCAAACTACTGCAAGAAACATGATAACTGTAGTAAGTAGTAGTACTTCATTGAAGTTGTATTTGGTATTACGACCTTTGTTTCTTGCGTTTTTTGGTAATAAAACTGTAAATATTGCAAGTGATAGGAGCGAGAACACATCCGACATTTTATCTGCAATAGAATATACCGCTACGTTTGAAAAAGACAAAAAATTTTTAATTAAACCCGAATTAATTGAAGGCCACGATTCATTTATAAACTGTGACATACCTGCCATATAGCTTTCTTTAATTTTAGATGCAAAGTTAGTAAAATTTGGTTTTACGAAAATACCTGGGATATTAGCTTGTGGGTAAATTGCCAAGATTGAAAAAATAGCTATTATAAAAACAAAAAAATAACCTAAGTAGCTTAACTCAATAAAATTAAGAAGAATTAACGCCCCAAATAAACCTTTTATAGAACCAGGTATAAAGTTTAGTAACAATAACATTTGAAAGTTTTCATTTTTATGGAAAATACCGTAAAGAATATAGTAGATAAGGTATCCTATAATACCAAGTGTTGTAAGAAGTATTGTAGTCACATTTATGAGTCTAAAGTACGCAATAGCAGTGTACGATACTCCCAGAGAAATAAAGAATAGGTATACTTTGGAGTTAATAAAACTCTCTATCTCAGGTTTTGTATCAGCCATTGAGTTTTTGATTGTTTTAGCTACAAATAGAGAGTTTGTTCCAAAATCTAACAGTTTTGCTGTAGAGACTAGTATCCCTGCCAGTAACACGTATTTACCGAAGTCTTCTACACCAAGACTTTTTGCTACAGCCAGTATATACAAAAACCCCATTCCGGCATTTAGTATATTCCCTGTCCCTAACAATGCTACTTTGTAGTAAGTGCCTGATTTAAACCATACCCAATATTTATGTAAAGAAGTCATAAGCTCATTTTAGTAGACGCTGCGGTCTTTGTATATTCGCAAATATGTTCTAAAATCAACATATGAAAATAGGCATAGACGCAAGAATGTGGAATGAGACAGGGATAGGTAGATACATTAGAAACATTGTATATAACATTGCCAATTTAGATACAACAAACGAATATGTTATTTTTTTGCTAACAGAAAACATTGATCAAATACAACTACCGGATAATTTTAAGAAAGTTAAAGCAGACATAAAATGGAACTCTTTTGCTGAGCAGATTATACTACCTTACATTTTTTATACAGAGAAATTGGATTTGTTGTTTTACCCAAACTTTAATATATCTATTTTTTATCTTAAACCCATAGTTGTTTCAATCCATGATTTGACAGTTTTAAAATTTAAAACTGGTCGAGCCACAACTTTACCATATCCTATGTATCTCCTAAAGAGATTGGCAGCGCATATAGCATTTAATGTTGCTGTTGTAAGAGCTAGAGCTATTTTTACGGTATCAAACTTTGTAAAAGCAGATCTTCTTTTAAAGTTTAAAGTAGATCCTAATAAAGTATACGTAGTTGGTTGTGGGGTAGAGGATACATTTCAACCTATTCCTTTTGGCGATCAGCTTCCTATTTTGCAGAAATATGGGATTTCTAAGCCCTATTTGTTTTATGTAGGGAATGCACATCCACACAAAAACCTTGAAAGACTTCTTTTTGCATTTGAAAAGGTAAGCGAGAAGTTTCCTGATTTAACTTTAGTACTTGGAGGTTCAAAGAAGTTTTTTTATGAACGTCTAGAAACCGAATGGTCCCATAAGCCTATATTTCAGAGATTGAGGTTTGTTGGTTATATTTCAGATTCAGATCTTCCAGCTTTATACTCTGGGTCAATAGCATTTGTTAATCCTTCTTTGTATGAAGGTTTTGGGTTGCAGTTGCTGGAAGCTTTTTCTTGTAATACAAGAGTTATTTGTTCTAATGTATCTTCACTCCCCGAAGTTGGTGGTAAGGCTCCATATTATTTTAATCCTGTTGATGTTAATAATATTGCACAGATAATTGAGGAGTGCTTACATGATACTAATATTGGTAATAGAATCGAAGAGGGTATGAATCAGGCTAGTAAGTACTCTTGGAAATCCAGCTCAAATAAGCTACTTAGTTTACTGCTCAAATATGGTAAATGAGAGTTGCCTTAGTTGTAGATGATCTAATACAAAGAGGGGGTCAGGAGTTTCTATTTAAGAATTTGTGTGATGAGTATAAGGATGCAGATATTTATACCTCATTGATCTCAAGTGCTTGGGAGGATACTTTCCAAAATAGAAACGTTTACACAAGTTTTTTACAGAAAATTCCATTAGCTTCACGTTTTGGCAAAATTTTTGTACTTTTTGGTTTATTCAATATAGCCTTTCTTAATTTTAATTTTAGCAAGTACGATCTGGTTATTTCTATAAGCTCGAGATTTTCACATTTGCTTAATATTAAATACCCAACAAAGCATATAGTATATATAAATTCACCTTCACGATACTTGTGGGCTCCCTATACTTATTTTAGTAACAATATGATGCCAAAACTTCTTTCGCCGATATTTAGTTTGTTACGAATCATGGATGTATTTTTTATGAGAAAGCCTGATTGTATTGTCTCTAATTCCGAACATATACAGAAAAAGGTCGCTAAGATTTACCGTAGATACTCAGAAGTTATACACCCCTTTGCTGGCGATATACCTAATGGAATTTCTTCTGAAAATAATCTTGGAGATTACTACTTGGTGATTACTAGAATAGTTCCTTGGAAAAAAATAGATATTGCAATTGAAGCTTTTAGGTTAATTTCTAGTAAGCTTTACATTGTAGGAGAGGGCGACCGGGGCTATGTTGATCAATTGCTTCATATAGCTCCCAATAATGTTAGTTTCCTTGGTAGGGTAGGGGAGAGTGAAAAATATAAACTACTCAAGCACGCAAAGGCTCTCATAATGACTCAAGAGGAGGATTTTGGTATAAGTGCTATTGAGTCTATGAGTGTTGGTACTCCAGTTATAGCTTTTGGCAGTGGAGGTGCTAAGCATACTGTAGTAAAGGGAATCACTGGCGTTCATTTTGATGAACAAAACCCTCAGTCCCTGCTTAATGCATTGAGTGAGTTAAATAGCTTAGTTATCGATAGAGAGATTTTGGTTAAAGTAGCCAGTAAGTATTCACGTAGAGGATTTTTCGAAAAGCTTAATATTTTAATTTCAAATACGCTATAATAATGTTGCCCGATTTTTAGTTGTGAAACAATGAATTTATACGATTTTATTAAAAGAATAATTGATATTTTGGGTGCACTTGTGGGTATTATTATTTTTTCTCCTATAATGGCAATGACTACACTTCATATTTTTATTACATCGCCTACTGGGCCCATATTGGCGGATATGAAAAAGAGGATGGGTCGCGGCGGGAAAGAGTTTAGAATGTTTAAGTTTAGATCTATGATACCTAATGCCCAGAGATGGCTTGAAGATCACCCTGAGCTCTATAAAAAGTATCAGGAGAGTGGTTATAAATTAGATCCAGATCCCAGACTTATAAAAGGTGGTAATTTTATAAGGAAAACTAGTATTGACGAGCTTCCTCAGTTTTTTAATATTTTATTCGGCGACATGAGTTTAGTAGGTCCTAGAGCCTATTTTAAGTATGAACTTGATGAACAAAGGTCAAGACATCCTGAGACTGCCTCAGATATTGATCTGGCTCTGACTGTAAAGCCTGGGCTGACAGGTATCTGGCAAACAAGTGGTAGATCAGAGATTGGATTTGTTGAAAGGATAAAAATGGATTCAACCTATGCAAAACGTAGGGATATACTGTATGATTTACTGATAATTCTCAAAACGCCGTTGGTGGTGTTAAAAAGAAAAGGAGCAATTTAATCTATGTCTGAAGTAAAAACTTGGTCACCTAATTCATCAAATTTTAAAACCAAACCTCTTGGTGAGGTTAGTAACCGTAACGTATCCTTACTTGTGAAAATTTTAGTTAGCTTAGGTGTCTTTGTATTAGTGGTCAGTGGTGTATTAGGATTTTTGTTTTACTCCTTTATTTTTGCCCCAGGGCAGGTTCTTAAATCAAAAGCAGACATATTGCAAAAAGATGTTGCAACCGTTCAACAGAATTTAGTAAAAAGAGACTTAGTGTCTGCAGAGTCAAGTATGCAGAAGGTTGAGAAAGATCTAACTGACATTAGAAATTATAGAGATGACAAATTTAAGTGGTTAAATAACTTTTCACAAACCAAGGGCTATTATGAAGATTCTGAGTACTTTATAAATTCGGGTTTTTATGCAGTAGATGCTGTTAGGGAGGCTATTGTAGTAATTAAGCCTTTTGCAGATGCTGCAGGGCTCAAGGTAGAAAATCCCGATGCTCCTGTTGCTGATGAAGGTCTTATGGAAGCTTTTTCGAAATGGATATCTATAATGCCTGAAGTTGCCAATAATATTGATGGTGTGGTTGTTAAGTTGGACAAGGTCGGGGATGAGCTTGCTAAGGTTGACCCTAATAGATATCCAGAAGAATTTAATGGTGCAGAGATCCGATCAAACATTGTAAGAGCTCAAAGAACTCTTTCTCAAGTCTCAGAGTATGCACCTGACATCAAAAATGCCTTAACTGTGATACCTGGGTTACTTGGTGTTGAAACTCCTGAGAAAAGATATATGGTCGTCATGCAAAATGATAAAGAAATTAGAGCCACTGGGGGGTTTTGGACTAACTATGCTACTTTCAAGATAAAAAATGGAATGCTATCCTCTGATTTCTCTTCCAAAGATATGTATAGTGTTGATTTAACTCTGGATGCAATTGATGCCACTTTTGACTTTCCTGACGCACCTTTATCCTACCAGAAATATCTAAAAGTTGAGAGATGGTATGCAAGGGATGCAAATTATTCTCCAGATTTGCCCACTTCTATAGATAAATTTATGTATTCATACAATATGGCTATGAGAATTAATCCAGTTGAAATAAAACCTGTCGATGGGGTTATAACAATTGATACACAGGTAGTTAGTGAGCTTCTGGAGGTGACGGGCCCTGTTACTGTGAATGGTTTTACTTATAATAAAGACAATGTTGTTTTAGAGCTTGAGAAGATCGCAAGTTTAGCATTAAGGGAGCAAGCAAACAGAAAAAGAGTTTTAGGAGATCTAATGGAAGCGATGTTGATAAATGTCTTTGAGTCAGATAAAAACCTTTGGCCAAAACTTATTGATAAAGGAATAGATTTAGCGATAAGAAAACATATCCAGGGGTTTTCCTACAACCCAGATGCTCAAACTTTGCTTGAGAAATATAATGTCGGTGGGAGAATTGTAGATCCTGTAGATGGCGATTACTCCTACATTGTAAGCACTAATTTAGGAGGGGATAAGACGAACTGGTTTACTGATAAAGATATTGCCCATACTTTGACAAATGAAGGTGGGAAATGGGTTCATACTGTGAAGATTAAATACACCTACGATCAGCCCTCTGAAGACTATGCGCCTTTTGTTAAGAGGTTTAAGGACTGGGTCAGGGTGTTTGCTCCAAACGGC
This sequence comes from uncultured Candidatus Saccharibacteria bacterium, assembly GCA_964387275.1. GTDB lineage: Bacteria > Patescibacteriota > WWE3 > UBA101185 > UBA10185 > CAYLVW01. The sequence goes on from CAYLVW010000001.1 coordinate 230,384, forward strand.
TCAACTCTAATTGCAGTTGAGGGTAGTGAGGATGGGACTGGGCAAGATATTGAAAGAAACAAAACTTTCTTTCACGGTTATATTGAGCTAGGACCTGGTGAATCCAAAGAGATAATTTTTAAGTATTCTTTGCCAAGTAATGTAGTAATAGGTGATACATATAGCTTATATATTCAAAAACAAGGCGGAATAGATACAGAAACCCATTCTGTTACCGTTAATGGGAAAACCCAAACTATAGAGCTTAAAACAGATCAAAAGGTCACAATAAAACTTAAATAACTCTACAACATGAAAACACTAACTACTGAGGCTGTTGTTTTAAAGCACAGCCTCTTTAAGGATAATGATAAGATCATTACTCTTCTTACTAAAGACTTAGGTAAGGTATCCGCTATTGCTAAGGGTATCAGAAAGTTTAACTCTAAGAGATCCGGTCAGTTAGATATACTTACTCATATAAAGATAAGTCTAGTTGACTATGGCGGTAGGTATATTGTAACCGAAGTTAAAAGTTTAAATTCCTTTCCAAAAATTAAGAATAATTTTGATTTGAGTAAGAAAGCATTTTATCTACTAGAGTTGGTGCACAGATTTTTGGAAGAAGATGACACAAAAAGTGAAATATACAGCTTATTGCTGTCTGCTATTTTGAAATTAGAAAGTTATGAGAAATTTTCCGGCTTTATAGTTAAACATTTTGAACTCAAACTACTAGCTAGTTTGGGTTATGAGATGTGTCTTGATAGGTGTGCTAAATGCGGAAAGAAATACGTCGGAGATTGGAAGCAAGTTTCGTTTAATTTTGACTATGGCGGTCTAATATGTGATGAATGTAATGTAGGGGGGTTTAAAATTCAAATTGATACAGCTAATTTACTTAGCTATCTTTACAGTCCTTCAGAATTTAGTGAAAGACCAAAGAATCTAGTTCGTGAGTCTGACTACGTAGTAACCGAGTTTATGGAACGTGTCCTCGGAAAACCAGTTAAAAGTCTTAGGGTGTTTAGTGTATAATCGCAGGTATGGCTGAAGAACTTACGAAATTTCAAAAAATAGTTTCACTTGCTAAAAGAAGAGGTTTTATATATTTGTCGTCGGAAATTTATGGGGGGTTGGCAAGTGTTTATGATTATGGTCCCATGGGTATAGAGCTTATGCGAAATATTAAGGATTTATGGTGGAAAAATTTTGTCCACAAGAGGCCTGATATCGAGGGTATGGAGAGCATGATTTTGATGCACCCCACTGTTTGGAAAGCATCCGGGCATGTAGATGGGTTTAGTGATCCGATGATTGATTGTAAAGAGTGTAGATCAAGATACAGAGCGGATCATTTAATTGAGGAAGCAATCCCGGGGGTTAATTGTGATGACTATGATAACCAAGGGCTTACAAAAATCGTTGAAGAGAAGAAGATACTTTGTCCAAACTGTGGAAAAAATAACTGGACAGAGGTTAGGAATTTTAATTTGCTATTTGAAACACACATTGGTAGCTTATCTGAAGACAAATCTATTGTTTACTTAAGAGGTGAGACTGCACAAGGTCAATTTGTACAATTTAAAAACATATTGGATTCATCAAGGCAAAAGATACCCTTTGGAATTGCTCAGATTGGAAAAGCTTTCAGAAATGAGATCACAAAAGGTAAGTTTGTATTTAGAACCTTGGAGTTTGAACAAATGGAGATAGAGTATTTCATTAGGGAATCTGATTGGGAGAAGTCTTATGAACAGTGGAGAAAGGACATAGAAAATTGGTATTTTAATATTTTGGGAATTGCTAAAGAAAACTTTAAATGGAAGCCACACCATCCAGATAAACTAGCCCACTACGCTAAAAAAGCAGAAGATTTAGAGTATAAGTTTTCTACTGGCTTTGGAGAAGTCAGTGGTTTGCATTATAGAACAGACTTTGATCTTGGTACCCACCAAAAGTACTCAGGATCTGATATGTCTGTGCTTGATCAAGAATCCAACACCAAGTTTTTACCTCATGTTATAGAAGCTACCTATGGAATGAATAGAAATTTATATATGCTGCTTGATGCAGCGTATACAGAAGACGGAGACAGAGTAGTTTTAAAACTGGATAAAAAAGTGGCTCCTTATAAAGCAGCAGTTTTTCCACTTGTAAGAAATAAGGAAGAGATTGTCACCAAGGCTAAAGAAGTATTTTCAAAGCTTCTTGATGCTGGAATTTCTGTAGATTGGGATGATAGAGGCAATATTGGTAAAAGATATCTATCTCAGGATGAGATAGGAACTCCAGCTTGTATTACAATAGATTACCAAACATTAGAGGATGGTACTGTGACAGTAAGAGATAGGGATACTACTGAGCAAAAGAGGGTTCTAATTTCAGACTTACAGAGAATTTTACTTTAATATAGATATTGTTTACACACTTTTAATATCCTGGAGTAGTGAGGATTTTTTGGTTTTAAGATTTTGTTTTTATTCCAGTATCTTTCTTAATTCAAGTTAATCTTTATTTTTACCTTTGTCTAAGTAGATTCGGGTTTTATTTGTATTGACAGTGGATTTCAAATGGTGGAAGATGGATATAGTATGGTGATTAATGGTGAAATAATCAAAAATTCTCACCATGCAATTTCCGTAAAAAGAAGCTGCCTTAAAAATTAATTACTATGCAATTATTTCTTGGAGAGTACCAACCAAATATCACAGAGGGATTTCGTCTTGCACTGCCTAAAAAGATGAGAGATCAGATACGAGGTGAAGAGATTGTACTCTCCAGGGGATTTGAAAAGTGCATATCAATATACGACAAAGAAGAATGGGTAAAGGTTTATGAAAAAGAGTCTGCTGGAGGTTCTATAACAGACTTAAGATCTAGGGATATAAAAAGATATATGTTTGGGTTGGCTATAGAAACTACAATTGATTCTCAAGGAAGGGTTGTACTTCCGGCGACCTTAAGGGATTACGCAGAGTTAAATAAAGAAACAACTATTGTCGGTGCTGGGGATCACATTGAAGTTTGGGATAAGGTTAACTGGGAGAAACACCTAGAGTTTATAGCTTCCAGACTTACTAGTTAGTATGAAGTATCATGAGCCAGTAATGCTTAAGGAAGTGTTGGCGCAGTTAAATTTTGGGGCAAGTGGAGGTGTAAAGATAATTGATGCAACACTTGGGGATGGTGGTCACACGATAGAGCTGCTCAAGAGAGGCTATTGTGTACTAGGGTTAGATGTAAGTGATGTGTCATTAAAAAACGCTACTACTAGAATAACGGAGCTTGGGTTAGCAGATAGGTTTAGAGCAGTGAAAGGGAACTTTAAAAACATAGAAAAACTTGCAACTGAGAGTGAATTTGCTGGGGTGAGTGGTATTTTGTTTGATCTTGGTTATAGCTCATCACAACTATTGGAAGATGAGGTTGGATTGTCTTTCTTAAAAGACCAGCCTTTGGACATGAGATTAAGTAGTGAACTTGGTGTAACAGCATCTGATCTAGTAAATGTTCTTGCAGAGAAAGACCTAGCTAGAATGTTTTATGATTTAAGTGATGAGAAGTATGCAGGGAGGTTCGCAAGGGCTATTGTTGAGGCTCGTAAATTGAAGAAATTACAGACAACCAAAGATTTGGCTGATTTGATTAAGTCTGTATCTTCTTTAGGCTATGAGCATGGCCGTATCCATCCAGCAACTCGTGTCTTCCAGGCTTTGAGGATTGCTGTAAATGGAGAGTTTGAAAATTTAAAGGTTTCACTGCCTCAGGCGGCGCACTTGTTACTGCCTGGCGCTAGGATGATTGTAATTACCTTTCATTCTAGCGAAGATCGTTTGGTCAAAGAGTTTGGCCGAAGTGCGCCGCCTGAACTAAAAATAAAAGAAACCACCAAAAAACCTATTTTACCTACTGAAACTGAGGTATCATTAAATACACGGTCCAGGAGTGCTAAGATGAGAGTTTTTGAGAAAGTGCTATGACCGAACAAAAAATGAAAACATTAACCAAGTCTAAGTTATTTTTTATTGCTTCCATTGTCTTGTTTGTGGTTTCAATGTTTACACAGATGTATATCACCAATATCTTTGCAGTTAAGGGTAATGAGGTAGCAAAGCTGACCACAGCTTCTACAAGTTTAAAAAGGGAAATTTCTGAGCTAACTCTTAAGAAATCCCTTCTCTCAACTCTCTCAGTGTTACAGACTCAGGCTAAATCTCAAGGATTTATAGAAATGACCACAGCAATCAATACCCTACATCCTGTTTCAGTCGCTTCTTTGAATTCTGTGACTTATTAAATACAATAAGTAAATGCATCTTATTAGTTTGTTGAAAAAGGATATAAGGCTTAGCTTAGTATTTTTACTATACACAACACTTTCTGCTATTTTCATTTTGAGGTTGTTTTTTATTCAGGTAATAGATCACTCGAAACTTAGTGAGTTGGCACAAAGTCAGTATTGGGCAGAGAGGTCTATTTCCTCAAAAAGAGGTGACATAAGAACTTCAGACAATTTTCCTCTAGCTACAAGCCAACTAAGTTATTTGCTTTATGCTGAGCCGAAAAATATCAAAGATAAAACTGACTATGCCACAAGATTATCTGATCTTATGGCAGAATTATTTGATCCTATTAAGGATCTACCTCTTACGGAGTCTGAAAAGTTAAAGACAGAAGCTGAAATACGTGTGGCCAAGCTTGTTTACAAAGATGACACATTTCAAAAGTATAAAAAACTACTTGATAACGATCTATATTGGATAGGATTAGAGAAGAATCTACCTCCCGAGAAAAAGAAAAAAATAGAGGAGTTAGGTTTGGGATTTATAGGTTTTGAAGAGGAACCACTTAGATACTATCCAGAGAGTACTCTTGGTTCTCATATTTTAGGCTTTGTTGCATCTGACGAGAAAGGAAATAAAAAAGGTTACTACGGTATAGAGGGTTTTTTTGATGGAGACCTTAGAGGTAAACCCGGCAAGGTAGTAGAAGAGAAGGATGCTTTTGGGGAGCCTATACTAATAGGAGGTTATAGAAAAGTTTCTGCTTTGGATGGGAGAGATATAGTACTTACTATAGATAGATCAGTTCAGTTTATTACAGAGAGGCGGCTTAAGGAGGGGGTAGAGAAGTATAATGCTCAGTCAGGATCTGTGATAATTATGGATCCTTATTCTGGGGATGTTATCGCTATGGCTAATTACCCTAACTATAATCCTGGGGATTTTAACAGTGATGAGAAAGTTATTGATGAGCTTTCATCTAGGAAGAGTTTAGAAAGAAAGAATTTAGCAATATCTGAAAACTATGAGCCGGGGTCAGTAATAAAGGCATTAACCGTAGCAACTGCTTTAGATTTGGGTAAGATAACGCCAGAATCAACTTTTGAAGATAACGGACCTGTTTATTATTCAACGTACTATATTAACAACTGGAATTTACAGCACTATGGCACACAAAATATTATCCAACTACTTCAGAAATCAAATAATATTGGAGCAGCTTATGTTGGGCACTTAGTTGGTGCCGAAAGTCTTCTTAGCTATTTTAGCAAATTCGGTTTGGGTACTAGGTCTGGTATTGAGCTTGAGGGGGAGGATGCAGGGCTATTAAAAAATGGTAAGGATATGCCGGATATTGACTTAGCAAATCACTCTTTTGGTCAGGGGATGCTTTCTACGCCACTACAGGTTTTAAATGCATTTAATGTCCTTGCAAATGGAGGCAAACTAATGAAACCTAGAATTGTGGCTAAGGTATTGGATGGTGGTAAGGAGATTGAACTTCCTGTAAAAGAAATAAGGAGAGTTATCAAAGAGGACACCTCAAAAACTATTACAGACATGCTACTTCAAACAGTAGATGGTGGCGAGGGTAGGTATTTTAATTTGAAGACCTATAAAATCTCAGGCAAAACAGGTACTGCCCAAATCTTTATTGACGGTAAGTACGATGCTAGAAAGACTAATGCTACTTTTGTAGGATATTTATACACAACTCGGAAATTTTCTATGATAGTTAGGTTAAATACACCCAACGAGAGTGTATATGCTTCTGAGACCGCTGTGCCATTGTTTATGCAAATTACTGATGACCTTGTTAAGTATTATGGCATTGCTCCTGACAGATCCTTAGAGGAAGTTGATGCTATGTCAGAAAAACCTGCAGTGACAGTTGAGAAACCGATAAATTAGCTTCATTATTTTTTCATAAACGGTAGTTAAACTTGTTTTTGTGACTGTGTTGAAATCTGTGGTGGGTCATTATTATGAGACTATTGTAATTAACCACTTTATTAAAAAAGGATTTTCCTTAATATGCAGGAATATATTCTATAAGAGGTTTGAATTTGATGCTGTACTTAAGAGATCTTCAATTACTTTCTTTTTAGAAGTTAGATATAGAGATAGTAATTTGGTTTTAGATCGTAGGGAATATTTTAGTCCTAAAAAGCATTACTTGTTTGCAACTCATGTTAAAGATTACGCGGTAAGCCACAAAATTCTCAACTATAGGGCGTTGTTAGTTCTTGTTAATGACGCGAATTCAGTAATGCACTTGCATGTTTTTAGCATAATCTAAGGTTGTTGCTATCTTTATTGCAATTATGTACCATATAAATATGCCAAAAAGAATCTTAATCGTAGAGGATGATATATCCCTATATAATATGTACGCTGCAGAGTTAACTTTAAAAGGCTACGAGGTTAGCAATGTACCAGATGGTTCGTTGGCCTTTGATGGTATAAAGACAAGAAAACCGGATTTGGTTTTACTTGATCTCATGTTACCTAAGAAAAATGGTCTTGATATCTTGCAAGAAGTGAAAAGTGACGACGTGTTGAAGTCTACAAGGGTTGTTATGCTTACTAATTTTGGAAATGATGAGAATATAAGTAAAGCATTAGAACTTGGGGCCGAAGACTATATTATGAAATACAACATCGTTCCTTCAGAACTTTCCGAGAAAGTAAGTTCAATCTTAGGCGATGCACCTAATACTGCTGTTAAGTTTTTAAACTAAAAGAGATAATGTGTCATTAACTACTGCCCTTGTTGCAATAACAATTTTGTTAATAGTCGTAATAGTTGTATTGACCATAAAACTTTTCCAGCACACTAAAGCGTACAAATCCCATGAGTTTAAACTTGATGAAGTTATCTCCAAGAGTGGCAGTGAGATTTCTCGGATTAATTATTTTTTGCAATTACAGGAAAAGTTAGATCATTCCTCTGAGTTAAGGTCAGTTTTGGACATTCTCCTGAGTGAACTTTCATCGGTAGTACATTGTGATGCCATAAGTTATACCATATTTGACGGTGTTAAGGTTGTTAACAAAATATCTCTAAATATTGAGCTCCCTAGAAACGCCTTAGAAGATTTTTCCAATAAGGGGCTTTCTGAATTTTCTCACGGTTTTGATAAAGAGATGGATTTTGCTAAGACCCAGGAAATCTTAGTAGGCCGGACGCTGTCAAATGATAACACCAAGTTATTTAACTCTTATTTATTTGTGCAAATTTTTGTGGGAGACTCTTTTTCAGGTGTGTTGGGTATGGCTTCATTAGACAGAGGATCTTTTTCTAAAGAAACCGAGGAGCTTGCTAGAAAATCATTAAGTTATGCCACAGGCACCATCGTATCCGTTAAGAACTTACTTAATAAAGAGCAAAACACATTATCTAAGATACTAGCAGGTTTAAGCGAGGGCGTTGCTGTGGTAAATAAGGACTTAACAGTTGAATTTACAAATGTAGTTCTTTCTGAGCTTTTGCAGACAGATAAATTAACAGATGTAAGTTTTTATGATTTGGCCGCTTCATTTAGTTCCAAATTTAATTTGGAGCAGAAAGTCAATAAAGTTTTTGAGGATGGTAAGGAGACGGTTTTTGAGGATTTAAACTTAGGTGAGAAATTTGTAAAAGTAGTTATTCTGCCAATTCTTTTCAATAATGTGGTTCAATCAGTAGCTGTTATTATTTATGATCTAACTAAAGAGATTGAGTTTAAACGCCTTGAGACAGAATTCACTGCAATGATTGTTCATGAGTTGCGGTCACCACTTACTGTAATAAGAGGAACTACCGATATGTTGATTAAAAATGTTGAATCGATGACTACAGATCAGAAGGTTACTTTACTTACACAGATGAAAGGGTCCTCCGAGAATATGTTAAACCTGGTAAACGATCTTTTAGACACTGCAAAAGCGGAGGTGGGAAAATTACAGCTTAATAAAAATTATTTTGATATAAACGCTCTCATAGATGAACGTCTAGTTAGTTATTTATCTATCGCTAATGAGAGGGGAATTTCGCTAGATTCAAAACTGGATAAATCTATAGGTCAGCTAAGTATTGATGAGGCTAAAATTAAACAGGTTCTAAATAACCTACTTTCGAATTCTTTAAAATTTACAGACTCCGGGGGTTTAATTACGGTAACAACTAAGAGAGACCATGGTTTTGCAGAGATAGTGGTATCAGATACAGGAAAGGGAATTTCCGATGAATCAAAAGCTAAACTATTCTCTAAATTTATGCAGTTTAAACAGAGAAATACTTCAGATAAAGGTACTGGGTTAGGACTTGTTATAACCAAAGGAATAATTGAGACACATGGGGGGAGGATTTGGGTAGAAGACAATATTCCTAACGGTACAAAATTTATTTTCACGCTACCTTTAACTTAAGTCTATGAAAGTAAATAGAAACATTTTTCGTGAGTACGATATAAGAGGTATTTATGGGTCTGATCTGACCTTAGACCTAGCGTATCATGCCGGCAGGGCTTTTGGAACTGTCTTAAACTCTAAGTATATAAAGTCAGTAATTGTTGGGTACGATAATAGAGAAAGCTCTCCACTGATAGCAGAAAAGCTAATAGATGGGTTAGTTACCTCGGGTATAAATGTGGTTAACACAGGTTTTGCGTTGACTCCTGAAATCGCATTTTTTACGTGCACTCAGGGTTTTGATTCGGGTATATCTGTAACAGCAAGTCATAATCCCAAAGAATTTAACGGGATTAAGTTTTACTTAAAAGATGCTGTGCCGTTTTTTGGATCCAGTTTGACTAAGCTTTCGGAACTTATGGAATTAGAGGATTATGTACTAGGTGAGGCTCGAAAAGTTAGTGTCGATTACGGAGACCAGTATATTGCAGAGTTCCTCTCCAGATTTAAATATAAAAAGAGTGTTAAAGTTGTTGTTTCCTCAAGAAATGGAACTCCTGGTAAATTTCTCAAACAAATATTTGATAACCTAGGCCATACTGTAACTGAACTAGATTGTGAGCTTGACCAGAATTTTCCAAAAGGTGCTCCAAACCCAGAGGATCCAATGTATCTTGCAGAGGTTTCAGCTAAGGTTTTAGAGAGCTCCTCTGATGTTGGCTTTGCTTTTGATACAGACGGGGATCGTGTGGCTGTTTGCGATGAAAAAGGTGTATTTTATGAAACAGATAAATTGCTAATGCTTCTTTCTACTTATCTGCTAAAGTCTACGCCTGGAGCAAAAATAATATATGATGTGAAATCCAGTGAAAATCTTAAAGAACTAATAGAAAATTCTGGGGGAACTCCCAAGATGGTAAAGACTGGGCGTACAGTTTTTTCTGAAGAACTAAGAGGCGGCGCAATTCTTGGTGCTGAATACGCTGGTCACATTTTTTATGGCAAAGAGTTTTTTGGAATAGATGATGCAATATACACTTCATGCAAAGTTCTTGAAATACTAGATACGAGTGGGAAAAGCTTATCCGAACTGTTTTTTGATTATAAGAAAATGTATCATACTACCGAAATTAAAATTCCTTGTTCGGATTCCAATAAATTTGAGGTTATCCAGAAAGTAAAGAAATCTATTGTATCTGATCCTTTATTTACAGATCACTTAGATATAGATGGGGCTAGGGCTTATTTGTCTGATAGGTCCTGGATGCTTGTGAGGGTATCAAATACATCACCTTATCTTACTACTCGTATTGAAGCACTAACTGAGAGTAGTTTTAAAGTGTTAAAGGAAAAGCTAATTCAGATTCTTGCCCAGAATAATTTAGATACTGATTTATTGGATAAAGTAAGGGTTATCTACTCTTGATTGTAGAAGCTTATCCAACTAGAATTAGTATAAGTAATAATTAACAAATTTAAGTTAAGGATTTTATAGATGAATAAAAGTACTGCTCCTGCTTTATGGTTTTCTCAGATTAGGAAAACTGACCTTCCGATAGTTGGAGGTAAGGGTGCTAATTTAGGCGAGATGACTTACGCCGAAATACCTGTACCAAATGGTTTTGTAGTAACCTCAACTGCTTATTTTGAATTTTTAAAATCAACCTCACTAAAACAGAAGATAATCACTGAACTTTCTGGTCTTAATGTCAATGATAGCAAGAAGTTGCAATTAGCTTCAAAGAATATAAAAACAGCTATTATGTCTGCCGAGATGCCTCAAGATATTCAGGATGCAATTAAAACTTATTATCATGAGTTAAGTGGTAAGGAGGATAGATTCGTTGCTGTTAGATCTTCTGCAACTGCGGAAGATTTACCAGACGCTTCTTTTGCAGGTCAGCAAGAAACTTATTTAAACGTAAAAGGTTTTAAAGATGTTGTGCACCACGTTCAGAAATGTTGGGCTTCCCTTTTTGAGGCAAGAGCCATATTTTATAGAGTTCAGAATAAATACAGTCATTTAAAAGTTGGTATTGCAGTTCCGGTGCAGTTGATGGTTCAATCTGAGGTCTCCGGCATTATGTTTACCGTAAATCCACTTACAAATGACACTGATGAGGTTTCTGTAGAAGCAGCTTGGGGTTTGGGCCAGCCGATAGTTTCAGGAGAAGTTACACCTGACCAGTATATTGTAAATAAGAAAAGTGGAAAAATTACTTATAAGTACTTATCTAAGCAAACGTGGCAATTTACTATTTCCGGCAACGTCCCAGTTGCAAAAGCACACCAGAAGGTTCAAAAACTAAGTGACAAGCATATATTAGAGTTAGCGAAGATAGGTTTAAAAGTTGAGGAACATTATGGTAGGCCTCAGGATATGGAATGGGGTATGGAGGATGGTGAGCTCTATGTAGTACAAGCAAGGCCTGTTACCACACTAAAAGCTAAGGAAAAGAAGGAAGAAGCTGTATTGGATCCTTCCAAGAAGCTTAATGTAGTGTTAGAGGGGTTAGGTGCGTCTCCGGGTATAGCTTCTGGCACAGTTAAGATTATTAAAACAGCCTCAGAGATAGATAAAGTAAAAGAAGGAGACATTTTGGTAGCTGTTATGACAAATCCAGATTTTGTACCGGCAATGAAAAGAGCAGTTGCTATATTAACTGATGAGGGCGGTAGAACCTCACATGCATCTATTGTTTCGCGAGAACTTGGTATTCCAGCTGTAGTTGGGTCCTCACACGCTACAACTATGTTAAAAAATGGCGAAGTTATTACAGTTGATGGATTTTCTGGGAAGGTATACGAAGGAAATGTTTCCGTAATGCAAGAGGTTAAAAATGATGGAAAAGATTACTCTAAGGTTAAGACGGCCACAAAAGTGTACATGAATTTAGCTGAGCCTGAGCTTGCTGAGGAAATGTCTAAAAGAAATGTAGACGGTATTGGTTTACTAAGAGCAGAATTTATGATTGCTCAGATTGGTACTCACCCTCGAAAACTAATAAAAGATGGTAAAGCAAAAGATTTTACAAAGAAATTAGAAGAAGGTTTACTAAAGTTTGCTGAGTCTTTTAGCCCTAGGCCTGTAGTTTATCGATTTACTGATTTCAAGACTAATGAGTACGCTTCATTACGTGGTGGTAAGGAGTTTGAGCCTTACGAACCAAATCCGATGATTGGGTTTAGGGGTACTGGGAGATACTTGGATGATGCTGAGGTTTTTAAGTTGGAAGTAGAGGCAATTAAGAACGTAAGAAATAAGCATGGATTTAAAAATTTGCATGTAATGTTCCCGTTTGTTAGGACAGTTCAGCAGCTAATTGACGGAAAGAAGTTGCTATCCTCACTAGGGCTTAGGCGAAGTGCTTCTTTTAAAGTATGGATGATGGTCGAAATTCCTTCTAATGTTATTTTGCTTGATGAGTTTTTATCTCAGGGTGTTGATGGTGTATCAGTTGGTACAAACGATTTAACAATGCTTACACTTGGTGTAGATAGAGATAACAATAAAGTTGCTAAGACGTACAGCGAGCTTGATGAGTCTGTGCAAAGAAGTCTTGAGAAGATTATTACAACATGTAAGAAGCATAAAGTTACATGTTCGGTATGTGGGCAAGCCCCATCAGTATATCCTGAGCTTGTAGAGAAGTTTGTAGAGTGGGGAATAACCTCGGTTTCTGTTGCCCCGGATGTTATAGAAAAAACTAGGGGTATTGTTTATGAGGCTGAGAAAAGAGTTTTGGGTCGAGGTAGGAAGAAGTAGTTTTGTTGTTGTTTTTGGTTTAGTTTGATGTTTTGGGCCGCCTGCATTCTGCAGGCGGCCCCATCTCGCATACCTCTTTAATTACCTCCGTACACTCACTACCAAAATATTCTTCCGTTCCTCCTCTTTTGTCTTAAGTGCACATACTCTATAATGAAACTAATGCCTAATTCGAAGCCTAAAATTGAAAAGATAAGTTGCCACAAAATAGTAAATTCAAGAGGCGACTGGACAATAGCTACTAAAGTACTGTTAACAGATGGAAGTGTGGGCGTGCAAACGATACCAGACGGTGCGTCAAAGGGAGAACATGAGGCCCATACCATTCCTCCGGAGAAAGCAGTTCAGGTTGTAAGTTCTGTATTAAATGATGCGTTACAAAGCGAAGACCCCTTTGATCAAAAAAATATAGATAATACTCTACTTGAACTCGACGGTACACCTAATAAATCTCATCTGGGGGCCAACAGCTTGTTGTCCGTGTCTTTAGCAGTTGCAAGATCCACGGCGCAACACTACAAGATCGAGTTATTTGAGAGAATCGCTCAGATATATGAAAATAAATTAGCTCTTAATGGAGAATTAAAATTTCCAACTCCTGTTTTTAATATCCTCAATGGAGGTAAACACGCAAATAACGGTTTATCTTTTCAAGAGTTTATGATTATACCGTCTCCAAAAGTAGACTACGACAGGAGTGTATCTATGGGTATAGAGATCTACCATTTACTTAAAAAAGAACTACAGCTGCTTGGTAAGGCAACTGGGGTTGGTGATGAGGGAGGTTTTGCGCCAAGCGGTTTCAACCCTGAAACAGCTCTTGAGATTTTGCGAAACTCTGTATCGAGAAAATATAAGCCTGGAGATGATGTTTTTTTTGGAATGGATGTAGCGTCAGGATCCTTTTATAATGGTCACTCCTATGTTCTTCCTGAAATTGGTGCTACTTACAATGTTTCACAGATGAATGAATATTACGGAAAATTATTAAAGAAATTTGAATTACTATATATTGAGGACCCGTTTTATGAAAATGATATTGATGGTTGGAAAAGTTTCTACACTAATTTTAGTGGTAAAGTTATGGTTGTCGGTGACGATCTTGTGGTTACAAACCCAAAACTGCTTTCTAAATACTCCAAAAACTCAATGCTAAATGCTGTAATTGTAAAACCAAATCAAATAGGTACACTAACAGAAACCTTGGACTTTATTAAAATAGCTCAGAGCCACAAGATGGGTGTGATAGTCAGCCATAGAAGTGGTGATACTGCTGAAGATACTTTTATTTCTGACTTAGCTGTAGGAACGTCCGCAGACTTTATAAAATCAGGCGCACCCGCAAGAGGAGAACGAGTAGCAAAATACAACAGATTATTAGATATTTATGATATGCATAGATTTAGCAAGTGATTACTCGTTATCTTGAAGTTTCAGCAAATCCCACTATAAAAATAAAAGTCTCAATCCTAAAAAGACGTGATGTTAAACATGTTACTGTAAGAAGATTTGGTACTGACGTTTTTCATATATCTGCACCAAAGCTTTTGTCAACCGTACATGTTTACGATTATATTAAAAGTAATTTAGAAGGACTCCTTACTTTACGTATATGCAAAGACTCTAAAAAAAATACTAGACTTGAATACCTTAGAACTAAAAGGGAAGCAATGGTTCTTGTAGAAGCTATAGTAAAAAAGTACCAAAGTTTGTACCCATTTCCTCCCCATACAATAAAAATAAAAAACACATCAAGTATTTGGGGCAGTTGTAGTAGTTCCAGTAGCCTTAGTATAAATTACAGGATTGTTAAACTTCCAAGTCATTTACAAGAGTATATAGTCTTGCATGAGCTTTGCCACCTCTATGAAATGAATCACTCTAGTAAATATTGGAAGTTAGTAGAACAACTAGATCCAAAATACAAAATTAAGCACAGGGAATTAAAAAAGCTCCACACTTTGTGATTGTTTTATCAAAGTATGGAGCTGCAAATACATTACTTTCCGTTTCTTATTACAGTAGCAGGTATATTGTTTCTTCCTATCTCCCCGATATACTTACGTGGCTTAACATTCATCCCAATAAGCATTAGCACCTTACCTGTAGTTTCATCAACTATAGCCTTAAGCTTAGTCTTTTGTCGCTTAGGAGAGACAACTCTAATGGATAGGTCTATCTTGTGTTTGGTTACTGATTCAGTGTTTACAACAAGATAGTAGTGGCCTTCAATTAGTTCCAGACCATTATCTGGATAAAGGATAACTTTTTCGCCATCAAATTCAACTCTAGCTGTGCCCAGGATATTGTTAAATCTCTGCCCGTGTACAGTCCTAAGTACATAGGCGTGCCCCTTTGGCAGGGTTTGGATAATCACTTTTCTTCTCCTTTTCCTCTTTACCTATTCTACCACCCAAAGCCAATCATTATAACCTATAATATTGAAATAGGCAATTCTAAGGTGTTGACCAAAATCTCTTACTCTACTTTCCTTAGTTTATATAGGTTATCTAGCTTCTCAGTTACCTGATACACTCCATCAAATCCACTAATTTGTATCCTGATTCCCCCTGTAAGAAGAACTTTTGTAGTTAGTTGCATTTCCTTTTGAGAAAAAATTCCAAGCCCGTAATAAGTAGAACCAGTTAGTGAATAGATTTCTCGTTCGAAGTCAGCGGTCACTCTCACAACCCCTTTCTCTAGCGTATTATATAGGACAGATAGTCTTGCGCAAGCGGTGTTTCCATTTCACAGACTTCTTCTACAGTAAGGTTTTCGAAGTATTTTCTAAATCCTCTAATTGAATTTCCATGACAAGAAATAGCAACATTGATGTTGTTATCTTTGATCATTGGTACTATTTCATCGCAAAAATTCTTTACCCTCAGAATTACTTCTTCTAAGTTTTCACCGCCTTGTGCTTTTTTTGTATAGGATCGTCTATATTCTTTTAATAATTCAGGATTTTCTAGTTGGAGTAATAGTTTACTTTGTCCCTGTAATTCACCGTAGCATCTTTCTCTAATTCTAAAATCCGTATGTATGTCTAAACTAGTTGCTGTTGGATTTTTTGACATTGCTAATCTCATTGTTTGGACTGCTCTAACTTGAGGTGAGGAGATTAACATCTGAATTTTTTTATCTTTGAGTTTATCTGCTAGGTCCAAGGCTTGTTTTTCGCCTTTTAAAGTTAATTTTGCATCACGCCATCCACTGAATATGTAGTTTTCGTTATCTTCTGATTGGCCATGTCTAAATATATAGACTGTAGGTAGGCTAGAGTCTTCCTCCTTTGGCATGAATGTAGTTTTTTTATAATTCAGGGTTTCGAGAGCATTATCTACAGTATCTTTTCCATACTTTGTATAAAAAGAGTTTAAATCCATATATTTAGTATAAAGTACTTTAGCTAAATAGTTGAGTGTTTAGTTAAATTTTCTGATTACACCTGTGACTACACCCTGCACTATTATGGAATCAGCATCTACTATTATAGGATCCATTTCGTCATTAGCCGGTTGCAGTCTGATTTTTCCGCCTTTTTCTTTGTAAAATCTTTTCAGGGTGGCAAAGCCATTGTCTACTAGTGCTACAACAATATCTCCGTTGTTTGCTGTGTCTTGCTGTTTAATAACTACGAAATCATCATTAAATATTCCATCTTTGATCATAGAGTCCCCTTTAACTTGTAGGACATAACATCTTTTAACTTTTGAAACTAAGTCTGGGGATACTGTCACAGTTGCTAAGGGATTTTCAATTGCTTCGATAGGTTTGCCTGCTGCAATATAGCCTACGAGGGGTAGTTCTATACCTAAAAGGGCAGCATTAATTTTTTCGTCGAGTATTTCTATTCCTCTAACAGCGCCCTCAAATCTTCTGATAAGACCTTTTTTAACGAGGGCTTGTAAATGTTCATGTACTGTTGCCAGAGATGACAAGCTCATTGCATTGGCTATTTCTTGGAGAGTTGGTGAAGTACCATTAAGTTGTATGTATTGGGATATATAATCCAAAATTTGCTTTTGTTTTTTATATACTGTAACTGGACTCATTATATTCTCCTCATAGAAGATTCCGTATTTTAAACTCTACGGGTTCTTCTCTTATAGCGAGTTGTACTTGTGCTTATCGTTAGGTAGGCACTTAATCTTCCCGCTACAAAAATAAATTAATGGTTACCGAATTTTTGTATTTTCTTCGGTAATGTAATATTACCGAATAGTTCCCGAAAGTCAACAAAGATTTTCCTTATTTTAGGTTATTACCTCCAACACCAGATTTATTTACGAAGGTAACCCGAAATGATATTATGTTAGTTATGTTTGATTTAAAGTCTAACTACAGTCCTACAGGAGATCAACCAAATGCTATAAACCAACTTACAGAGTGGGTTTTGAAAGACAAACGTAATCAAACTCTTTTAGGTGTTACAGGATCGGGAAAAACATTTACAATAGCAAATCTAATAAAAAATGTAAGCAAACCCACTCTTATTATTTCTCATAATAAAACTCTCGCCGCTCAGCTTTACCAAGAGTTTAGAGATTTTTTTCCAAACAACGCTGTAGAGTATTTTGTTAGCTACTATGACTACTATCAGCCCGAAAGTTACATTCCTCAGACAGATACCTACATCGAAAAGGATGCAGACATTAACGAGAAGATAGATAAACTTAGATTATCGGCAACTACATCACTCATGACCAGAAAAGATGTTATTGTAATATCTTCAGTGTCTTGTATTTATAACCTAGGGTCGCCAGCTGAATACTCAAAAATGGCATTAGAGCTACAAATAGGTATGAAACTCAGACAAGTGGATTTATTAAAACGACTTTCTCAAATTTATTATGATAGATCAGAGTTTGAATTCAAAAGAGGAACTTATAGAGTGCGTGGCGAGTACGTAGATGTTTATTTAGCCTACACTGATTTTGGTATTAGAATAGAAATATTAAATGACATACTAATGGATATATCTTATTTTGACCCATTGACTGGTAACATTATTGATAAAAGTATTTTACCCCAGGAAAGAAGAGGTAGCCACACAAAATCTATAACTCAAGATCCGAAAGATTATGTCGAACAGCATATGGTGCGAGGGAACTATGCCTACATCTACCCAGCGAAGCATTATATTGCACCCGAGGAGCGTAGAAAGTCAGGTATGGAGCAGATACAAGAAGATTTAAGTACACAGCTTAATCTTCTTAGAAGTCAAGGAAAAATGATAGAGGCTTATAGGTTAGAGCAGAGGACAAACTATGATTTAGAAATGATTCAGGAGATCGGGTATTGTAAGGGTATTGAAAATTACTCCAGATATTTTGACGGTAGGGAGGTTGGTGGTACACCTTATACTTTAATGGACTTTTTTCCAAAAGATTACTTATTAGTAATTGATGAGTCTCATATCACAGTGCCACAAGTGAGGGGCATGTTTAATGGCGATAGGGCAAGAAAGCAAACATTAGTTGACTATGGATTTAGACTACCATCAGCATTAGATAATAGACCGCTTAATTTTGAGGAGTTTTTGCGTAAAGTAAACCAAACAGTTTTTACATCAGCAACCCCTACAGATTGGGAATTAAGCATGTCTGAGGGACGTATAGCCGAGCAAATCATACGACCTACTGGAATTGTAGATCCTACTATCAAGATACTACCTAGTAACGGTCAGATTGATGACCTTTTTGCAAGAATTAAACAAAGAATTTCTAACTCACAAAGAGTCTTAGTTACTACACTTACCAAAAGAATGGCTGAAGAGCTTGCTTCTTTTCTTGTCGAAAAGGGTATTAAAGTTACATACCTGCACTCAGATATAGATACTTTGGAAAGAACAAATATCTTGGACGATCTGCGCAAGGGTAATTACGATGTGCTTGTGGGAATCAACTTGTTAAGAGAGGGTTTAGATTTACCCGAAGTTTCACTTGTAGCTATTTTAGATGCAGATAAAGAAGGTTTTCTAAGAAGTGATACTTCTCTTATTCAAACTATGGGAAGAGCAGCTCGGCATATTCTTGGGGAAGTTGTTATGTATGCAGATAATATTACTGGCAGCATGAGAAGAGCAATAGATGAGGTAGATAGAAGAAGAAAGATTCAAACACAGTATAATCTTGATCATGGAATTGTTCCAACCCAAATTAATAAACCCATTAGAGCAAAGTTAATAGATGATGAGATTGAAGAAACCACTACCTCTAAACAAAAGAGAGGTAGCAAAAAGATTACTGAAAATGAAGATTATACAATCTTACCACCGCCAGAAATTAAAAAGCTTGTAAAAAAGTATACAGAGATGATGAAGTTTGAGGCAGAAAGTTTGAATTTTGAAAAAGCCGCTGATCTTAGAGATAAACTTCGTGATATCAAAAAGCATTTAGACTCAATTGAGTAATTAAGATATCCCATTTTATATTTCTTAATTAATATTTATTTTCTGCTAACATATTGTTATAAATTACATAAGGATGTTTTCTTTATTCAGAAAATACTTTGATTAATATTGTAATTACTAAAACTAAAAGTTTATTCCACGATATATTTTACCTTTCTCTCTTTTTAGTAGTAGGTCTTGGTAATGTTATTCTTAGACTATTCAGAGAAGTTTTTAGGAAGGTTAGATTTAAAGGTACTGTAGTAACTCAAAATAAATTTAAAACAGTAAGTAAAACTAAAGCTTCCAAAGCTAAAACAAAGTATCATTTGATAGAATCTATTGGGATTTTTATGTTAGGCTCTGTATTTTCCCTCGTCTTTATTTTTATACCAATTCAAGTGTATTTCTGGTACAGAGACTTACCAAACCCGGAACTACTAGTTAGCAGAGTCAGAAATAGTAATACAACGATTCTTGATAGATATGGTAGGCTTCTTTACAAACTAAATGAAGATAGTAGCTATGAGAACGTACACTTTACACAGATTCCTGACTATGTAATTAAGTCAACATTAGCAATAGAAGATCACGAGTTTTATAATCACTATGGTTTTAGACCACTTAGTATAATAAGGGCAGCAAGAGCAAACATAGTTTATGATCAAATCCAAGGCGGTTCTACTATTACTCAACAGCTAGTAAAAAACATATTATTATCTCCAGAAAAAACATACTCAAGAAAACTTAAAGAAGTTGTAGTTTCTGTTTTGGTTGAGAAAAGGTACACAAAAGATCAAATACTTGAAATGTATCTAAACAATATTTCATACGGTGGTTCTTCAATAGGTATCCAAGCTGCGTCAAAAAGTTTTTTTGGAAAAAATGTATGGGATTTATCTTTGGCTGAAGCTACTATGCTCGCAGGACTTCCTTCAGCTCCCTCAGTTTATTCTCCGACAACAGGAGATTTTGATAAAGCAAAGCAACGTCAACTTTATGTACTTGAGAGGATGGTATCCCTTGGTTATATCAATAGGGAGCAGGCAGATGAAGCAATTAAAGATGAGTTAGTATTTATCACCCCTTCAAGTTATATTAGGGCACCTCATTTTGTGAATTATGTACTAGACTTAGTAAATGAAAAATATGGTAGTGTGTATGTGGCTTCTGGTGGGCTTACTATAAGGACAAGTATAGATTTAGATTTGCAAGAACAAGTTCAGTCCATTGTTCGATCTGGTGTAGAAAAAAGCAAGTATTTGAATATTACAAACGGCGCAGCATTAGTACTTGATAAAAACAGAAATGAAATTTTAGCTTATGTAGGTTCCTATAATTATTCAGTTCCTGGATGGGGAAACTACGATATTATAAGAGCAAAAAGGCAACCTGGTTCTTCCATTAAACCAATCACTTATGCTTTAGCGTTATCAAAAGGCATGACTGCTGAATCAAAAATATTGGATGATGAGTTAGTAATAAAAAATGATTGGGAAACTTATAAACCTGTTAACTACGACGGTAAATATCACGGGGAAGTTACACTCACTTCTGCTTTAGCGAACTCTTACAATATACCAGCGGTTAAACTTACACAGAAGTACGGTGCTTATAGTGTAGTCAATCTAGGTAAAATAATGGGTCTTAGTAGTTGGAATCCTGACGAAGTAGATTATGGTGTATCTGTTACTCTAGGAGGTAAGGAAGTAACTATGTTGGAACTGGCTAATGTTTATGCGACTTTTGCAAGACAAGGTTATTTTAGTGATATAGACCCGATAATTTCAATAACCGATAATAATGGATACGAAATATATTCAAATGACGAAGATATTGTATCAGTGGGAGAGCAAGTTTTAGATAAAAATATAGCTCAGACAATAACTAATATACTTTCAAGTAACACAGCGAGAACTCCTGCATTTGGTTCAAGATCTTCTCTTGTGGTAACGGGTCATACTGTGTCTGTAAAAACAGGCACTACCGACAAAAAGAGAGACAACTGGACTCTTGGTTACGATGAGAATTACGTTGTGTCCGTTTGGGTAGGAAATAACAATAACATTCCTATGAACCAAAACTTAGCCAGTGGTTTATCTGGTGCAGCTCCTATTTGGAATCAGATTTTTAATGCTTTATATAAGTAAGTTTAATATATTTCCCTAGTAGTATGGTTTCTAGTAATATCTGGGTAGAAGTTTTACTTTTAACTAGCACCAAAATAGTATACCTAGGTTTTAAGTGTGTCCTATTTATTATTGGAAAAATTCCTACTTCACAAACCCGAAATTATCCCGTAAACTCATTTTTATGTCATCAGCTCTGGACTCTATTATTGTTAAAGGTGCAAAGCAGCACAACCTCAAAAATGTTGATCTTGTGATACCAAAAAATAAGTTTGTCGTTTTTACCGGTGTTTCAGGTTCTGGTAAATCTTCTCTTGCTATGGACACCATATACGCTGAAGGTCAACGAAGATATGTTGAGAGCCTTTCTGCCTATGCTAGGCAATTTCTTGGTGTTATGGATAAGCCAGACGTTGAAAAAATCGAAGGCCTATCCCCCGCTATTGCTATAGACCAAAAGACTACTTCAAGAAATCCAAGATCTACTGTAGGTACAATCACAGAAGTTTATGATTTTCTTAGACTTTTGTACGCTCGGGTTGGGCATCCCCATTGTCCTACTTGTGGTAGGGAAATTAGCAGGCAAAGTACTGATCAGATAGTAGAAAGAATTTTTACTCTTGCATCCCAAGAACCCGATTTTAAAAAAGAAAAAGGTGTGAGATTTATGATTATGTCCCCTGTTGTTAGAGACAGAAAAGGAGAGTTTTCTACTCTCTTTGATAATTTAAAACGCCAAGGAATATTTAAAGCTCGAATCGACGGTGTTATCAGAAATCTTGGTGACCATCTTGAGCTGCTTAAAAATAATAAACACACTGTAGAGGCTATTATTTCTAGAAATATTATCAGTTCTAAAAAGCTTAAAGATTCAGAAGACGGGAAATCTTTAAGATCCTCGATTACTCAAAGTATTGAGGCTGCACTAAGGCTTAGTAATGGCAATGCTATGTTATCTATTATTAAAGACAGCTCATTCGATTTTCCAGAAAATCCGAAAGAAGTTGAAGATCATTTATTTTCTGAAAACTTTGCCTGTCCTTTTTGTAATATTTCTTTACCCGATATAGAACCCAGAACCTTCTCGTTTAACTCTCCTCATGGTGCCTGTCCTTCCTGTGATGGGCTAGGCACTCAGCTTGATATAGACGAAACTACTATCCTAAATAAAGAATTGTCTATAAGTGAGGGAGGGGTGCTTCCTTGGAACAAACTTTTTGAACATACAACTTGGACCTCTATGGTTATAGACTCTGTTGCAAAAGACTATGGATTCTCTTTGGATACACCTATAAAAGATCTATCCAAGGAGCATCTGGAGCTCATACTTTACGGACCCAAAGAACTTAAAAAGTTCAAAGTTACATATAATACTAAAGACGGTAACAGTGGTAACTTCAATTCTAAGTTTGAGGGAGTGATTCCTAATTTATTAAGAAGGCACAAAGAGACCGAATCAGATTATGTACGTGGAGAGATTGAAAAATACATGGTAAGAGAAGCATGTCCTGTATGTAAGGGTGCGAGATTAAAGAAAGAGGCTATGTCTGTAGTAATTGATAGTAAAAGTATTTTTGAAAGTACTGAACAGCCCATCGATGTTTTTGCTTCTTGGGTAAGTCATATAGAGAACGAGGTATTTTCTGAAAGAGAGAACTCTATTGCTGAAGGAATACTAAAAGAAATAAATTACAGAGTTAAATTTTTAGTTGATGTTGGTTTGTCTTATCTAACTTTGAGTAGAGCATCTTCTCACTTATCAGGTGGGGAAGCACAGCGTATTAGATTGGCATCACAAATAGGTTCTGGTTTGTCAGGAGTGTTATATGTACTTGATGAGCCGTCTATTGGTCTTCATCAAAGAGACCAAGGTAAACTTATAACTACACTAAAGCATCTAAGAGATCTTGGTAACACCGTACTTGTAGTCGAACATGATACAGAAACAATGCTTGAATCTGACTATATTTTTGATTTTGGTCCTGGAGCCGGAGAGCATGGGGGTAAGATAGTATCAGAAGGCACCCCAGAGCAAATAAAAAAAGATAAGAATTCTGCTACTGGGGACTATCTTTCTGGAAGGAAAGTGGTAGGAGGTTTATATAACAAAATAAAAAAAGACCTCGAAGAGCTCGATCCAGAGTCTGGTTTTTCCAAAACTGTTAAAGAAAAAATTTTAGGTAAATCCCTTGTTCTTAAAGGAGCTACAGGAAGGAATCTCAAAAACGCTAATCTTGAAGTTCCTCTTGGGAAATTTGTTTGTGTTACTGGGGTTTCAGGTTCTGGGAAATCCACCTTAGTTATGGATACTTTGTATAGAGCTTTAAGGCATGAGTTTGGTTTAAAAAATGACGAGAAGCCAGAGCCTTTTAAATCTTTAACTGGGACAGAGAATATTACTCAAATGATAGCCATTGATCAGGCACCAATTGGACGTACTCCTAAGTCTAATCCAGCGACTTACACTAAGGTTTTTGATCACATTAGAGAACTTTTCTCTAAGACCGAGGAAGCCAGAATTAGAGGTTATAAAGAAGGTAGGTTTAGTTTTAATGTTAAGGGTGGCAGGTGTGAAGCCTGTGGCGGTGAAGGTCAGATTAAAATTGAAATGCAGTTTATGCCCGACGTTTATGTGAATTGTGAGGTTTGTCAGGGTAAGAGATACAATCGTGAAGCTTTGGAGATTTTTTATAAAGGTAAAACAATTGCAGATGTTTTGGATATGACTGTTGATGAGGCGTTGAATTTTTTTGCAAACATACCTCAGATTTACAGGAAGTTGAAAACAATTCAGGATGTCGGTTTGGGATATATCAGGCTAGGCCAACCTGCACCTACTATGTCTGGCGGTGAGGCTCAGAGGGTTAAGCTTGCATTAGAGCTTTCTAAAAGATCTTATGGCAGTGCTTTATATATTCTTGATGAGCCTACTACAGGTTTGCACTTCTCTGATCTTGAAAAACTAGTTGTAATTATCAAAAGGCTTACAGCTAAGGGTAATACTGTTCTTGTTATAGAGCACAACTTAGATCTTATTGCTAATGCTGATTGGGTAATTGATTTAGGTCCTGAAGGTGGTACAAATGGAGGTAGGGTTCTATTTAATGGTACTGTTAAAGAATTGCTTACTAAAGATTCCTACACTTCTTCTGCCTTGAAGTTAAATATTAACAATGTTAACAAGGTGATTTTGGGTAATTAACCTAGTTTGTATAAAGCTTAGTGTTTTTTAGATAGATAATATGTGGCTTAACTAGTGGTTTAAAAGCTTAAACTTTCATATACAAAAAAAGAAAAATAAACTTATTAAAATTTGTGAAGACTGTTATTCTTGTACAATAGCTCTGTAGATTCTTTCATGTTCACCGGAGATTTTTTTAGAATTTTTCCTTCCACCGCCCCTATTATTTGCCCTAACAAGCATGGTATCAATATTATCTCTTATCGCTGTTTTGGCTAAATCATCTATTTCCTTAGAAGTTACAGGTAGAGTTTGAATAATTACATTATTTCCTCGTTTTTTATAATACTCAAAGATTGCTTTTAAATCCTCTGGGTCAGAATCTGCTGGAAATCTTAATACTACGGGAAATTCTCCATATTGATTCTCTAGTCCTATCTGAGCGTTTATAAAATTGCCGAAATTTTGAATTTTATCTATATCGGCCCCTAAATTGAAAGTATTTCCGCTGTTTGATTTGTAGGATACCTTGTGTCCTAGGAAATTAACATCTCTCATTGCTGTTGCAAGTGCTTTTGTTTCTTCAGGCTTGTAACATTTTACTTCTACTATTCCTCTTAGTTCATCGCCATGTAGGATAAATGCATCAGGCATAGTAAATTCTTCTTTGAGAGTTGTCTCATGTTGTGAGTTTCCAGAGTTACTGCTCCATCCTGAGAACCCAGTTATATATTCATGTTGAGCAAGTTGTATTCTTTTTCGCTCAGCCCATTTTCTGTAAAGTAAAGCTTTAACATCCCCAGATAACTCCCTATTTTCTCTGATTTCAGTAAGTTTAGGGTCAATACCTATTGTGTTTATTGGTATAGGTCCTCCAGGAATTCCTGTCCTTATGGGTGAGATTGCAAAACCTTGTTGTAAAACTCCTGATATTATTCTAGCTTTGTTTCTACCGTATGGGCTATCTGAGCCTCCAATAGTTGAAGTACCTTCTAACTCACTGATATCTCCAAGAGTTCTGCTCTGTAGAGCTTCTATACTATATTGAGCGCTTATTCTTTCTCCTGTGAATCCTCTTATGTTCCCTTCTAATGTTTCTTTTATAACAGCTTCATTTATACTCCCATTTCGATAGTTGCCTTCAATTTGAGCAATTAAATCCAAAAAAGTATAGTTATTCCATTTCCAACTGGGACTTGTTGCAACCTCTAGTTCTTTTTCTTTAGTGATAGGTGATGTTTCAGCACTTAGTATTTTTCGACCCAGGAGCTCCCTAATCCTGGATTTTATTCTCGCTCTTGTTTCCGGCTTTTCTGCTATGGTTTCTAGTACATTATTGCCTGTTGGTGTTTGTGTGATTGCTGCTATTGAAGGTTTTGTTACTGCTGTAGTAGGTTCACTAATAGGTGTTACATGCGGTGGTTTGCTAAGCTCATTTGTCTGGGGAGGGTTATCAAGTCCAGCAATAAAAAGAGCATCCTTAGTAAGTTGTTCTCTATCTTCTGTTGTAAGTTCAAAGCTTAACTTCATTTTGTATCAAAAGTGTATGTTTCTCCACTAAAATCTTTAAACTCTACAATACTATCTTTTTTAGTATATATTGTTTTTGACTCAAGTGGCCCAATTTCTATTTTATCTTCTGTTATGGCGTAAATTTTCCTGCCTGTTAGATTTTTGATTTTGTAAGCTGTTTGACCCTTTAAATATTTTAAAATATTAAAGCCTAGTGTTGGTTTGATTTCTATTTTAATACTATTACTATCAAGTTTTTCAATATCGGATGCATTGTCATTAGTTTTTATATCTATTTGTTTTTCGTTATCATCAAACCTGTATGCTCCTGCTGGTAGAGGTAATTCACTATTTATACCTTTGGTTACAAACGCTATATGGTTTGTGTCAAGCTTAGTGAAATAATCAAGACCTGAGGTGTTTCCCCAAGTCGGGTCTATCTGTAGCCAACCTAATTTTGGGTCATAAAATTCAGCCCAAGCATGCAGGAAATCTCCTGAGCTGATTTCTGATGATACTGGGGTGCTTGAAGGTGTTGATGGTAGCGCGTAACCATTGATTTCTCTAGCGGGTATTCCCATAGCTCTTGCGATGGCAACAAATGTATCTGTAAATTCCATGCAAGCTAGAGTATTGGCACCTTGTAACGTAGCTCTTGCTCCTTTTCTTGAGATTGTTTCTTCTTGTGTTTCTGAGTTATATTTAAGCCTTTCTGAAATATCTTTATATATAAGTTTTGCATTTTCAGTAACAGAGAGGTCAGGGTTTTTTATACTTTTTGCGAGATTTCTAACTTCTTGAGATCCTGTTTCCCAATACTTTTGCGAAGATGTGTATTGTTTTACTAATTCTTGTGGTAAATCACTGAAATTACCTCCTTCGTTTGGATCAAATTGAAAAGGAATTACTTTTATTTGACCAATAACATTTATATAGATTTCAGATTTAGGAGCTAATTTGTAGTGAGCAATAAAATTTCCGTCTTTATCTGTTTTTACATACTCGGGGGTGGGGTCAATATTTTTGAAAATTACTTGTTGGTACCTATTTATTTCAGGAGGTAGTGCTACCGTTTGATACGATGTAATTACAGAAGTATTTTTAAGGTTGTATTTTATATTAAAATCATATATCTGAAATTCACCAAAAGCTGCTGAGACACCACTTTCTAAAGAGTTTTTATCAAAATAGTATATGGTGCCAGAGCTTATGACTTCTTCTTTTATTGGGGTAGGGGACACAAAAAGTTTTTTACCATAAGTATTAGGGATTTGAATAGTTATATGGTAATCCTCTATAGAATCAAACTCGTTTACTGGCGGTATTGAGATAGAATATATTTTTCCCATTTTTGTCGCTAAGTCTTTAGTTTTGTAGCTTATGTTAATTTCATTTTTTTTGTCTATTCCTATTTGTTGTTCATCAAATAATGCCTTGATGATAGTTTCGTTGCCGCCTTCTGAGGTTTCGATATTTAGTTTTTCCTTTGCATCTGTAGCCTGAACATCAGAGATTTCTATATTTTTTACTATAAGGGTAAAAGAAGTAGGTATAATGTCTTTTTGTTTGTTAATAATTTCTACCCTTTGGTTTACTTCTGCCACAGCAGTATCTGAAAATATATATTTTGTATCGTAACTTGTTAGAAATTTAAGTTCTTCTGCTTTTAAGTTTCCGCTAAGTAATGTTACAGCAGAGACTATTAATAGGGATTTTATTATAAAGCTATAAATAGGCATGACTTTGTATATAATACAAGATATGTTTGCTCTAACAAAACCCGAAATTAAAGAAGCTGTTAATAATTTACCCAAAGTACCCGGTGTATATATATACAAAGATATTAACGGTCAGGTCATATATGTAGGTAAAGCAAAAAACCTGAGGAACAGAGTTCGTTCATATTTTATTGATAACCTTGACCTTGGAAGTAAAACAAGGGCTCTTGTTGAAAAAATTGATAGTATAAACCACATTGAAGTTACCTCTGAACTTGAGGCTTTAATATTAGAGGCTGAGTTAATCAAACTTCATAAACCTTACTATAATATAAATCTTAAAGATGATAAGTCCTACCTTTATATAGTCGTAAGAAATGAAAAGATTTTTTCGTCATTTTTTGAGAAAGAGGTGAAACTGCCTAAAATAATTCTTGCCAGAAAAAGTGATCTTGACAATGAGGATATCCCATTTGGTCCTTACCCAGATGCTACCACAGCAAGATATATTGTACGAAGCCTTAGAAAGGTTTTTCCATATAGGGATTGTAGTACAACTAAATTTGAACGTCACTCGAAATTAAATAAAGCATGTCTTTATGGGCACCTTGGGTTATGCCAAGCTCCTTGTACGACTACTGGCACCATAAATCCCAAAGAGGCTATATCAAACTATAAGAAAGATATTTCTAGGTTAAAAGATATATTATCGGGTAGAGGTTCTGCCCTTCTTCTTGAATTGAAACGTAAAATGCACGACTATTCCGAAGCCGAGGAGTATGAATCTGCGGCAATCTATAGAAATATTATCTCTAAATTTGAGTATGTAAGGCAAAATTTCAGAACAGCACAGTCTTATATTGATAACCCATATTTAGTAGAAGATACTTTAGCTAGGTCTTTGGCAGATCTTAAAGTCTACCTTCCTTTTATTACTAATGATTTGCAACGTATCGAATGTTACGATATTTCAAATATTTCAGGTAAAGAATCAGTTGGAGCTATGACAGTATCTATAAATGGAAGACTGGAAAATTCAAAGTATAGAAAATTTAAGATTAAGATGAAGAACGAACCTAACGATTATGGTATGTTGCAAGAAGTTCTTAGAAGACGGCTCAAACGGGGCATTAATAGTGACTTAGGTTGGGAATTGCCCGAGTTACTTGTTATAGACGGGGGGAAGGGCCAAGTAGGCGCAATACAGCAAGTGCTTAATGAATATGAACTGGACATTCCTCTTATAGGTCTTGCTAAAAGATTTGAGACCATAGTGTACATTGAGGGTGGTGAGTTTAAGGAGCTACTATTAGACAGGGGCAATGAAGGCTTAAAACTGCTACAAAGATTGCGGGACGAGGCGCATAGATTTGGTCAGAAATATCATCACCAATTAAGGCTTAAGAAGATCGAGTTTACCAAAACTAAGAAATAGCTCATAATTCAAATATGAAGAGGGTATTAAAGGCATTTTTCTTTTCTTTATATTCCTTAATAATTAGCTTTATTTTAATTAGAGGTATAGATTTTGGAACTGAGTTTACTAGAAACTTCTTGATCTTTTCTACAGGGCTATTTGCTTTTAATATACTAATTAAAAAGATCTTAGCCTTAATTTCTCTACCGTCTGAGGGATTTTGGTTTTTGGTGATTAATTCTCTTCTTAATATTGCTTTGATGTTTGTAATGATTACTTTTCTACCCGAAATTACAATTTCTCAAACTACTGACCTAAATTTGAATTTTGGCTTGGATATGTTACCATCTTATGAGCTAAAATCAGTACCGACAATTATTGTGTCAGGTTTAGTTTTTACGGTGTTTTACAGGTTTTTAAATTGGATATCTGGAGGTAGAAGATGAATTTTTTGTTAATATCAGAAATTGCCCAAGTGATCATAGCCATAATAGTGGTTTCTTTGGTATTAATACAATATAGGGGAAAAGGACTAGCCTCGGCTGTCGGTTCCGGAATTCAATTTTATGGATCAAGAAGGGGTCTTGAGAAAGTAGTCTTTTATTCAACAATTATTTTTTCAATATTATTTGTTGCAAATACTTTTGTAATAATTCTGCTTCGAAGCTAGTTAATCTAGTAATACTATATGGATACAATTTACATCGAAGGTGGTATACCTCTAACAGGCACTGTGTATATGTCGGGTGCAAAGAACTCAGCTCTTAAGCTTATACATGTCGCTATGTTTTCAAATGAAGACATTATTCTTATGAATGTACCTAGAATAGGTAATATTACTGTAGATCTGGAAATAATTACTCAAATGGGTGGTAAAGCTGAGTGGTTAGGTAATAACAGACTACTACTAAATGGTTCGGGGTTACACACATTTGAAATACCTCAAGAGCTGGGGGCAAAGTACAGAACAGCAAGCCTACTAGCAGCCCCCCTATTATATAGATTTGGTAAAGCGATAGTTCCAAAACCTGGTGGTTGTAAAATAGGACCAAGACCTATAAACAGGTGGGTAGAGACTTGGGAAAATTTAGGCATCTCAGTTACTGAAACAGACAATTCCTATATTCTAGAATCTAAATCAGTGGAAGGGTGCGACATCAATTTTAAAGTAAAAACACACATGGGTACAGATAACGCAATTCTGTCATCTTTATTTTCTAAGGGTGTAACTACTATAAATAATGCAGCTGAAGAAGTTGAGGTAGATGATTTGATAGATTTTTGTAATTTGATTGGCGGTAATGTAAAAAGGTTGGCTCCGGATAGAATTCAAGTTACCGGTGCTCAGGCATTTAAAGGTGCCGTATTTAGTGTACAAAACGATAGGAACGAAGCTGTGACATTTGCAATTGCCGCGTATCTAACAAAAGGTGATTTAACTATATCAGGCGTGAATAAAGGGCACTTACTTTCTTTTTGTAACACCTTAAATAAAATTGGATGCAAATATGAGTTTTCTAAAAATGATATGAAGGTTTGGTATTCTGGGGAGGAGTATTTAGGTACTAATATTACTACTTCTCCTGCTCCAGGGTTTATGACTGATTGGCAGTCGTTGATTACACTGTTGTTGACACAAGCAAAGGGAGAAAGTCTTGTATATGATACTGTCTATACAGATAGATTTGGTTATACAAAAGACTTAAATAAAATGGGAGCCGATATTGAGTTGTTACAGCCCTCTACCCTAGATTTAGATTTAGTGATTAGTGATGATGCTTATGATATTTCCAGTAAAGGTGAGCCCTTTTGTGTAGCTAAAGTAACAGGACCTACAAAATTAAAATCCTCTAAATTAGTTGTACCGGATTTAAGGGCCGGAGCAACTTTTGTACTTGCAGGATTGGCCGCAGAAGGTACCACTGAATTATCTGGGTATGAAAATATATCAAGGGGATATGAAAATTTTGTTGACAAGCTTATCTCTCTTGGTGCTCATATAAACAGTTAATTTACTTTTGTTTACTGTGTTAGAATATAGAGTAATTGAAGGTACTTACCTTACATTCCTATGGTATACGATTTACTATTACTTTTTTTGGGCATAATACTTAGTTTCGCACTATTTCCTTTGTGGATATGGTTTGTCTACAAATTCCAGATGGGCGAAGAGATAAGACAGGACGGCCCTCAAACGCATCTGGCTAAGCGTGGAACCCCTACAATGGGTGGTTTTGTAATTATATTTGTAGTATCAATAATTACCTTCCTGCTAAATCAAAGTAGAACACAGACGTTACTTCCGGTTTTTGTTGCCTTGCTAGCTGGATTATTTGGAATAATCGAAGATTTGACAAAGGTATATAGAAAATCTGGATTACCAAACTTTTTTACCCACCATTTCTCATTTATATATAAGTATCTTGTTAAAGTTATTAATTTTTTCTTAAGACCTTTAAGATTTTTGGTAAATGGGTTTATTGAACTATCCAGAGTAGTGGGAAGTAACGCAGAAGGTGGTTTGCAAACTTATCAAAAATTTTTAATCCAAGGAGGTATAGCTGGATTTGTTTCTTATTGGACGTATGTAAAGTTGGGATGGGATTATATCTGGTTTCCATTAGTGGGTGATATTAAAGTTGGAATGTTGTATCCGGTAATTGTTTTTTTCCTTTTTCTAATGACGCTTAATTTTGTTGCTTTTACTGATGGTCTTGATGGTTTGGCTGGGGGTCTTACTCTCATAGCGTTAGGAGCCTTTTGGGTTGTGGCATCTATTATGAATTACAATTCTCTAACAGGTTACATTGCTACTATTATTGGAGCTGTGATCCCATTTTTATACTTCAATGTAAATCCTGCTCGTATTTTTATGGGTAATGTGGGGTCTCATGTTTTTGGGGCAACACTGGCATTACTTGGTGTTTTGATGCATCGGGAAATTGCAATGCTTTTAATTTGTGCAGTTTTTATGGCAGTAGGTATAAGCAGCCCCCTGCAGCAATTTTCTGTGAAGCTGACCGGTAAGAGGCTATTTAGAATGGCACCATTACATCATCATTTTGAAATGTTAGGGTGGCCTGAAACAAAAGTTACCTTTAGATTTTGGATTATTGGTATCTTTTTTGCTTTTGTAGGTATATTTGTTGCTCTCCTGTAAAACCTAATGAAGAGGAGCTACTTTAAACACGACAAAGACGATAAAGGTCTGATTTATGCAGTTGGATTTGTACTAACTTTTGGGTTAGTAATGATCTATAATTCCACTGCTGTTTATTCTCATGATGTTTTTGGAGGTGCCTATAAATTTGTTTTCTTGCAATTGATATGGATTATTTTAGGGTCAATTGGTTTTTGGTTTTTTTATAATTTCGACTACAAGTATCTATCAAAATTTGCACTCCCTGTATTTATTATTAGTATGGTTTTTTTAGGTATGGTGGCTGTGGCGGGAATATTACCATGTAGCATGAACATACCTTTTGTGCCTTGTATTAATGGGGCAAATAGATGGTTTTACCTAAATCCAGATCCGTTACCAAGAATACCTTTTCTTGGTGTTTTGGGTTTTCAGCCAAGTGAGTTTGCAAAGTTAGCCATGATTATTATCTTAGCTGTAATATTTTCAAAGGTAACTCTCCTTAATAAAAATGATTGGGATTGGTTTTATAAGTACTTAATCTATTGTATTAGTGTTTCAGTACTAATTATTCTTCAGCCTAATATGTCTACAGCAGTGTTGGTTGCTACTATAGGGACAATAATATATGTATCTTCGGGGGCTTTTTTAAAACCACTTTTGGTAAGTTCACCCATAGTGGTGCTTCTTGGAGTTTCTGCAATGCTGTTGTCGCCTTACAGAAGAGATAGGTTTATGAGTTTCTTATCCAGTGATCCAGCACAAGCTGAGGGTGCTAGTTATCATGTTAAGCAGATACTAATAGCTCTAGGATCTGGTGGTATTTTTGGCGTAGGATTTGGTCAATCCAGACAAAAATATCAGTATCTTCCTGAAGTCTCAGCAGATTCAATTTTTGCAATTATTGGTGAAGAATTAGGTTTTATTGGAACCACTCTAGTTATTTTAGTTTTCCTCTACATTTTTTACAAAGGTTTCAAGATTGCTGTTAAAGCTCGGGATTCTTTTGGTAGGCTTCTGGCAATCGGGATAATAAGTTGGTTAGGTTTTCAGTTTTTTGTTAATATTGCCGCAATGACCAAACTCATACCTTTAACAGGAGTGCCGCTGCCTTTAGTTTCCTATGGCGGCTCTTCCACCTTATTTATGCTTGTATCTTTAGGGATATTGGCTAATATAGGAAGAAATTCGAGCTAATATGAAAATAATCATGACCGGGGGTCATCACTCCAGTGCAATGCCTGTTATAAAAATTTTAAAAGCACTTAAGGTTGAGATATTGTGGTTTGGTCACCGATATTCTCTTGCTAAAGATGAGAATGATACTTTGGAGTATCGAGAGATTACTTCAGAAGGTATAAGATTTATTGAACTACCGACAGGGAAGTTATATAGAAATATTTCGGTTTCATCCATTGTTAAGATTATTAAGGCAACTTATTATTCTATGCAAGAAATTAGGGAATTCAAACCTGATATTATTCTTTCCTTTGGTGGTTATTTAGCAGTTCCAGTTGTAGTTGCGGGGTGGATACTGGGTATTAAAATACTAACGCACGAACAGACATTAATATCTGGGTATGCTAATAGGGTTATAGCTTTATTTGCGGACAAAATACTTGTGTCTTGGCTTGAATCTGCAAAGTATTTCCCAACAGAAAAGGTTGTATTTAGCGGTATTCCTCTAAGAGACTCTATATTTAAAAATAATAATGATTTTGTTATTGATAATAACTTGCCAACTATTCTTATTATGGGTGGGAAAACAGGCTCACATATTATAAATATGGTTATAAGAGACGGGTTAGTGAAATTGCTAGATAAATACAACCTGATACACCAGACAGGAGATTACTCAGAATTTAAAGATTATGATGAACTTGTTAAAGCTCACAGTTTTTTAAAAGACCACAAAGGTACTTATATCGTCAGAAAGTTTCTATCTGAAAGTGAGGTAGGATCTGCTTACTTTTGTAGTAATGTTGTGGTTTGTAGGGCAGGGGCCCACACAACATTAGAGCTACTAGCACTTAAGAAGAAGGCAATAATGATTCCTATACCTTGGGTATCCCACAATGAGCAGAATTTAAATGCATCTCTTGTTGCTGAGTCAGGGCTTGCGATTGTCTTGCCAGAAAAAAACTTCAATACAGAAACCTTAATACGCGAGCTTGACATGATGACTAACGAAGCAGCATCCGTAAAGAAAGACTTATATAAGAACTATCCAAAAGATGCAGAATATAGAATAGTGAATCAAATCAGGTTAGTATTAAAAAGTGAATTCTGAGCATAAACAAAGATCTAAAGTAGTTTTTTATAATACAAAAAATACAGGTAGGAAAAAGCCTGGGGTTGTTGAATCTGCAAAAACTGGATTTAGGAAGTTTAGCCCAACTATCAAACCAATTTTAGTTATTTCTACTATAATTGTACTTTTATTTTCGCTATTTAATTTTTTACTGCACAGCAAGTTTCTAACAGTTACAAAAATTAATATTAACTCAAAGAACGGTTTTTATTTAGTTGATCTAAGTGAACTTAGGAGACTAACTGAAGAAAATTTATTGGGTAAAAACTTGTTATCTGTAGATGTATATGAAATGTCAGACATCCTTACTAGGAACTTTCTTGGTATTAGACACTTAGTTATTACCAAAAACTATAACGGTGTTGTAGACATTCTTATTGAAGAGAGAATACCTATAGGTATCATTACAAAAAATAGCGAAAACTTTATAGTAGATGCGGGTGGTTACGTTATAGGGGCAGTTTCAGAAGAATATATTAATAGGACCGATAGCCTAAGGACATTACCTAGGATTTCTTATAATAGTGAGGTAAAAATTGGTACCAACATTGATAAAAATATCATCCCAGCTTACTTAGAGCTTTACCAGAATATTGAAAAAAATAATATCAAGGCTTCGAGTGTAAGCTTTAATAGCTACTACATGGAGTTAAATTTAGAGTCTGGAGTAAAACTTCTCGTCGGAACAGATAAAAGTATTACAAAGTCTTTGGAATATGTATTAAACTTAATAAGGCAGTTAAGTGTCGAAGGTAAAAATATAAAGAAAATTGATTTACGTTATGATAAAGTAATAGTAGAATATTAAAATACCTCGCATAATCCTTTAACTGCGCGGAAAACAATAAATATGTCCAAAGAAAAAATTATAACCGGAATCGACATAGGGTCAAACAAGATAAGTACAGCTGTAGCTTCAGTATCGGATAACAAGGTATCTATAATCGGGGTATCAGGTTTTGTTCAATCTAAAGGGATAAGTAAGGGGTCAATTAATGATATTGATAGTGCCGTTGAAGCAATTTCTGCAAGTATAGAAAAAGCAGAAAGAATGGCTGGAGTTTCAATTTCATCTGCTTTTATTACAGTTGGTGGTAGTCATATAGAAACTTTAAACTCTCATGGAGTTGTAGCAGTTACCCCAAATAAAAGCTCTGAGATAACAACTTTAGATGTTGCGAGGGTTACTGAAGCAGCTCAGGCGGTCTCACTTCCTTCTTCTAGGGAGATAATCCATGTAATACCTAGGGATTTTATAATTGACTCTCAAGATGGTATTAAAGATCCTGTAGGTATGTCTGGTGTTCGTTTAGAGGTCGAGACAAACATTATCCACGGTCTTAGTGCACCTATAAAAAATCTTGTAAGATGTGTACAACAGGTGGGTGTTAGTGTTGAAGATTTAATCTATACGGCTTTTGCGTCCTCAGAAGCTGTTTTGAATGATACTGAGAAAGAACTTGGTACACTACTTGTAGATATTGGCGGCGGTACCACCTCTCTTATAGCTTTTTTGGATGGGAGCCCTATTTATTCTGCTGTGTTACCTATTGGAGGAAGGCATGTCACCAATGATCTAGCAGTTGGTCTTAGAGTTGGGTTAGACGTTGCTGAAAAAATTAAGATAAAGTTGAGCAACGAACGTCCCAATTTTTCAATAGCAGAAAAGGGTAAGATGAGTGAGAATTTTGATGTTTCAGAATTTGGGGTTGATAGTGATGCCATTCCACGCAGATATTTATATGAAATTATTGACGCAAGATTAACAGAAATTTTCAAGTTAGTATCCTTAGAGTTGGCAAAAGCTAATTTGGTGGGTAAATTGCCTGCCGGTCTTGTTATAACCGGGGGCGGTGCTATGACTTCTGGTCTTGAAAAAGTTGCAAAAAATAACTTAAAAATGCCCGTACGCACTGGTTATCCAAAAGGTGTTACCGGTTTAATTGATGAGATACAAGGGCCTGAATATTCAGGTACTATTGGATCCATTTTATACGGAGCCAATTTACTTAAGAGCGGTTTTGCGCTATCTTATGATAAAGGTGGTTCCGGACCTAAATTACAAATCGGTAAAATATTTGAAAAATTAAAATCTTTCCTGCCCTAAAAATTATTTTGTGTTTTTTACACAAATTATTTGTTTATAGTCTAAAGTATTTGTTTAGATCCTTTTGACTTTCGTCATAAATAACTGACAAAAGCAATTTGGACGTGACGGACAGACCGTTCAAAGGAGATATACAAACAAACTGATTTGTTTGTATTGAATAAAGCAGATGTATATAAAACCTGAGATAGAAAGATTCGCAAAAATTAGAGTAGTTGGCGTAGGCGGTGCGGGGTGTAATGTGTTAAACACAATGATTTCCTCAAAGCAGATTCAGGGTGTTGAATTTATTGCTGTTAACACAGATGCTCAGGCACTTTCTGTAAATCAAGCTTTTGTAAAATTACCGATTGGCCAGGAGCTAACTCATGGTTTGGGGGCTGGATCTAATCCTGATGTTGGTAAGAAAGCAGCTGAGGAAAGTTTGGAGACCATTAAATCCAATTTAGAAGGTTCTGACATGGTTTTTATTACATCAGGTATGGGTGGGGGTACAGGTACAGGGGCCTCTCCTGTAATTGCTGCGTTAGCAAAGAAAATGGGCGCATTAACTATTGGCGTTGTAACTAAACCTTTTTCTTTTGAAGGTTCCAAGAGAATGAGAAATGCGGAGAAGGGTATAGATGAGCTTAAAAAGGAAGTTGATGCCTTGATAGTTATACCAAACAACAAGTTACTTGAGATATCCGACGAGAAGATGTCTATGATTGATGCTTTTAGGCTTTCTGATAGCGTATTAAACCAAGGTGTTCAAGGTATATCTGATTTGATTGTTATGCCAGGTCTAGTAAATGTAGATTTTGCAGATGTTAGAACTATTATGAAGGATTCTGGATCTGCTCTGATGGGTATAGGTATTGGTACTGGTGAGGGAAGAGCTGAAAAAGCTGCCCAAGATGCAATATCCTCTCCTCTATTAGAACTTTCAATTGAAGGAGCTACCGGCATACTATTTAATATCGTTGGAGGCGCAAATTTGACGATGAAGGAGATTGACAGAGCTGCAGGGATTATCACTTCGGCTGCTTCACCAGATGCTAATGTTATTTTTGGTACGACTATAGACGAATCCTTAACAGATCAAATCAAGATCACTGTTATTGCAACAGGTTTCGACGATGATGTTAAATCCAGGCTTGGCTTTAATGTTGATGCCAGAAGGCACAATGCACCTGTACAAACTACTTCTCCTGTAGCTCAGACTATATCCACTGAATTTTTAAAAGGTGAGGAGCTTACACCCGAACCTTTTAAGCATACCGATGATATGACAGGAAAAAAAGACGATAAAGACAGTAAAGGTCCTTTTAAGAACAATACTGGTAGTGGAGAAGGAGATTCAAATCCTGATTCCATTTATGATATTCCCGCTTTTCTCAGAAGAGATTAGAAGTTTTTTCTACTTGCTTATTTTTGTAAGTAAGCCCAAGTCGCTATACTTTTCGTTCGTTTTTTTGAAGTAAGATTTATTCTTACAATATAGGGCTTGGGTTTTCAGGAGTTGAGGTTCTATTGTTATACATACGAAGGATGAGTTTTCTGCTTTTGCTTACGTAAACTCCTTTACTTAACACACTAACCTTATTGTCTGCTAATAAATTTTGTGTTTTGATAAAAATCACAACGTAAATATTTAAAAGTTTTGTGGGCCACCAATTTTTTTATCGTAGTCAGGTAGGATAATGCTCAATCCTATACAGGGTACGATAGAGTTGATAACAACTCCAACAGGCAGTGAAAGGTTGTTGCCTCATAAAATTTTCCCTGCACCATGAACTGGTCAAATGTAGGAGGTTCTAGCACCTCTGAAACTTCTAAAGTTGCGGATACTACCGCAAATGTTTCTACGTCTCCAATTAAGCATCAAAAAAATCAAACTATCGAATTGTCGGAAAACTCTAGGAAAATCCTTGAAAAAAGGTATTTGAGGAGAGATGAAAAGGGTGCCCCTGCAGAAACAGTCGAGGGGATGTTTGATAGGATTGCAAAAACTATGGCAGAACCTGATAAGGGTTATAGAGATACCGAGATTTCTGAGATAGAATACTACAACTTACTTTCTCAGAAAAAATTTTTTCCTAATTCACCAACATTTACTGGAGCCGGTACACCGCTAGGGCAGCTGGCTGCATGTTTTGTTCTTCCAGTTGCTGATGATCTTGGTAAAAGATCTGATGGTATTTTTTCAACACTTCGGGTTGCTGCTCTAATTCAGCAAGTTGGTGGTGGTAACGGCTTTTCTTTTTCTGATCTTAGGCCAAAAAATTCCAGAGTAGAGAGTAGCAATGGTAAGGCAACAGGTCCAGTAGGCTTTATGAAAGTTTATGATAGTGCATTTGGGGAGGTAGCTCAGGGTGGGGTTAGAAGAG
This sequence comes from uncultured Candidatus Saccharibacteria bacterium, assembly GCA_964387275.1. Lineage (GTDB taxonomy): Bacteria > Patescibacteriota > WWE3 > UBA101185 > UBA10185 > CAYLVW01. The sequence continues at coordinate 269,084 of CAYLVW010000001.1, forward strand.
GAGCTAATATGGGTGTATTACAAGTAGATCACCCAGATATAAGGGAGTTTATTCAATGTAAGGCTGAAGAAGGTCAAGTTTCTAACTTTAATATTTCTGTTGCAATTACTGACAAATTTATGAAGGCGGTAATTGATGATACAACTTACGATTTAGTAGACCCACATACAAAAAGAGTTACAGAATCCCCAAGAGCACGAGAGATATTTGAGATGATAGTAGAGTACGCTTACAGAAATGGAGAACCAGGAGCTTTGTTTATAGATGCTGCCAACAGACAGAACCCTGTTCCTCATCTTTACGATTTAAAAGCAACAAATCCCTGTGGAGAGCAGTGGCTAGGGCCTTATGAGAACTGTTGTTTAGGTTCTATTAATCTACTTCAAAATATTGATTCAAATGGAAACTTAGATTGGGAACAGTTTAGGGAGTCCATAGAGCTTTCAACTAGGTTTTTGGACAATGTTGTTACAGCTAATAAATACGTACCTGCTGTTCCAGAGCTTAGGCAAGCTGCAGAAAATGTTCGTAGGATTGGGTTAGGCTTAATGGGTCTTGCTGATGTAATGTATTCGATGGGAATTAGATACGGAAGTGATGAAGGTCAGGAATTTGCAGCTCAGGTTTCTGAGTTTATGAGATATCACTCTATGAAGACTTCAATTCAGCTAGCGAAAGAAAGGGGGCCTTTCTTAAAAATAGAAGGCAGTATATACGATCCTAAGAATTTGAAGTTTGAGGTGCCAAAGCCCTTGAAACCTTACACAAGGAATTGGGGGCGACCCTCACTTAATTGGAATGAGATTGTAGACGGAATTAAATCTTATGGTATTAGAAACGGCGCCCAAACTACGATTGCACCAACAGGAACTATTTCTACAGTTGCTGGTGTGGAAGGCTACGGATGTGAACCAGTTTTTGCTTTAGCTTATCTACGTAATGTTTACCAAGCTGCAGGAGATTCTGGTAAGTTAACGTTAACCTACGTGTCTCCATTATTTGAGAAGGCTTTGGATAAGTTGAATTTAAGTGCTGATATAAAGAAGAAAGTATTAGATGAGGTTTTGGATAAAGGTACATGTCAACATATTGAAGAAATCCCCGAAGAGATTAGAAGAGTTTTTGTTGTATCTTCGGATGTTAGTGCAGAAGAACACATCATGATGCAAGCTTCTATCCAAGCATTTATTGATAACTCGATTTCTAAAACTTGTAATTTTCCTTCAACCGCTACTAAAGAAGATGTCGCTAACGCTTACATACTTGGTTGGCAGAATGGTTGCAAGGGTCTTACGGTTTATGTAACAGGTTCTAGGCAAGAAGTTGTGTTGGAGACAAAGGAAACAAAAGCCAAGAAGGAAGGAGTTCCTGCTGAAGTTACAGTTAAGGTCGATGGATCTATTGTTGCTAATAGAGATTTACAGCAAAGTAGGGGTTACAAGCTTGCAGGAACTACTTACAAAGTCGATACTCCCCAGGGTAAAGCGTTTATTACTGTGAATAAAGACTCTGATGGATCTCCTCTTGAGGTATTTGCAAGTGTTGGTAAGGCCGGTAGTGATGTTGCTGCTTTGTCAGAAGCATTAGGCAGACTTATTTCAGGTTGGCTTAGGTCTTCCAGTAACCCAGCAAAAACAGTCTACGAAATTGTTGTACAGCTAATTGGGATTGGTGGTGCTAGATCAGTTGGTTTTGGTGCTAAGAGGGTAAGTTCTATACCAGATGCTGTTGCTCAAGTTCTTGCTGAGGAGTTTGATATTAGAGTTCGTTCTAATGGTCAGAATAAAGTTGAAGAACAAAAAAAGACTGTTACAGCAGCAACCAGCCACACTAATATGTGTCCTGAGTGTGGTAATTCTTCTTTAGTTTTGGAAGAGGGTTGTGCAAAGTGTTACGATTGCGGTTACTCAGTCTGTTAGTTTAGTGTGTTGTTTTGGTTGTGAGGATTTAGTTTGGGGCGGGGCTGCTGTAAAACAGCAGCCCCGCCTAAATCCTCAGCCATAAATAAAAACTACATCCTACAAAAAACATGTAGTCCAAAATGAAAATATATACAAAAACCGGTGACAAAGGTCAAACATCTCTAATAGGAGGTATCAGAAAATCAAAAAAAGATCAGTTATTTGAAATATTGGGAGGTCTGGACGAGTTAAATTCGAGCATTTCTTTATTTAAAGAAAGTATTTTGGCAATAAAAAGCCACGACACTAACACAAGAACCATAATTAAAGAATTAATTATTACCCAAAATGTATTATTTGAGATAGGTGCGTTTGTAGCAAATCCAAAACAAAAAATAGCAACCACAGAATACTTGCTTGAACTTGTCTCAAGTTTAGAGTTAACAGTAGACAACTTAGATCAAGAACTTCCAGAACTTAAAAACTTCATATTACCAGGAGGTAGCATGTCTTCTGCCTATGGACATTACTCTAGATCAGTATGTAGACGTGTAGAACGTGCCGTAGTTAGATATAGACCTTCTAAAAGTAGTAGATATAAGCATATAATAATTTATATAAATAGGTTATCCGACTTTCTATTTGTATGTGCCAGATACTGTAATTTTGTTTTAAGGAGAAAGGATGTTTTATGGGTAAAGGTCTAGATTACAAATACTTACTTCTTTTTGTTACTCTCTTGATAGTGGGATCTTTCTTATTGTTTTATATGGCAATTAGAGCATACAACGCTGACAAATACCTTGCGTCTGATGAATACAAAGATAAAAATCCTGAAAATTTAATTCTTAGTAAGTAGCTTTATATTTTTACTTAATTTTAGTATGATACACCCATGTTTAAAGAGATAAATTCTTCCCCGAATTTTCCGGAAATGGAGAAAAAAACTAACGATTTTTGGAACAAGCTTAAAATTGTTGAGAAAGTACGAGCTTTAAGAAATACTGACAAGGTAGGTGAGAAAGTATATTACGATGGTCCTATAACAGCAAATGGAATGCCTCACTATGGTCATGCGATTACATGGACCTTAAAAGATGTTGTGCCTAGGTATTGGAGTATGTTGGGATACCAGGTACTTAGAAATATGGGCTGGGATTGCCAGGGAATACCAGTTGAGTACGAAGTTGAGAAAGAGTTAAAGTTTGAAAAAAAGGAAGATATAGAGGCATTTGGGGTTGAAAAATTTAACCAGCTATGCAGAGAATCTGTTTTAAAACACCAGAAAGTTATGTTTGAGTATGAAACTCGCATTGGTAGGTGGTTTGATAACAAAGAAATTTATGCAACTATGGACCCAACTTACATAGAAAGTATTTGGTGGTCACTAAAAGAGCTTTATACAAAGGGTTTGTTATATGAGGGACATAAAGTTGTAGCTTATTCCACAAGAGCAGGTACGACCTTATCCACTCATGAAGTAAGTGAGGGTGGCTACAAGGAGATAGAGGATCCTTGGATAACAGTAAGGTTTCCATTAGTTTCTACTGAAAAATTTTCAAAATATCTTCCTAATGGTGTTGCTAAGACATTTATTTTAGCTTGGACTACTACGCCTTGGACAATACCAGGTAATCTAATGCTTGCCGTTGGAGTTTCCATACAGTATGTAATGGTTGTGTGCGAAGGCAGTGCCTATATTGTTGCCAAAGAAAGACTAGAGGCAGTTTTTGAGGGTAAAACTTATACAACAGTAGCAGAAATCTCCTCCTCCGATTTGCTTGGGTTGGAATACTCCCAACCTTTTAAACATTATGAATCAAAAAGAAGCGAGGGATGTTTTAGAATAATCTCAGCTTCTCACACTAATACAGAAGATGGTACTGGTATAGTTCACCTGGCCCCCTATGGTGCTGAAGACTTTGAAGTTTTTATGGAGAGGGGGATTAAGATTTTTGATTATCTGGATGAGAGCACAAACTTTACCAAAGACATACCAGAATATTCAGGTTTGTTTTATAAACAAGCCAATAAGAAAATTATCGCTGATCTACAAAATAAAGGCTTGCTATTTTCCCATGGTACCGTAGTGCACAGGATGCCAATGTGCTGGAGAACAGGGACACCACTAATATATAAACCTGTTAAGAGCTGGTATGTGGCAGTTTCTAAACTAAAAGATAAATTGAAAGAACAAAATCAGTCACTTAACTGGTACCCAGAGCATCTAAAAAATGGTAATGCTGGTATTTGGATAAACAATGCTAGGGACTGGGCAATATCCAGATCTAGGTACTGGGGTACTCCTCTTCCGGTTTGGGTTAATGACAAGACCGGAGATATATTAGTGATAGGTTCTTTTAAAGAGCTTCAAGATTTATCTGGTGTTTTGTTAAGTGATCCTCACAAGCCGTTTGTAGACGACATTACTTGGGAAGACAAGGCAAAAGGCGGTACTTTCAGAAGAATCAAAGATGTAATTGATGTTTGGTACGACTCAGGATCTATGCCCTTTGCTAGGTTGCACTATCCTTTTGAAAACAAAGACAAGTTTGAAGAATCATTTCCAGCTGAGTACATTGCCGAGGGCCCAGATCAAGTGAGACTATGGTTTTATGTAATGCACGTTCTTGGGGTTGCTTTATTTGATAAAGTACCATATAAAAACGTAGTTACGATAGGTACTATGCTAGATGAGCACGGGAAGAAACTATCTAAAAGTAAGAAAAATTATAAGCCAATGGATGAGGTTTTAGATGTTTATGGTGGGGATGTTTTAAGATATTTTATTCTTAACTCCTCCATAGTAAGTGGTACTGATAGTATCTTTTCTGAAAAATATCTAATTGAAGCAAGGAAAGAATTTTTCTTAATACTTTGGAACTCTCTTAAGTATTTTGTATCTTATGCTAATATTCACAATTTTGTACCCTCTAGTGACTATCCAGAATTAAACGAGGTTAATGATTATTACTTGCTTGATAAATGGTTATTAGCTAAGTTTAAGGTTTTGCAGTCAGAAGTACTTAGCAGTATGAGTAGATATGATATTTTAAATGCAGCAAGACAGTTTGGTCCATTTATAACAGACTTATCCACCTGGTATATTAGACGTTCTAGGGATAGGATAAAAGAAGGGGACCTAGACTCCCTTAAATCACTGTACTTTGTATTTTCAGAGCTATCAAAGCTCTTGTCCCCATTTCTACCTTTCCTTAGCGAAGAAATATATCAAACCCTAAATCTACCTAAAACAACCGGAAAAGACTCAGTACACCTAGACAAGTTTGGATCAATACCAGATCTTACCAATGAAGATCAACAACTACTCCTACAAATGGAAACAACCAGAAAAATCGTGTCTCTAGCACTTTCCATAAGAGTAACCGAAGGGGTAAAAATACGACAACCCTTAAGTGACCTTGTTGTAGTATTCAAAAACAAAGACTTAGCAGAAAACTTTATTTCTAGACTCATAAATGATGAAGTCAATATCAAAACAATAGGTACAGTTTTACCATCTGACCTCTCTTCTTACAAAATGGCAGAAGATACAGACTTTGTATTATATCTAAATACAGATATAACCGACGAGCTAAAACTTGAAGGAGACGCAAGAGATTTAGTTAGAAAGGTACAGGAAATGCGTAAGGAAAGTAATTTAGCTGTTGAAACCAAAATAGATTTAGTTCTTCCACAATCTCCAAAAAACAAACTTTTAATTGAGAATTTTAGAGATTATCTACTTGCCAAAACACAGGCTAAAACATTAGATATTTCTGATGAAGTTAATGATATAGTTATTAAATGCTAGAACAACACACTTATTCTGGATATAGACCTGACGAGCCTGCAGATTTTAAGCGTTCTGAGGTAATATCTCCTGCTGTTTCTGATTACTGTGATTGGTTATTGCAAGAAATATCAGATACAGCGTCACCAGAGCGTAATTTTGTAGCAATGGGTAAAGTTCTTGATACCATAAGGTTTTCAGAAGAGACCCCTCCGTCTCTAGAAGGAGGTTCTGAGGTAGAGCGTGAAGAGGCCAGGATGAGGATAAATACTATAAACGCTTTAGAAAAAGTAGTAACTAATCACGCTTCTAGTCTCACTCTTGCCGAAATTCAAGATACTACTTTTGCATTAGATTCACTAACTCAGCTTCACAGAGATTTTCTACTTAGAATTCTTCAAAACGCAGCTGACGATAATCCAAAAGCATTAGAGTTTTTCCACTTACATCCAGGAGATGGGGAAAAAGTTAACGTTTTGGAGGAAATTACAAAAATATCTGAGCTTTTAGAATATCCCGGTACAGGTTATGTAAAACCTAGAGATCTTGAAGCTTTATTGTTCGACTACAAGGACATAACATCTGCCCGTAACGGTTTTTTGTTGATTTCTAGATCACACAAAGCCTTTACTAATTAAGTTTTTTGAAAACCCCGCACTGCTCCTGCTTAGTTTTTTTTGTGTCTAAAGATTTAATGTTAATTACTAAATGTAGGAAGTATCATAAGCATTCTATTTTCCAATTTTGATCTTAAAGACGCCACCTGCTGATTTCTTAAAAGTGCCGTTGATTGTAATAATTCCTCAAGGAAAGTAAGCTTTTTTGTTTGTGTTACAACTTGGTAGTCATCAAGACTTAGGTTACTCAGAGTTGCAACCTCACTTACAAAGTCGTCATATGATTTTATATCATCTATTAACCCAAGTTTATTGGCTTGAGTATTTTCATAAATTAATGCACCCACCTCTTCCTTAATTGTTGTTGGATTTAGCTCTCTATTTGTGGCCACATGGTTTACAAAATTTTCGTATTCATTATTAATTCCTTCTTGTAGTGTTTGTTTTGTTTTATCAGACATCTTTTTATAAGGATTATCAAAATCTTTATCAAAACCTGCTGTAATATAGTATCTGTTTATACCAAACTCCGTAGACACAGCATCTCCAAACTGTGAAGATTCCGAGAGCACATTGTTATACTCTTTAAACGGCCCAAGTATTACTCCAATGCTTCCAGTAAGGCTTCCATAGTCTGCTGTAACTTTATCTCCAGAGGCTGCCACCCAGTAAGCACCACTGGCTGCCAGACCTGATATATGAGAATAAACTTTTCTGCTGCTTAAAGTGTTGTATTGAGCAATACCGTCGGAAATTGCTTTAGCTCCTGTAATTGTGCCTCCGGGAGAGTTTATAGATAAAATCACAGCTTTTATGTCGCCATTTTCACTAGCAGTTAGTAATTGTTTTTTTATATCGTACCCGTAAGTTACGTTGTAAGCTGTTAGAAGGTCAAGTATTGGTGATCCTGACGTATTAGAATCTAGGATTATTCCACTAATATCTATTTGAAGAATTTTGTTTGAAGATTTCTTATTACCATAGACGTAGGTATAGCTTTTATCTTGATCTTTGTCACCTTTATCTTCTGAAAATAGAGTGCTAAAGCCCAATAACAATGCATTGTAACCAAGAATAATAATTAATGCACCAATAACAAAGCTAAATAAACAGGATTTCTTTGACATTAAATTATGATAGCATACTAATATGTTAGCAAATCCAGAGATTGTATTAAAAACAGATAGTGAAACTCCGGAGCCTGCACTTACTAAAGCTTCTGAGTTACTAGGTTTAGAAGGTGCTGAGAAAGAATTTTTGGAATTAGTGAGAGAAGCTGAAGAAAGATATTTAAGAGACAACACTTTTATAAAGCCTTCTGTTTATGGTTATGCTGTCGGTGCCTTATATAATACTGCACTGGATCGTGCAGAAGCCTCGGCTCATAACAGGGAAGAGTTAGCTGCTAATCTTAGATACGTTAATGGAATGTTTAGGCCGTTATTCGAATATCAACCTCGAGATCAATCCCGTAGTTCTGAGATGGCTAGGACTGTACGCTCGGGGCTAATAGTAGAACGTGCTGTTAGAAAAGTATTAGAAGGAGCAGGATACAGCACCAGAGCCCCTACATTAAAAATGGAGGCTAATGGTGTTGATTTAGTAATTCCTGTAGATGTTGATGGCGATACTCAGTACGGATTGGCACAGATTAAGTCGGTTTATCTACCTAATGAGCTTAGTGACATGGGCATACGTGTTTTCGAAACCCCAACTGAAATAACCCAACTCGCAGATACGCACTTTTTAGATGAATCTTACAATAGGTATGATAATACAACTACACCACATGGTCGGGTAATCAACTCGTGCCAAAAACTACTAAGATATAGTACGGAGTTTGAAAATGCTACACCAATGCTTATAATAGTTCCTTCTCCAGATAGCCCTCATTCGTGGATAAACATGGAATTAGGTACTGTTGTTGGTGATCCTAAAGATCTAAGAAAAAGACATGAAGCTGTAGACTCTGTACTTTATAAAATATTTTTTGAAAGAGGCAAGAAATGACTAGATTCCAGCTACCTGACTACGAAGAAAAAACTAAAGAAATTACTTGTAAAAAGGCCAAAGAGATATTTGAGTTGGTAATATCTAACCCGAAGAACGTTCCGTTTGATATCTTTTTAGAATCTCATCTTCATTTTTCCACTTGCCAAAAATGTCGAGCAACACTTAAGAAACAAAAATGAAACAGAGTTTTTCACGTCAGCTCAACCTGTTCACCTCATCTGCCAACAAACGTTGGTAATATTAAAGTGAGTTTTAATTTAGTTCCAACAGATTACTAAATACCTCAGGAGTTAAAGCGTCACCATCTGTCATTTTCCGCCAATTTAAGATATGTTTTCTTAGTTTTTCATTTAGTTTGGCCATTGCATCATCTTTATTTATTTGTAATTGTCTTGAGATTGTTGATTCTGCTGAAATACCTGTTACCAAATGTTTATAGAAAGCAGTTACTGCAAGTTTATTTACATTCTGACCACCGGGTCCCGAAGATTTACTTCTAACATCTAAACTTATGTTACCAAGTCCTAATTCGTTGTAAGCAAGCCCCGATAGATCTTCCTCGTGTATATAGCTATTTATCCAAGAAACATATCTACCTATTCGTTTTTGATTTTCTATATGATTTTCTGTAACCGGAAATCTTGCTAAATCAGCAACAAGAGCTTTTTTAGTATCTGCCATTTGTTTTTCTTTGCTGTTTCTAAGCTGACTATCTTCTATAGCCTTTGTTGTTTTTGCTCCATGCTTTTTTGTTTTGCCGCCTCCCCCACCCCGCTTTTTTTCTAAACCTTCTTCGTAGTCTTCCCAAATATCATATATCTCTTCAATTTCTTCTGGGCTTATTTTTGATGTATCCTCCTGATCTGGTTTTTCAGGATTTTGAGGTGTTGTAAATGTGGGCATGTTTTGATTTTAGCAGGTTACTCATGGTAGTAAAACAATAGTGTTCATAGATGGTTTTGGATTTATGAGAAGGTAAAAAAATCCGGACCACCACATTGAGTAAAACTACACTTTCGTGTGTCTCAATGTGATGATCCGGTCTAGGTGTCAGTTAGTCGTTGCCGTATTCCTCCTGGAACTGCTTGGTTTGGGCAGCGCGGCGTCGGATTTCGTTCTGCTCTTGGCCGCTAAGCCGGTTCCATTTCCTTTCAGCACGTTCAGCCGAGCGACCGATTTTTCCGCCGAGCACCAATTTTGGTGCCGGAAGGTTCAAGGCGGATTCCAGATCGGTCTTGGCCTGTTCGTGTCGTCGCTCTGCCTCCATGCGACTTTCGTGCATCTTGCCCTCGACCAGCCCGTAGATGATGCCGTGCATCGACTTGTTCACCAGGTCTGGGGAGTCGGACGAGTTGTCGACGATCAGTTTTCTCGACGGCTCCGTAGACCATTTATACCCCTTGGTTTTCACGTCGGCGTCGACCCAGTCGCAGGTTGCTACCGCTAGGCGGATCATGTACGGCTTCAGCCGCCCGTTGAGGTTGCTGAGAGACTCACGGATCTTCTTGACCGTGACGCTGCTGAGGATGCCGTTGTCCGTGGTCTTGAGGATCAGATCGAGCTCCCCCATGTCGAGGTTCGCCATCTCGGCAACCTTTTCAATGACTGCATTGCCTTCCTCGCCCCAATCGGCGGCGAGAAGCATGCTAGCCGTGTCGATCACGGCCTGGAAGGCACCGATGAAACCGTTTGGCTTGCCATTCGTGTCCGTCATGGTGTTAATCTCCTGTAACAGGTGTACCCCCTAGAAAAGGGATACGAAAAGAAAGGTTCCAATAAGACTTTTTAAACTGACTTATTTAGTTTTCAAATTTTGATAGCGCTTCTCCTTATACTGAATAAATGCCCAAATAAGAATACCAGAGACCTGGTTTGATGTTTTTAGTTGATATAACGGGAAAACAATCCTTATTTAGACATTTATCCTTGGTATTTCGCTGTAGCTAAGTAATTTGAGCTAAGCTAAAAGGAGGCTGTACTAATTGATACAAATACACTATAACACTATAGGTTCAAATCTGTCAAGTCTTTAGAAGCATTATTTATACTAGTGCAAAGTTAATGTTACTAGCTTATACACACATTAGGTGGGAAGAGGGCAGTGATATTAAGAGAAAGTACAAGTTACTCATTGCAAGGAATTTGATAAGCTGACGCTTTGGTATAGTGATACTTATATAAATTTTTGATGTTAAAGTTTAATTATTTATCAGAAATTTTTTTGTGAAATGTGATAAGATAATTTTATGCCCAATGTTGTAATTTCATTAAGCAAAAATAAATTGAAAGCAAGTGTAATTCTTACAAAGAGTATTGGTAAGAGTTTTTCCAGAGATGTGTTTACACAGGTTTTTGAATTGCCCGATACAGTTGTTAACGATACGATTATTTTAGACGCTGCACAGTTTGCTTCTGCTGTTAGCGATGTTGTATTACAACTTGTAGAAAAAAGCGGTAAAAGATTTAGTCCTAAAAAAGTTTCCCTCACATTTTTAACAGAACCTCAGAATGAAGTTTTAAAGTTTGTTACAGTAAATAAACAGAGTGGCGACACAGAAGCACAAGTAATAGCAGAGGTAACATCCAAATTAAACCAAATAAAAATTGAGGATTTATATTTTACTTATTCTAAGGTTGCACCTTTTGTATATCAATTCGTAGGAGTAGAGAAGTCTATTTTAGATAAATATCTGGAAGTTTCAAATTTGCTACAAGTTGAGTTAAAAGGGGTTTTTCCTTGGGTTATGTTTTTACCAAAGTTTACAGGTGGTGTGGATCCTGCTATTTACGTATCCAATTCAGATGGTAGACAGGTAGTTGCTCTGTCTGAGCTTGGGGGTATCTATTATTCTTCTACATTCAGCGATGAGAGATCCACAGCAGAGCTTGAAAAGATGGTACACGAGCTTTCTATTTACAAGAGATCAACGCCTATTAATAAGATTTTTTCACTAGATGAGTTTGAATTTAGTTTGGACCCTACATACGAGCTTGCCAAGATAAATTTAGGTGATATGTCTGAAAATCCAGAAGTTAGAGGTTTTGAGCATCACTTGGTAGCTGATTCTATTGTTGAATCAGATCCTCTTATATATACAGGAGTTGAAAATCTTCTGAATTTGTTACCACTTCCAGTAGTTGAGCGTAAGAATTCTAAATCATTAGTATATGTAGGCGGTGGTGTGGCCTTATTCTTACTAATGGGAGGAATTTTTGGAGGCTTTTATCTATTCGGAGGGAAAATTGGTTCAAATAACTCAGCAAATGTGCTTAGTAATAGTGATTCAAAGCTTGAAGTTCCTACACCAACCCCAACCTTAGAAACTACACCTACACCTGTTCCAACCCCCGTTCTTGTTAAATCTGATTTTAAGATACGTGTGGAGAACGGATCGGGAATCCCCGGAGCAGCAGGAAAGGCTCAAGGAGTGCTTCAAGGGCTTGGCTACACCGTACCTGATATCGGCAATGCAGATGAGTCAGATAGATCTACCACATTAATTAAAATTAAGACATCAAAGTTGTCTTATAAAGATCTTCTAATTACTGATCTAAAGTCTTCTTATGAACTTGTTGTAGAAGACGGACTTAATGAAACCACCGAATATGACGCTTTGATGGTTGTGGGTCAGAAGTAGCTTCTATTTCGCAAATTTTATTTTGTAGATTTTAATTTATTTAGTAGCGAAAAGGTCATTTGGTTCAATTACTACGCTTTTTATTAAAGAAATTCCTATTCTTTTAGTGTGTATATTGTTTTTCAGGCTTTAATTGATACAATATCCTAAGTTTAAGGAGAACACATGAAAACGAATGTGCCTCAGTGTAGCCTTGCCCAGTTTTTGGGAGCTATTTTTGGCATGATCGTATATTTCTATATTTTCTATCTTTTGTTGGGGTTGGCTGGAACTAATTATTTTGTTGTGGGAATCCTGTCACTTATTAGTGTGTTTGTGCTTTTAGGACAGGTGATTATAGGTATAGGGACAGTCTATGACGCAGGATCTACAGCAAGTACAAGCTTTGAGAGGTTTATGTGGGGAGTCACGGTGTTTAGTTTTAGTGCCTTTGTGTTTGTGGTTAAGGTAGTGTTTTTTGATTTTAACCCTAAGATATAATCTTAGAGTAAGTTATCGCCCTGAACTGTGCTTTTGGCCAGTATCAGGGCTTTTGTTATATACTTTAAATGAAGATTTCGTAGATTAATATCTTTACTAAATCTTTTTTATTTCAGAAGAGTACTTAAAGCTTTTAGTTACAAGTTAGAATCAGATTCTTCTGCTGCATAAATATTTATGAAAGAAGTTAAATTTTTAAATAAAGATGGTTTTACTTGTATAAATTGTGGGAAACATGTTTTGTATGAATCATTTGGTACGAAAAACAGAAATCATTGTCCCTATTGTCTTTGTTCTAAGCATGTTGATATAACTATCGGAGACCGGAGTAATAAATGTGGTGGAGTTATGAGGTGTATTGGTAAACTATATAAGCCTGATGGAGAAGAGGTTCTTGTTCACAAATGTGATAAGTGTGATTCTGTTCGTAAGAATAGAGTTGCTGGTGACGATGATTGGGATTTAGTTGGTTTGCTACCCGTGCTTGAGGCTGATGCTTTGATGTTTTAGCATAGGCATTTGAAAATATTCATTTTTCAGAATTTTCTATCCTGTAGTATAATGTTGTCCGGAGGATGAGGACATGGAAGATTTTACCCGAGGGCTGTTCCTTTTTGTGGGCATTGTGTCTATTGTTGGTGTTATTGCTAATCTGTTCGATCTTACGAAACCAGTCAATAAAGGATCTTTTGGTATATTTAGTCTATTTATTGTTACTATTGCCCAGGGTATAGAGTTTATTTGCAATACTATTGGGGTTTGGATTCTCACTGCAAGTGGGCTTTTTCCTTGGTGGGTTGGGGTTTTGTCTATCGCAGTTATTGTCACAATTATCGTATTTTTCCTAAGACCTTCTAACATCAAGAAGCTTAGTGAAATTGCTAAGGAAAGCGCTCAACATGCAAATGAGATTCTTTCACAAGGATCTGCCAGTTACGATACAGGTAAAAAGACTTTTCATGAGATTTTGCTTAGTGTTATGGTTATCGTTTTGGAAGCGTCTATGGCTCTTATTGTTATGGGTATTATTAAGGTTTAGTCGTTTGAGGTTTGGTCTGGTTTGACTAGGGGCGGCCGGAAAAGCGCAACTTTGTTGCTGATTTTCCGCGCCGCCCCATTACTTATCTATTACCAAAAGTTGTAACAAAAAATGACATAAAATATCCCGTCAATATTGCGAGCTCTGTCCAAACAAACCTCTCTTCATCCCAAGCGTCCATATTACAGTATTCTTCCAGTGAGACTGATTTACCATTGCCTATATCTATATTATTAATATTAAGTGCTGTGTAGTAGTTTCTTTCTTGTATTTTTGCAACACCAACATTGTATCTTTTTAGTCCGTAGTAAAGACCCAGTACTATATACACGATAAAAGCCCAAGCTACCCAGGTTTGTAAACTTCCAAGTAGAACACTAGCAATTATGCACGCACTAGACGCTATTATAAGTAGCGTGATCCAAAAAGATAGAGTAAAAAGTGCTCTTCTATTAAGATGCTTTATCTTCGGTATGTACATACAAAGCCCTAGATAAATTATAAGTGCTGCGCCGATCACTCCATTTAGAAGTGTGATTGCTCCAATGAGCATCTGTGTAGTCATTAGTTAAGCATCAAGGTAAGAACAATCAACGGTATAGATATAAACACACCCAAATAATCTCTAGTCTCACTATTTTGAGTAGTATCATTCCAATTTACATCTTGCTCTGATTTAAGCGCCTGGTGTATTTTTCTTCCTACTATATTTTCCACCATAAATGCCAGATCATATACTATAAAGTAACTGTAAATCAAAATATAAGGTATACCTATAATTGCATGTACCTTACTTTGAATAAACCACATATTGTAGGCAATTATTATTACCCCAAGCGATCTAAGTAGTCTTACAAAGAAGGCGATACTTAAATCTCGTACTTTGAGTATTGCGTAGGGCTTAGTTGAATCGAAAGTGCCTGTCATTATGGAACTAAGGCATAGTACTAGCAATCCTACCGTAAGAACTGAGATCTCCATTTTCTTCCCCTTTACTAGGGGGATTGTACAACAGTTTATACCCAATAACCATAGAATTTGCAGTATCCTGCTTGGTGTTGTAAGATCTTCCAGAAAGGAAGGAAAATGGACCCTAAGTGGCTCGTTTTGACTTATTTTGTTACTTTCTCATTTTTTGCGCTTAATATGGTTTTTAATCTAACAGAGCGTGTGGTGCGAGGAAGGGGTAGGTTTACTTATGTTTTGGGATCTATCGCCCTGGCGATAATGGCTAGTGCCTCTTTTTTTATTTTCACATCAAACGTGGAAAGTGCCTATACAGGTGGTATTTTGTACCCTAATGCTATTGTAGTTCTTTTGTCGGCTTACTTGCTCATTTATTCAGGTGTACATTTGTTGGCTAGTTTTCTCGATAGAGCCATTAAGGTTTACTATGCTTTTTCCTATAGTAGGGTCCCTTCGGAAACTAATAAATTGACTGCTACACAAGAGTTTTTGCCTTTTTGGCCTATTACTGGGATTCCTGATATGGTTATGATTTTATGTTTTATTTTTATGCTTGTTATTTACTGGGTTTAATTATTAGTTAGTTGTTTAGGATTTAGATATGTTACGGGGCGGCCGGAAAAGCGCAACTTCGTTGCTGATTTTCCGAGCCGCCCCTAATTTCTTATACAGATAAAACCCTAAATAGTATTTAAACTAATCTTGATATAACCAGAGCATAAATATAAAAACCAGCTACATAGAATAAAACAAGGAAACTAACCCCAGTCACAATAACTTTATTAGTTAATATACTCTTATCACCAAGTTCTTGGATTTTCACCAAGATTTCTTGATTACCTGTATCACTTACAAAACTTTCTAGTAGTTTATGGCGTTCTTGTAAATAATTAAGCCCGTCACTTATGTTATAGATATAAATACTAATAAACAGAAGCAACGGTAGAAGCGCCCAGAAAACTGACAGTTTTGAAAGACCTGCCCCATACCTCATAACTATAAACATAAATAATAGGCTTAAAGATGCATTTATAGGTATTTGAAGAAGATCCATTGCATTAACATCTTTAATTTTCTTTTTAGTGCAATAGTTCCAGACAAAGTCTACATTTATGATGGAAGCGTAGAGACATAAAGCCATGCCAACCAAGATAATTACTAGTGACATCGGATTTTCTATATATACTGTCATTTTCTCCTACTTTCTTATGAGATTTTAGCATATGCTTATATCTTTAAGAAAACAGTTGAAATTCCAAGCTAAACATAGTAATATCACTCAGTTATGGCATACGCTGTTATAAGACTAGGAGGAAAACAAATCAAAGTTTCCGAAGGTCAGACATTTGAAATAGAGTCAGTTTCATCATTAGATAATGAGGTTTTAGCCTATTCCGACGGTAAAAAGGTTGAGTTTGGCCTTCCTATTGTAAAAGGGGCCACTGTAGTCTTAGAAAAAGTGGAAGAAAAAAATGCCGATAAGATTAGGGTAGTTAAATTTAAGGCTAAGTCTAGGTACAAAAGACAGGTAGGACACAAACAACCTATGTTCGTACTAAAAGTTAAGTCTATTTCTAAATAAGGAAATCATATGGCCCATAAAAAAGCAGGATCATCAAAAGCAACACAAAAAGGAAACGTTAGAGGTAAAAGACTTGGAATTAAAGCTAGTGGAGGATCTGTAGTAAAACCGGGTCAAATCATTGTAAGACAAAGAGGTAAGGATTTTAATCCTGGAGAGAATGTGGACATGGGTAAAGATTTCACAATCTTTTCTTTGATTGCTGGAGTGGTTGAGTTTGTAAACGTGACTAGAAAAAAGAAAAAAATAAACGTAATTGATCCTTCGGTTCTAGAGTAGTTCGATTTTTTCATCGTATCAAAAGCATATTTTGTAAACCCCAGTCTCTAGTTTCAAATAAGTTATTCGTGTTTTATTATCCTAAGTTTATCAAAGGGGTAATAAACCATAAAAGCGCGGCCAACTATGTTTTCTTTGTTTACAAAGCCAAACTCTCTTGAATCTGCACTGTTTTCTCTATTATCCCCAAGAAGCATAAAATTATTTTTTGGTACTACTATCTCATTATTTTGACCAATAGATTTGCCTCCAAGTGTAGAGTGGGGAGTTTCCAGATATTTTTCATTTAGAATCTCATCATTTATATAGATATCACCATTGATTATTCGTACTTTGTCGCCTTCTATTGCAATAATTCTTTTTATTAGCAGCCTATTTAAATTTACAGGATGTTTAAAGACTACTATTTCCCCCCTTTGCAATGGAGAAAATTTTAATGAAGCTTTATCTGCGATTATTTGCTCATCGGTTAGCAACGTTGGGTGCATGGAATCTCCTGTGACTACTAGTAGTTGACCTAAGAAAAAATAAACTAGAGTAAAAATAACTGTACATATTACAGCAATCTCTATGAAGTCAATAAATATTAGAAAGCTGTTTTTTAGTAATTTGGCCATTTAACAATTTTAGATCTTAATGTGATAATATGCTATAGTTCCTTCTTAGAGATTGCACTATTTTGGGCTTATAGCTCAGCTGGTCAGAGCGCTGCATTCACATTGCAGAGGTCCTTGGTTCGAGCCCAAGTAAGCCCACCAAGCTATTTAGTTACTAAAGAATCTTAGTAAATTAGGATGAAATGCACTAAGCTAAAAAGAGAAAATCTCATCAATGTTAGTTTTCTTCTATAAATAATTTGCTAATCCCTTTAGATTTGTAGTTATCAGAAAAGTTTTTATTTTTCCTCTTCTAGTTTTTGAGCAAGGTATAAGACCTGAGTGATGGCATCATCTAAGCTATCAGCAGTAACAGCACCACCTGCTGCCATATTATGACCTCCACCATTAAGTTTTTCGGCTAATCTTAGTACATTAAAATCTTTATGATGAGATCTAAAACTTAAGCTATAAATATTGGAGTCTTTTTCTCTAACGACAAATACAAAATCCATATTTTCTAATGTTGAGATAAGATTAGAGGGTACTGCTGTTGCTTCATCCAACTCTATTTTGTGGGTTTTTAGATCTTGTTTAGTTATGGTTGAATAAGCAATTTTTCGTTTTGGAACTACTCTTAAGTTAGTGTAAACTAGGCCTTTTAGCTTCATATTATCCAATGATTCATTATTTGATAAGTCGTACATTATTTTATAATTATCAACACCGTTTTTTACTAAGTAAGCAATCATTTCGTAATCCATATATGTAGTTGCAGCGTTTTTAAAAAACATAGTGTCAAAAAGGGTTGCTAGAAAATAAGTTTCACCAAACTTCATATCTATATCAATATCTGCTTCCCTAAACATTGAAAACAATACTGTACAAGTAGATCCATAGTTTTTAACAAAGTTATATTCCCCAAATAATGTATTGCTGGCATGGTGGTCAATATTTATAGTACGTATACCCTCTACTAATTTAAATTCCATTGTTTTACTTATATGTTCGAGATTACCAGAATCAAGAAATATCTGAGTATCATAGAGTGAAAAATCAATATCTGTTGCTGGTTTAATTTCTTGTTTAATAAAACTAATATCGGTATATTTTTCAGCTAGTTCTTTTATACTTCCTGAAATACCATCATCTAAAGTAACAGTCACATTCTTACCTAATTTGTCGACTAAGTATCCACGCATTATAGCTGCGCTGCCTAAAGCATCGTAGTCTACCCTTGAATCCATACAAATGATTACATTATTTGATAGTTTTAGCTGTTCTATTATTTCGCTGGCTGAGTTTTGCATAATGTGAAGATTTTATATTAGTTTAACCGCAAAAGCTACTTGCTTTTGTCGTAAGATTCCAATAAATGCCATAAATCTAAATACCTACCATCGTACCCTAATGCCCAGATGCCAACTCCTGCTAATTGCATTTCGTTAGCATAGTCAAATTTATACTTCAGTGATTCTTTGTTTTCATAATAAACCTGTCTATAAGCATCATGTTCAGAGTTGTAATAAGTAAAATAAGGCACCTTAGCAACATCATCCCACTTAGGTTGTATATTATATGTTTCTATAATCTGCATAATATCTTGGTAGGTCTGGGCTCTTGCTCCAAAATCTGTAGTACCTAATACATTATTACTACTCTTTCTTGAGTAAGGTTCTGTTGTTGTAACTGGCCAGTTGTACCCATAGTAGGGAACACCCAGTAGTATTTTAGACGTTGGGGCATTTGCAATGTAGTCTTTTACAGTGGTACGGATATCGTATTCAGCGACAGTTCCTATACCATCAAGCGGTGCTGTAGGGCCCGCGTATTCTGATCCTGATGTTCTAAAATCATACCCCATGATAAAAATTAGGTCGACACTACTTGAAATTTCTTTTATATCAGTTATACGTTGTTTTCTATTAGAATCTGCA
This sequence comes from uncultured Candidatus Saccharibacteria bacterium, assembly GCA_964387275.1. Classification (GTDB taxonomy): domain Bacteria; phylum Patescibacteriota; class WWE3; order UBA101185; family UBA10185; genus CAYLVW01. Next base: position 287,925 of record CAYLVW010000001.1, read on the forward strand.
AACGCAGAAACCGCCAATATAGAGTTACTGTCATGTTCTTTTATAAAATTACTGTAATGTTTAACAAATTTAGTGAATTTGTCTGTTAGTTCTTTATCTGTATAAGTTGAATATTCAAAGTTTAAATGTACATCTGAAATTTTGTGATAGCTCAGCTCTTCAAGTGTTGTTTCTTCTAGTTTTTCCCAACAACTGACACAATTTAAAAAGTTCTCTGTTGTTTCGTCATTGTGTGAAATTAAAGTTAGAGAATATCTAGTGCCGTATTTTTTAGCTTCATTTATAGATTTCTTTAAGTCTTGGTTGTTTTTCCAATTATTGTACCCGGGTTCTATATTCCCGTCTGAGTCATATTTTTTAATTGAACCGTCGGGATTTATATACAGACCAAAATATGCAACATCAGTAAGATGTTCGTATTTTAGGTTTTCCGTCTCCTTAATATTCCAGTATGGTAGGAATCCATAGATGAATTTTTCATGCTTTTGCGTTTTGTTACCAAACAACGAGCTTATACTAAACCCGTTGCTAAGTGGGGATATCAAGTCAATTTTAATGTCTAATGTATTAATAAGAAGTCCCACTACTGCGAATATAAGAGACAACAATACTGTTAATGCTATTATTCTTACTCTGACTGCCATCAGTAAATTATATATGATAATGCTAAAATTATATTAATCATGTCTAGTAGAAACGCACTTTTAGTTATATTAACACTCACAGCTTTATCTACCGGTTTCTACTTTCTAACTAAAGTAGAAAAGTTCTCAAAATTAAGTTTTATGTCTTTGCGTCAGGTAAATGATTTGCAATATACTCCTGACTGTATTTTTGAAGAGGAAGTATCTTATTACGAGTATTCAACGCCTGAGTCTGATCCAAAAATGCAGAAAACCAATAAATTTGGATTATATGTATATGCAGAGAATGCAAAATTTTTCGAGCTTGCTCAAAATCTTGTTAATTCAAACGGTGGGGATTGGGGATTTGTGCTTATACCTTACAACATTGAAGATACTGATTCAGAGAAATGGGAGAGAGTATTTGAACAGCTTCGTTCTAAACACCTAATACCTGTAATACAGTTACACGCTGAAGACTTATCTAATTACAAATCTGATACAGATAGATCTGCCAAGTTTTTAAACTCATTTGTTTGGCCTGCAAAAGAAAGGTACATAAGCGTGTACAATGAAATGAATGACTCCAGATTTTGGTTTAATAAAGCAGATCCAAACGAATATGCACGGGTACTTGATTATACTATTGATGCCTTTAAGAAAGTTAATACTAACTACAAAATAATGAATGGTGCTCTTAATGTTAGTGCCACAGCAGGAAACGGTTATATAGATGCATTCGAGTTTATGAAAAAAATGAATGAAGAGAAACCTGGTATTTTTGAGAGATTAGACTATTGGGCATCGCATCCATACCCACAACCCGGTTTTAGAGGTAAACCTACAGATACAGGTAGAAATAGCATTAAGGCTTACTATGATGAGTTATATTTTCTTCATAACAATTTGAAAATTTCCAAAGAATTGAAAGTTTTTATTACTGAAACAGGATGGCCTCATGCAGAGGGTGAGGAATATAACCCTTCTTACTATAATATAGACACCGTGTCTACTTACACAAAAGAAGCTTTTGAAAAGGTTTGGCTGCCGGACCCGTTAGTTATGGCTGTTATGCCTTTTACAATTTGGTATAACAAACCATTTGATCATTTTTCGTGGATTAACAACGACTATGTGCCATATGCCCACTACGAAACCATTAAAAATATGGAGAAAATTTCAGGTAATCAATCAGTGCTAGTGCCCCATACCTCTAAAACAAAAATTTGTAATTAAAGTATTGTATTAATTTAAGCTTTCTATTAGTAAATCATTGTATAATTCAATTATGAACCCTAGTGGTACAGCTAAAATTTTATTTAAGAACACTTTTTTTCAACTTTTAGCCAAATTTATAACAATGTCGGTTACATTAGTAGCCACTATGATACTTACTAGAACGTATGGTAGAGAGGGGTATGGTGATTTTAACTTAATGCAAAACTTCCCAGCTATTTTTTTTGTTATTGTTGATTTTGGCTTAAACGCTATCGCTGTTAAAGAAATGTCTAAATCTGAAAAAAGCGAAAGTTATTGGTTTAATAATATCTTTTGGTTTAGAACATTATTTTCTCTGGTGTTAATAGGTGTTCTTTGGTTGGGACTGTACCTTTTTCCGTATGCGGAATCCCTTAGGTTTGGTATTCAACTTGGACTTTTTGTTATTCTTACGCAATCTTTTTTTAACTCTGCATCTATTATCTACCAATCAAAACTCAGATATGATCTGGCCTCCATTGGTCCCATTGCAGGATCCCTAATAATTTTTATGCTAGTTTTATTGATGTCACATTTTAAAGTACAAATATCATTTGTTAACTTTAGTTATGTTATAGGAGGTCTGGTCGTATTATTGGTAAACTATTTTGCTATTAGAACGCTGGGTATTAAATTTAGCTTTTCAATGGACCCTCAATTTATAAAACGGCTGGTGATTCAGTCTTTGCCTCTCGGATTAATGTTCATATTTAGTCAAATTAATTTTAAAGCCGATTCTATACTGTTGTCTATTCTACAAGTACCTGAGTACTTACATCTTAACAATTCAGAAGCTGTAGCTGTATACGGTCTTCCTTATAAAATTTTTGAAGTATTTCTTGTATTACCTACTTTCTATATGAACTCGTTATATCCACTTCTTGTTCAGAAGTTTAATACAGATAAAAACGGTAAAGACTTATATGACTTTATTGTAAAAAACCTTTTAACGTTATTTCTTGGGGGAATTACAATCGGGTCATTGGGCTACTTATTCTCTGACACAATTGTAGTAATTTTAGGGGGTTATCAGTTTGTTCAATCTATAGAGGTTGCGCAGATTTTACTTGGCGGCATCGTACTTTTTTTTATAACTCAACCACTTGCTTGGTTACTTGTGCTTTTTGACAAACAGTCTTATCTGCCAATAATTTATCTTGTTAGTGCATGTTTTAATGTTTTGTGTAACTATTTTTTTATACCGATTGGTTCTTTTTACGCTTCTGCTACAATTACACTTATTTCTGAACTGCTGATACTTTTAATGCTTATTCCTACTGTAATTATAGTGTGGAGAAAACATTATGTTGCTTAAGTATTTGTTACACTTATGCTTAGCACTTTTAGTTTTAGGACAATTTACTAGATTTAGTAGAGGTGAATTTAGTCTTTATATAAGTGACATTGCAGTATTGTCCTTCGGTTTAGTTGGATTTATATTCTTCATTTTAAAAAAGAACTTATATGTCTCATATTCATTTTTGCTTTATACGATTTTCATTTTATATTGTTTAGTAACCCTTTTCTTAAAATTTGAAGTTTATAGCATTAATCAGTTACTTGTTGCTGCCTCTTATATTGTAAGACTTGCTTCGTATCTTGGAGCTGCAGTAGTTGTTTCTAACATGCTAAGAAACAACTATTTGAATAAAACAGAATTATTGAATATTCTTATTTTTTACTCCTTGGCTTTCGCATTTTTCGGATTTATCCAATATATAATTTTGCCAGATTTTTCAACTTTGGATCCCAAACTTGGGTGGGATCCCCATAAATACAGATTAACAGGAACTTTTTTCGATCCAAATTTTGCAGGCGCATTTATTGTTTTGGGGTTACTTGCTTTGCTTTTTAAGATTGACACTAAGAAAAGCCTAAATTTTAATGATTTCTTAATAGGATTTTCATTATTGTCTGCAATACTACTTACTTATTCTCGAAGCGCTTGGCTTATGTTGGCTGCCATCATTTTTATCTTGGGATTTAAATATAAAGAGATATTAGTCTTCTCTTTGTTTATATTTTTTGCAGCTTACTTAGCAGTTCCTAGGATACAGACTAGACTAAGTGGCACAACTGATCCTGCGGATTCTGCACACTTTAGATTAATTTCTTGGAAAAATGCATACAGTATTTATTCTGACAACAAAATGTTCGGTGTGGGTTTTAATGCATATAGGTATGCTCAGAATCAGGAAAAGTTTTTAAATGATACTAACTTTGAGGGTAATTCTGGTGCTGGAGCAGATTCTAGTTTTCTTTTGGTTTTAGCAACAACAGGTGTTATAGGCTTTATCCTTTTTCTGGTGTCCTACTTATTTCCGATTGTGGAGTCACAGGCTGGAATCTATGTATTTGCTTTGTTATTTTCTTTAGCTCTAAATACCCAGTTTATAAATTCTCTATTTTATCCTCAAATCTTATTTTATATGTTTATTTTAATTGAGATTTTTAGTAACCAGTTGAATTTACGTAAGTTATTGTAATTTTATCATCTTTTGTGTTTCCTGCTTCATCAGTTGCTAATAATTTAATTTCTGACGTACCTTCTTTTACTCCCAATAAGAATTCAAAAGTAAGGTCTGGTTTTATTACAACTAATCTATCATCAATCTTAAGCGAGCCTTTTTCAGAAAGCTTACCTTTAATTGTTATTCTCTTATCAAGATTTTTGATGATGGATTTGTCTTTTGGTGAGTCTATTGTTATTTCCGGTTTTTGTGTATCTACCTCTATATAGATACTTTTTGAGTTTTCACTTTCATTTCCTGCTTCATCAGAGGCTTTTGCAAAAATAGTATTTTTCCCATTTATTAGTGGTAAATCAAATAAATTAAATTGACCTGTAGTATCTGTAACAGTGGTTTGTACTTCGGGGCCATTTACAAAAATTTTAATCTTAGAGGCAGGCTCAGCGTAGCCCTTAACAGACGCAGTGCTTTCTTTGGTTTTAGTAGGGAACTCATAGATAATTGGCGGTTGGGGTGGAGTAGTGTCTTTTGTACTTACATATCTACTGGAAGATAGAAATCCAAATAATGTACCAATTTGCGGTCCAAAAAATACAACTGCTACAATAAGAAATACAACTATTCCTACCATGATAAGTATTGTAGTTGCTAGTCTTTGTTGTAGTTGTGTCTCAGAGAACTCATGAATTTTTAGATTTGGCTTTTGCCTTATTTGTGGCATATAGTTTGATTTTATCACTTTTACAATTTTCTAGCATAGATTAAAGTCACCCATTTTGTATATACGGCAATCAGAGCAAAAATTTGTCACAAATTATAGAGAAATAGTAAACTTTGTGCTTTCTACTGAGGGTGTTTCACAAAAATTTTTTGGAGCCGATAGTCGGAATCGAACCGACGACCCACCCCTTACGAAGGGGTTGCTCTACCAACTGAGCTATATCGGCGTAGGAGCACTTATATCATAGCTTCAAAATACTGGTTATTGTAGCTCAAATTATTAAGTAAACCGAAAGAACATACAACCGTAGATTTTGCTCCGTAGGGCTTCATTATCTTAGTTTCTGACCCTCTTTGCAACAGATTAAGCTACTATTACTAGAACTAAGTGATTTTGCTGTTGCAACAAAGCTAGCTAGACATATACCCTATAGTATGGTAAAATTGCTTGTTCTTGGATATTTCCAAGCGAACCTTAAAATACAAACCAACCTGCAAATTTTAGCACCTGTCCCACAGGAATTTAAATATATTTTTTGAGTTTCTGTTGGGCATGTGCTGAATTGTGTGCACAAGCATCAAAACTTAGGTGAAATACCTTGCAATAGGGCTTTCACATGGAGTTGTCATGAAAAAGGTAGTCGTTTTTATCGGTAGTTTACTATTGGGTTTGGCTATGTTTATTTTTATTAGTATTCCCCAAGCTACGCCGAATTGTCTAGCGCTAAGTGTTGAGGAAGCTTCTGCTCAAGGTATTTTGTGTGAGGAGTCTCCGACTCCCCAAAACACTAATACCCCTGAGGATACAGCGACCGCTGTTCCTACTGAGACACCTAACCCTACGGCTACAGCAAGTCCGTTGCCTAGCGCAACGAGTACTACTGAGCCAACAGTAACTAAGGAGTCTACAACTACCCCTACGTTTACGAAATCACCAACCCCAGTAACTCCTACGGAAACTAGAGTTGTGATTTCTACTATTGAGGCGACACGTACCTCTACCCCAACTACAACCCCCACACCTGTTGTGGTGGTTACACCTACCCCAACCCCCGTGGTCACGACTCAGACTCCAACGCCTGAGCCCACCCCTACTAGTCCTCCTGCTGAGGAGACACCTGTCCCAACTCCTACTGAGGAGGTTAAGATTCCGGTGACTCTTCCAGAAACGGGAGCTAGTGCTCAAATCAATGAGCCTAACGAAGATTGGGAAGTAATTGGTTCCATTACCATTTATTCAGGGGATAAGGTTTATCTGGTAGACGACATCTACAAAGCTCGCTTTACTTTGGGCTACGTCGATGGAATCTATTCGGCTATTCCTCAGGTGCCCTCTGATGGCTTTGCCTACGATGGCAATGGCCACATTTATGGTCACCTAATCACTAAGAGTCGTTTCTTGAACCCTAAAGTCGGCTACACCGTTATCTTTATCCTGTACGGCGCAAGCCATACAATGGTTATTGATAACGTAGCTAAGACTGCCGGGTTTAATGGTTCTATGGAACCTAACTCTCCTAATAATTTTGAGCTTGTGACGTGCTGGTGGGATGATGTTGCTGATGATTTTGGCGGTAACATTTTCTACCGGTTGAAGTAGGTTGGTGGAGCACAAGATCAAGTGCTCTAATTAAGGTGGGAAGTGGAGACAGTGCTAAAGAGAGTAGAATAGTAAACCTTTTAAGGTGAACATTCTATACACTCTTTCACTGTCTCCCTAACTAGTCTTTTAGTAATAACTAAAACTGAAGAGCTTAGCAGAAATGCTAAAAGCGAAACTAGTTTGATTATAAAACCGTTAATGTTAACAGAAATTAGCGAATTTCCGTACAAGCTTGTAGTTACTTATTACAGCAGAGGCGTAACTTTGGAATATTAACTAAAAAAAGATAATGTTATTATACCTATGTGCAGGGTGTTGTGGGTCTAAAATATAGTATCTTTTTTATTATCTATTGAAAACTTGAGTGTAAGGAAACTTGCCACGCCTGTAAGAACAACAGATAGGATTTTTGATATTTCGGCTAATATATCTGTATAAAAGAGTAAATTAAGTTTTTCTAAAATATAGTTCCAATCATGAATTACATTTTCTCCTCCAAATAGCTGCAGCTTCATATCTAATGCATCACCCATATAGATAGAAATATTCATTATGTTTTGAGCTAGCCAGAAAAGCAGAACTGAGCCTGAAAAAAAGTCTTTTCTTAAGAAGAAATAGCCAGCAAACAAGCTAGGTATAGCTATTTGAAATAGTGTCCCACCAAGTACACTTATAAATTCTCCTAACGGTGTCGTGAGTAGATGGCCCGCCTCGTGTACCAGGAAATTTATGCTGTTAAGCAATAAGAATTGCTCTGGAAATATTAAATAGTAAGAAAAAATAATAGTTAATAAGATAGATATCGCTGTTTTTATATATTTCACATAAATATTCTACCAATATCTGTGTTAATTTTAGTAATTAAAGGATTGTATTTGTAAAATCTTGGAAACTCTACATTACTTTGTTAGTGTGTACAGTATGTATAATTGTTTGTAGGAGGTATGCACATGTTTAATGTAAATGAAGGGAAAACAGATAGGTTAGTTAGAATAGTTTTGGGCGTTGTTGCATTATATTTTAGTTACTTTGTTTTTACAGATATTTTGCAATTGATTTCCTACATAGTTGCTTTTGCCGCATTGATTACCGGGCTGACCGGGTTTTGTGGTTTATACAAATTGCTTGGAATAAATACCTGTCCTATCAAGAAATAGGCTAAAAACTTACAAATAACTATTTGCAGTGATATAATCTGGCCATCTTGAGAGGGAGGACACATGAACATACTTGTTGGGAAATTTAAGGATGTTTTTGATGTTGCTAAGATTTTGAGGAGACATAGGGGGTGGATGCTCCTAGCTATGCCTCCGTTTCCTTTATATCCTCATTATAGAAAGCCTGATGTTTTAACTAGAGATGGTTATCACAATTCTTATAAATCTATTTTATACTGGCATGAAGATAGTATTGCAAATAAGATCTTGGAGGCAGCTCAAACTCAAAACTTAGGCCGTGAGGTTATTAGGCGATACAGTGTTTACTCAACTTCATCTACATTATCCTCAGACGACTTGCTAAAAAAACTTGCTTCCGGGTTGGAAGTAATTACTGTTATAGAAGAGGACTATGGCCAGAAACTCACGAAAGTAACTTTTGTCTATTAGTATAGTTTTGTAGCTATATAGCTGCTTTTTTGGAATTCTTAACCAAAAAGCAGCTTTTTTAGTTATAGCTTTTATTGTTACCACAGCTATATCTCCTCAGAAATTCTATGTTAGTTTAGGTTACACCACATGGATATCAATATAAATTGACAGATATCGATGTATTCTGTTCTAATTATAGAAGTGTTTATTTTGAAAGACTCGCATGAAAAATAAAAACGGTTTCGTTGATCCGCATTTAATGCTTATAGTTCTTATAGTTATGGCAGTTGTTGGTGTCGGCACAGTTGCTTATAACAAAGTTAATCCAGCAAATTTTAGTTTTTTAGGGGCATCATCTGGAACGTTGACTTACTCTGCAACTAAAACCAATTCAATCGGTGAGGAAGATGGGAATGCTTTTAATGTTATTCCTGTAGGTTCTCAAGGGTGGCTTGGTAATGGGGGCGGTACAGGTTATTTAGGTATAAGGTTTACAGGCGATAAATTGCCAAGTGGTGCAAAGATTAAGAACGCTAAGGTTTCTTTTACTTCCCCTAGTGATCAATGGATCCAACTAGATCTTGATATTAGAGGAGACGACGTCACAACTTCTGACCCTTTTTCCGACTCAAGAAGACCCTCTCAAAGACTTATGACTGATGCAGTAACTAAAGTATCAGAGAATGTAAAGTGGTCTAAAGGGAAAACATACAGCTATGATGTAACAGATATTGTTAAAGAAGTTTTTAGTCAAAATTCTGAAGTAAGTACTGTCTCATTAATTGCTAAAGGTACAGGCAGTAACTGGTCGAGAAAGCAAATTTCAAACACAAAAAATTCACCTAAACTTACAATTACATATGAACTTCCCAGTATGCCTACTCCAAGTGTGACATCTACACCTACACCAGTTCCCACAGTGACACCTGATCCTGTGCCAAGCGTAACACCAACTCCAACACCCACACCAAGTGCAACACCTACCCCAACACCTACGCATTCGCCAAGCATAACACCAACACCCGTACCAACAGTAACTTCTACTCCAACTCCTTTACCTACTCAAATTGGAGGTGTGTTTAATCCTGCAGCTGCTATAGCAGCTACATCCTACGGTATCTGGGATCCAGCTAATCCTCTATATCAAGGATCAGGCGATAAGATATACCCAATTTGTAGCAAGATAGCTCACGACAGCTATTTTGTTGTAGGCCCAGATGGTAAGAAATACCCAACTTGGCACCCGCCTATTGTAACGGATCCAACTACTGGTAAGCTTTGTTCTTTTGGGCATGAACATGGAAGAGATCCTTCAAAGTCCCTACTTTGGCAACAAGTTAAAGAATATTTCTACTACGATGCTAATAACAACGGAAGAATGGATGCGAATGAGGAAGCAGTGGCTGGATTACCTTTTGGTTATACCAATGAGCAATTTTCTGCTTATCATTCATCAAATCATAGTACAACTATGAGACACGAAGATCATGTTGGTCATAAAGTAGATTTTGCTAACGGTGAGGGTGAGATCGCTACACACCAGGAAAACAGCAGTACAACTAATGGTGTAAGAGTGGGAAGACTTGGCAACGGAGTTATGTCTAAATATACCGGTGTTAGGTGTTACTACCTTGCAAAACCTCACCAAGGTGTAAGTTCTGCAGATGCATTTACAAATAACGTGCACGAAGTTTTCTATTTTGCTAACTGTTGGGCAGACAATTCGTCGTATAACCAGAAAATAAGTGTAGCTGTAATGATGCCGTTTGGGAAACCAGGGGGGTTTAATAAGTTTATGCCTCTGTGCGGAATTGAGAGACGAGAAGATCCACAAGATTTTGTAAATATTGGAACTAATGCAATGAATGCTAACTACTTATCTGGTCCTGGGAACAGGGAGATAGTAAGCAGAGACTGTGTAGAGAGAGGAATCCTAGTTCCACAAGGACAGTTCTCTGGTAACTTTTATGAAGCTTGGCCTGCTTCTCTTCAAATTACTCGTTCTAACGGAACAAGTATTGCGTCTGGTATAAACCTTTTGTTTGATGTAGAAGACGCAAATAGATACTATGATCCGTCTAAGCCAAATAACTTGGGATATACAATGGATTTATGTTATGAAGAAATATCTGGCGGTAGAAGAGTTAGAGGTGGTGCTTGCGAATGGGCAACTAATTATAATACAGGTCCCTCGGTGCCTACTTCACAAAGAATAGCTTGGAACAGTCCAAGGTCAGGGTTTAAAGGTATTCATAGAGGAATGTACTTCATGCCTGCTGTAATTTCTAATGCAGGTGGCCCTGAGTATTGGTACTCAGATCCTTATGGAAGAAATGCATCTGCTACACCATTTCCAGGCTCCATCAAGCAACAGATTAGTTCCAAGAATCTAAACTACTCCACTTTGATTAACGATTCCATTGACCCTAGAGTTAATGATAGGATTCATGACGATGGAAACGGTTCTGTCTATGCTCCAAACTAGTATTTAGGAGTTTTTTGAAGAAGCCCGCATACTGAAAGCATGCGGGCTTCTTGTTTTCTACGTCAAGATCAGCTATATACAACTTAGTTAAATAAAAACTTTTCAATAAAAATAAAAGACCACTTTTGAAACGTGGCCTTTCATTCTAAATTAACAAAACCCCATAACGAAGTTTTTACTAATTTATAAGTTAAATTATTGATTTTGAACTTCGACCTGGAAACCTCCGTAGGCCATTTTCTTCATATCAAACGGCATTTCCATATTAACTTCACTATTTTCTTGTTTTGACATTTCTTCCATTACTTTTGCGTTAACCTCATCCCTGTGTTCTTTGGATTTAAATACTATAAAAGAAAACCAAACTGTTTCATCTTTACCGGCTCCGGCCATTTCTGGAAAAGCTCGTGTTTTTTCCGATCCCATTTCTTGTTGTTTGTAATCATCTCCACGACATTCGTAGTAATCCAATGCGCCGTGTTTCATCCATAGTTCTCTACCTCCTTCGGCCATTTTTATATATTCTTCAGTTTTGTCATTTGGTATAACTAAAACAAAACCATCTACATATTTTGACATTAAATTTCTCCTAAATTTATACTGTATTTATTTTACTAAAGATATGTTTAGTAAGGAATACAGCATTTATTGTAGGTACAATTAAAAGTCTATCCACAAAGTTTCAAAATTTCTTTAAATAAGCTTTCCTATTTTGTGTTAGAATGAGCTTCATGATTTCAGAAGTAACACATCAATCAATAAGCTATATAAATAGTCTATCTAGTAGTATTCCACTGCCGGTTTTTGCGTTTTTAGGATCAATTATTGAGGAAATAATTGCGCCAATTCCGTCACCATTGATAATGACCTTAGCGGGTACCATGGCTGCCTCTTTAGGTAAAACCTGGCCTTACTTAGTGCTACTGTCTCTTACTGGAGCTGTAGGTAAAACTATAGCAAGTTACTTCATCTATCTTGTAGCTGATAAATTTGAAGACGTTGTTCTAGTAAAATTTGGCAAATTTATTGGATTAACCCATGCTCAGGTAGAAGGAATAGGGCAGCATCTAAACAAAGGGATAAGAGATGATATAGTCTTAACACTGCTAAGGGCGCTACCAATAATACCGTCCGCTCCTATTTCAGCTATTTGTGGTCTTATAAAACTAAACTTAAGAACATACTTAACCTCAACACTTATAGGTACTTTCATTAGAAATTTTGTATATCTAATAGCAGGTTATACAGGGTTAAACGCAGCTGAAGAATTTATTGTTAGTATGGAGAGTCTGGAAGTTGTTGTTTATCTATTCGTTGCAATAATAACAATCGCTTCAATTTCTTATTTTTATTACCAAAAGCATAAAGATGCTATCCTACACAAGTTTTTTAATAACAATCAATCAGATAGTAAAACTAACTTGTAGATGTGCTACTCGAAAATTCAAAGCAGTACCGAACATATAATCTAATGATGGGTCTTTTAGCCACGAAAAAAGAAATTTACCTAGAATCGCAAAACTATTCCAGCATTTTATAACTTTTTACAGGAAGATGATATCAAATAGCCACAAGTTCTCTGGAGTGGTTGGAACTTTAAACTTCTGGTCAAGGCGACGAGTCTATCGGAATTTCAAACATCTGGAGCTCCTCTTGAGTCCGGAAACTCTTAGATTAAATTCCATTCTGCCAAACTGTATCTAGGGTCTTCCTCGGCTATTTTTATCTGTTTAACTATTTCTTGTATATCATTAGCATTTAGTGGTATAAAACCATCATAAAAACCAGTAGATCTATCCGGTAAATATACAGATTCGGGGAATGGTTGTTTTTTAGCGTGTAATACACGACCCATTATATGGTAATGCAAAAAAGGTGCTTTGTTTTCTTTATATGACCAATTTCCCATATCCTGATAATTTATTTTAATTACAGGAATGCCTAAATTATTCATAGCTAACTCTAAAGCCTCTCCTACAATCGTAGAAATTCGCATAAATTCGATTGCTACTTTTGGACTAAGTTTTGTTCTATCTGTAATTGAATGATCTTTAGTACTTATTCTCAGATGACCACCTTCTTCTCTTGATACAAAAGGTTTTTCATGTGTTTCTACTATAAAGTTTGGTGTTTCATATATTATTGCCATGTTTTTCATTTTACCACTAGAAATAGCTATTGATTACATCATTTAATTGCGTCACTACTGTGTTTATGAGTTGAACTTTAATGAATATAAAGATTAAATAATCCGAACGGGTCACTCGGAACTTTGAACAAAAGCCTAGGGAGACGGAACGGTCGGAACTTCAAACATCTGGAGGCAAATCGTCGCTTTGCTCCTATTGCACTCAAAGTACTAAAGCTCTCTTTGTTCACTAAGTACTTTGGAGCGGGTGACGAGATTCGAACTCGCGGTCTTCTCCTTGGGAAGGAGACGCTTTACCACTAAGCCACACCCGCAGATAAAAATAATTGTAACTTGAGCAACTACTAATAATTTTTTACGTACTAATTTTGTCAGTAGGCCAAGTATTAAGGAGTATACCAAACCTTGTCTAAAATTCCGATCCTGATTTATAACTCAGTAATTTATCAGAAAAATGTAGTTTGATTTAGTAGGTAGGATTTTGCACAAAAAAAGCCGGGATTTCTCCCGGCTTTTTTAAGTTCGCAACAACTTGTTTTGCAAATAAGTTTTGGCAAATTTGCGAATAATATTCTTAGTTTTTTGAAGCCCCTTGGGCGATTAGCTTTCAGGCTATCTTTTCTCTAATGTTTTCTAGAAAAAACTTGTAAGGCTTTTACTAGTAAACTTGTCGAAAATAAGTAGCGAAATAGTCCAGCAACAATGTTGCACAACTAAGTCAGTACTTAGGGCAGAACTAAAACCTGTCCTGGTACTATAAGCGCTTGTGTGCCGTTTGGCAAATATTTTATAGTTTCTTTGTTAGCTTCTAAAATTTTTGTCCACTCAGCGCCATTACCATATACTGCTTCTGCTATTTCCCAAAGTGTGTCTCCTCTAACTACTGAGTAAGTACCACCTGTAATATCGCCCTCTACGTAATCATTTGCTACCCAAGCCGGACCAATAACTGTACCATTTGTTGTAGAACCTGAAATTGTTGTTTTGTCTTCTGTTTTGGTTTCGTCATCCAAACCAAACTTATCTTTTAGTTCTACGGTATCTTGATTGCTGGTACTTGTTGAAGTAATGTCTGCTGATTTGTTGAAGAAATTGTAAGTAGCAAATATTAAAGCTATAACGGCCATACCACCGACTAATAGTGCAAGTTTATCCCTATCCATTTCAAAAGGGAGATTAATCCCAGAAGGATTATTAGATTTATCGTTAGACATTTAAGCACCTCCATTCACGTCAAATTTAATATTCTTGCTTTTAGGCAAGAGACGTTTACGTCGTTTGGGGCAATGTATAATCAATATTATACTATCATAGGTTAGTATTTAATCAATAAAGTTTGTTTAATAGGTTTGAGTATAAAGTTTATTACTTTATGGCGGAACCGACGGGGCTCGAACCCGCGGCCTCTTCCGTGACAGGGAAGCGCTCTAACCAACTGAGCTACGGCTCCAGATAAAAGTATTTTAACATCTCTGAGCATTTTTGACTCAAAGCCGGTAAATATTAACAAAGCATATCTACTCGGTCAATTGGTAACATAGGTACAGACTCAGGCAGTTTTTATGTAATCTAACTATAGGGCATTATCTTATTGTTACGGCAGCAATAAACCACTAGAATACTCTTAATGAGTGCAACGAGATTAACAAACAAACAAATAGTAACCTATTTAAAAGAGACTCTAGCAGCGCTTGAGGTAACGGAAGCTAATAGATTTAGAGTTAGAGCTTACCAAAACGCTATATCTTCAATAGATGCTCTTACGTCAAGTGTTTACGATCTTTGGGAGAATAACAGGCTTTCAGAAATCGCTGGTGTTGGTGAAGGCCTTAAGTACGATTTAACGTCTCTTTTTGAGTCAGGTGGGGTTCCCGAACATGAGAAACTCAAAAAATCCTTACCTCAAGGTATGTTTGAACTTATTGGGATTAGAGGTATTGGTGCAAAAAAAGCGTATAAATTAGCAAAGGCATTTTCTCTTGAGGATAGAGCTTTAGCTCTTGAGAAGTTAAAGGAAGCGGCAGAAACGGGGAAAGTACAGATACTTGATGGTTTTGGTGAAAAATCAGAGAAAGATATTTTAGAGGCCCTTCTAGATTCTAAAAAGACAAAAAATGAAAAACCCAGACTTCTACTTATAAAAGCAGAGGAGGTTGCCGAAAGAGTTCTATCTTATATGAAGCTATGCCCAAGCGTTATCGAAATTAATACTCTTGGATCTCTAAGAAGGAGGCAATCAACAGTAGGAGATTTAGATATAGCTGCATCCTCACATGATATTGAAAAAGTGCTAGGTTTTTTTGAAAAATTTCCGGAGATAGGTGAAGTTATTGCTAGGGGAGATAAAAAAATCCAGGCTGTTTTAAAAAATGATTTACAGATTGACTTTAGAGTAGCAACTCCTAAAGCATACGGCGCTATGCTTCAATATTTTACGGGTTCAAAACAACATAATGTTCTATTAAGAACTTATTCTTTGGATAGTGGTAAATCCTTGTCAGAGTATGGGATTAAATATAAAAGTTCTCTTCATGAGTTTTCTACGGAGGCTGATTTTTATAGGTTTATCGGACTTCCATATATACATCCAGAGCTTAGGCAAGGTAAAAACGAGATAGAACTTGCTCGAGGTAATAAACTCCCAAGCTTGGTACAACTCTCTGATATTAAAGGTGAAGTGCATACTCACACAACAAGTTCTGATGGGGAGAACTCGCTTGATGATATGACTGAGGTAGCAGCCTCCATGGACTACCAATACTATGGTATCTCGGATCATGCTCCAAGCGTTATATCAAGGGGATATGACGAGGTCGAAAAAATTATATACAACCACAAAACACAAATATCTATAAGACAGAAAGAACTTAAAGACTTAAAGTTACTTTTTGGCTATGAGGTAAATATTTTAAATGATTCCACACTGGGTTTGCCCGACTCTTTGCTTAAAGAATTAGACTATGTTGTGGCATCAATTCATACTTCTTTTAGTCAAGACAGGGATGTTATAACTGAAAGGCTTATAAAAGCAATTGAGAATCCATATGTTAATATAATCGGTCACCCGTCCGGTAGATTAATAAATGAAAGGATTGCTTGTGATATTGATTGGACAAAAGTATTTGATGCGCTTCTTTACAATGACAAAACAATTGAGATAAACTCCCAACCATCAAGGCTGGATCTTGCTGACGACTTAGTTAAAGAAGCAATTGGAAGGGGTATAAAAATTATTATAAACACAGACGCACACTCTACAAGAGATCTATCCTATATGAAGTATGGAATCGATGTGGCAAGACGAGGTTTTTGCGAGGCAAGAAACATTGTGAATACTTTACCTTTGGACGATTTTTTGAGAGTATTGAAAGTACGTAATCAAAAAGAGAAGTAGTTGGTTTAAATAAGAAGGAGTTATATGTATTTAGTACTTGTGCCAGTTATTTTAATAGCTATAGTTGTATTTTATTTTATAAGTATTTACAACACTTTTGCGGGCTTGAAGGTTAAGGTAAAAGAAGCGTGGAGCCATATTGATATTCAGTTAAAAAGACGTGTGGATTTAATCCCAAACCTAGTTGAAACAGTTAAAGGTTACGCAAAGCATGAGAAAGAGGTATTTGAAAATGTAACCAAGGCAAGAGCTGCTTTAATGGGGGCTTCAAATGCAACCGAGGCAAGTCAAGCTGATAACATGCTAACTGGTGCTCTAAAGAGCTTATTTGCAGTTGCCGAGGCTTATCCGGAACTTAAAGCGCAGGAAGGATTTTTGCATTTACAAAAAGAGTTAAGTGATACTGAAGATAAAATTGCCTATTCCAGACAATTCTATAACTCTGTTGTTAGAGATTTTAATTCTCAAATTGTGATGTTTCCCTCAAATTTGATAGCTCAGATGTTTGGATTTTCACAAGAGGCATTTTTTGAAGTAACAAACCCACAAGAACGAGAGCCTGTAAAAGTAAACTTTTAATAATAGCATTACTGTAAAACATGAATATCTACAATCAGATTGATAGTAATAAACGAAACACGATCTTTATAATGTTAGGATTTATACTTGTAGTTAGTTTTATTGGGTGGTTTGTCGGGGAATATTTTTTTGAAGGTAGTGGTACATTTATGACGGGCATTGCCCTTATATTTTCAGGTTTTAGTGGTTTTTTTTCTTATTATTTCTCAGATCAAATTGTCCTTGGGCTTTCGGGCGCCAAAGAAATAAAAGAGACTGATAATCCTTATATCTATAAGTTAGTTCAGAACTTATGTATAGGTGCTGGGTTACCTCTTCCTAAAATATATATTATTGAAGACACCGCCATGAATGCATTTGCTACAGGAAGAGACCCCAATCACTCTGTTGTATGTTTTACAACAGGCATTATATCCAGATTAAACAAGCTTGAGTTAGAAGGTGTGATTGCTCATGAACTCTCTCACATTAAAAACTATGATATTAGATTGATGTCTATTGTTTCTGTTTTAGTAGGAACTATTGCACTCTTATCTGATTTTTTTACAAGAGGTGCGCTCTGGGGTTCTGGGGGTAAAAGAAGGGATAGGGAAGGATCTGGTGCTGAACTTACTGGGTTTGTTTTAGTACTGGGAGTTTTAATACTAATTTTAGGCCCTGTTATAGCTACACTAATAAAACTTGCTGTTTCCAGAAACAGAGAATATTTAGCTGATGCTTCCGCAGCACTTCTAACAAGATATCCAAAGGGTTTGGCCGACGCTCTAAGAAAAATTTCCGGAGATACAGAAATTCTAGAGGCTGCTAATAGTGCGACTGCACACCTGTACATTTCAAATCCCTTAAAATCAGGAGCTCTGGGGTTTTTGGGCGGCCTTTTTGATACACACCCTCCTGTAGAGGAGCGCATTAATAGACTGACCTCAATGTAACCATACTATTACAAGTAAGGTTGCTCCTGTACAAAACCTATAGTATAATACATCTAACACTTCAGGCAAAGGATCAAAACAATGGAAAATTTTTGGCCGTTTATTCATGTTTCCGTTTATTTTATGTTCGTACTTTTTAGCTTTGTGACTTTGCCCTCTATGTGGTTATATACGAGCTACTCTCATATTGAGAATAACAAGCTTAGCAGTTTTGTAAAGCTTGTGCTCGTCATATGGAGTACGGCTCTATCTGCAAGTGTTTTTATAGTTAACCTTTTCATTATTGTCGCTAACTACGCGGGGATGGAGGCTAACTTAAAGATTTTATTAAACACTGCCTCAAGGTAGTACTTTACCGCAGTCTTGAGATTTTATATCTCACTTCTGCGGTTTTTTTATTGGGAAAAAGCGTTGTTATTGATATAATCTTCACGTGATTACAAAAGAAGAAGTAATAAAAGTTGCAAAACTTGTAAATATCAAATTAACTGATGATGAAGTTTCTAAATTGTCTGAGTTATTTTCTGACACTCTGGATAAAATTGCGGTCCTAAATGAGCTTGATGTTAGTGGTGTTTTGGAAACATATCAAGTTAATGGTCTTACTAATATTTATAGTGTCGAGGTATTAAATAAAGCTACTCTTTCCAAAGACGAAGCCTTAGCAAATGCCACAAAAAGAGTTAATGATTACTTTGCCACTAAAGCAGTATTTGAAAGGTCACAATGAAACTAAACGAACTTACTATACTTGAAGCAATAGAAGGATTAAAAACAAGTAAGTTTACGTCAGTAGAGTTAACGAAAGCCTGTTTTGACCAAATTAAAAAACATGACCTTGAGATAAAAGCCTTCGTTACTCTATGTGAATCCCAAGCACTTAATGATGCAGCTGAAGCTGACAAACTTATTAAAGTATCAGGAGTAGACATTTTTAATTCAAAACCTTTACTTGGTGTTCCATATGCCTGTAAAGATAATTTTAATACAAACGGTATTGAAACAACCGCAAGTTCTAATGTATTAAAAGGTTATATTCCTCCTTATGAATCTACTGTGACCTCCAAGCTTAAGGACGCTGGAGCTATATTAATTGGAAAAACAAATATGGATGCTTTTGCGCATGGGTCATCTACAGAAACTTCGGATTTTTTTACTACAAGAAATCCTTGGGATACTTCAAGAGTTCCTGGTGGCTCATCTGGAGGATCAGGTGCTGCTGTTGCTTCCAATATGTGTATTTTTGCATTGGGTAGTGAGACAGCAGGTAGTATTAGATGTCCTGCTTCATGGTGCGGCGTAACAGGGTTTAAACCATCTTATGGCAGAGTTAGCAGGTACGGGCTTATAGCTATGGCGAGTTCCACAGATCAAGCTGGCCCTATCGCAAAAAATATTGAAGATTGTGCTTTAGTAATGGAGATAATAGCGGGTAAAGATCCTAAAGATGCTACCTCTTCAAATACTCCTGTTGAGAAATACCTAGAGGAAGCAAAATCAGCAAATTCTTTAAAAGGTGTGAGGATAGGAAAACCAAAATCATATTTTGATATAGATTTAGAACCAGGTGTTAAAAAATCTATTGAAGATGCAATTATCATATTTGAAAATCTAGGTGCAGAAATTGTAGAAATAGATCTACTTGATCCAAAATACTCAATTGCTGTCTATACAATTTTGCAAAGATCAGAGGTTTCCTCTAATTTAGCAAGACTTGATGGGATAAGATATGGTCATGATAGACAAAGCTTCGGATTTGAGGCAAAAAAGAGAATGATGCTAGGTGCTTACACATTAAGCTCTGGTTACTATGATGCATACTATTCAAAAGCACAGAAAGTCAGAACTCTAATTGTTGAGGATTTTAATAAAGCTTTCGAAAAAGTCGATATGATTGTTGGTCCTACTATGCCATGTTCTGCTTTAAAAATTGGTGAATCTGAGAAATCTTCGATGTTTGGCGAGATTATGGATGTTCTAACTGAGCCGAGTTCAATTGCAGGAGTTACTGCTTTAAACCTCCCTTGTGGGTTTGATGAGAATGGCTTACCTATAGGTGTGCAATTAATTGGTCAGCAGTTTGATGAGGTCAAGATATTTAAAGCAGCGAGTGTATTTCAGAAGAACACTGATTTTCACAAGAAATTTCCTCTTGCGTGATAAAATACTATGATGACAAGAATAAAGGCAATAGATACATCTAATAAAGTTGGAGAAACCGTGACAGTAATGGGCTGGGTTGATAGAGTTAGGGACCATGGCGGTTTGATTTTTATTGATTTACGCGATAGAAGCGGGTTTGTTCAGATAGTTTGCAATCCGGAGAATCAAGCAGTTTATACCGAGGCAAAAAAAGCAGGTCCCGAATATGTGGTTTCTGTGACGGGCACTGTAGCAAAAAGACCTGAGTTTACCATAAATAAAAACCTTCCGACTGGGGAAATAGAGATACCTGCAGAAGATTTTAAGATTCTTAATATTTCAAAAACAACTCCGTTTCCAATTCATGATGAAGACAAGGTAGAAGATGAGTCATTAAGACTCGAGTACAGATATTTAGATCTAAGAAGACCAGAAATGAAAACACGCTTAGAGCTAAGACACCAAGTTGTAGACTTTATAAGGAGATACATGAGTGATGCAGAATTTTGGGATGTTGAAACGCCTGTTCTTATGAAAGGAACTCCTGAAGGCGCAAGAGAATTCTTAGTCCCAAGTAGAGTTTATAAAGGTAAGTTTTATGTTTTGCCTCAGTCCCCTCAACAGTATAAGCAGTTGCTAATGGTCTCAGGAATTGAGAAATACTACCAAATTGCCAGATGCTTTAGAGATGAGGATCAAAGGGGCGACAGACAACCAGAATTTACACAGCTAGATCTCGAGATGTCCTTTATTGAAAGGGAAGATATTCTACAAACACTTGAAGATTTATTTACCAAGTTGGTTGCAAAAGTTACGCCGAATAAAAAACTACTATCAAGTCCTTTTACCAGAATGACTTATGAAGAAGCTGTAACTAGGTATGGTAATGATAAACCTGATCTTCGTATCGGCATGGAGATTATAGATTTTACAAATCTTTTTAAAGACCTTGAACTTCAGATATTTAAGGAAACATTTGCAGTAGGAGGCGTGCTTAAAGGCTTTGTAGCTAAAAGAGCCAAATGGTTTGATAAGAAAGCATTTGAGGGACTAACAAATCAACTTAAAGAACTAGGGGCAAAAGGTTTGCTCTATTTTGAAGTAAGGGAAGGTACAGTAAAAACTCCAATTCAAAATCAGCTTAACGAGGAAGTGTTTTCAAAAGTTCGAGAATTATCAGGTGCTGAAGCTGGAGATATTATATTTGCTGTTTCTGATAGCAACACCAAAGTTAATGACTATTTAACAGCTCTAAGAAAAGAGGTTGCAAGAAGAAGTGGGTTGTATGAAGAAGTTAAAGATCAGATAGCGTTTGCCTGGGTTCTTGACTTTCCGCTTTTTGAATATGACCAGGAGAATAATTTAAGTTCAGTTCATCATCCTTTTACTATGCCAAAAAAAGAAGATATCACCTTTCTTGAAAGTGACCCTCTAAGAGTTAGGTCTGACGCCTACGATATTGTCGCAAATGGCTATGAGTTAGGTAGTGGAAGCATCAGAATTCATGATAGACAATTACAGTTTAAAATATTTGAAATGCTAGGACTTAAAGAAGAGGAAATAAACGATAGATTTGGGCACATTTTGACTGCCTTTGAGTATGGGGTGCCCCCTCACGGAGGTATAGCACCTGGTATTGATAGACTTCTTATGGTACTAACTAATACAGAGACAATCAGAGAGGTTATGGCTTTTCCTAAAAACCAAAGTGGTAAGGATTTAATGACAAAAGCCCCATCTGAAGTAAGTGAGAAACAGTTAAAAGAACTTGGTTTGAAACTTATTCAATGATACTAGAGTTTCTAAAAAGCATCTTTATACCAAATACCTACAAAAGAGGTACTGTATCTTCACAGACAATTGAGAAGATTTCCAGAGACTGGGAAAATATCGCCGTTTTAGTAAAAGGAAAAAGCCCAAGTCAGTTAAAACAAGCACTAATAACAGCAGACAAGACTCTAGATGCTGCTTTAAAAGATATAGTTTTAGGAGACACTATGGGGGAAAGACTTAAAAATGCTAAAGATAAGTTTGATAGAGCTACATATAATCGAATTTGGGACGCCCATAAATTAAGAAATTCTCTAGTGCACGAAGCAGGTTTTGAACCCGGGTACTTCACTTTAGATGGTGCTATTACAAATATTAGAATGGCACTTAGAAAGTTAAGGATTTATGTCTGAAAATTATAAGCTGGTATTAGGATTGGAAATCCATTTACATTTGAAAACAAAAACAAAAATGTTTTGTGGGTGTAGCGCAGACTTTTATGACAAAGAAGCAAATACCCATACATGTCCAGTTTGCTTAGGATTGCCGGGAGCTTTGCCAGTTGCTAATTATGAAGCAGTTAGAAAAACCCAACTGTTAGGGTTGGCATTAGGATGCAAGCTAAATACTAATTCTAAATTTGATAGAAAACACTATTTCTACCCAGACTTACCCAAAGGCTATCAAATCAGCCAATACAAAGAACCTTTATGTGAAGGAGGTAGCTTACAACTTACAAGTGGTGTTTTTTGCGAGATCGAAAGAATTCATCTAGAGGAAGACACAGCTAAATCCATGCATGAAGGAGAGCACACTTTAATAGATTTTAACAAATCAGGTATGCCCCTTGTAGAAATAGTTACAAAACCTACCTTTAAATCTGTTGAGGATGCTGTTGAATTTTGTAAAAAAATTCAGGATCTGGTTAGGTTATTGGAAATAGGGGATGTAGATATGGAAAAGGGACAGATGCGCTTAGAGGCTAATATTTCTGTTAGGACACAAGAAATGGAAACTAGTAATATTCTGCCAAAATACAAGGTGGAGGTGAAAAATATTAACTCTTTTAGATTTATGGAAAAAGCTGTAAGGTATGAGTTTAAAAGACAATCTGAGCTCCTATCAAATAGCGAGAAAGTTGTACAAGAAAATAGGGGTTGGGACGAGTCTTTAGGGCAAACAGTTTCACAACGTGAAAAAGAAGAAGCTCACGACTACAGATATTTTCCAGAACCAGATTTACCGCCCATGGTTTTTTCTGATGAATATCTCAAAAAACTTTCTTCAGAGTTACCAGAACTCCCGTGGGTAAAAAAAGCCAGACTTATAAAACAGTATGGTCTGTCCGACAGCGTTGCCTTGCTGCTTTCCTCTACTGATAATAAAGTGATACTTGAGAAATTTGAAAGTATAGTTAAAGCTGGGATAGATCCATCAAAGGTTGCTAACTTATTACTTAATAAGCTTGAGTATAGGGAGCTAAGCACAAGTGATTTCGTATCAAAATATAAATCAGAAAACTCTAAGTTAACCGACACCATATTGATTTCTGAAGCAGTTGATAGGGTATTAACAAGTAACTTAAAGTCAATCCAAGAATATCGCAAGGGTAAACTTAGTGTTATAGAGTTTCTAGTAGGAATGGCCATGAGAGAATTAAAAGGTAAAGCAGATGCAAATGTTGTACGAGGTCTTATAAGTGAAAAGCTTAATTTGTAACTCTTGTTAAATTACATATTCTTCCTATAATTAATTCAGGCAGTGAAACATATTTATTAACCTCTACTGGGTAGATTTCCTGTCGCCAAAATTATGGAATTTAAATTTGCACTAGACAACCCACCATACGAATATATAACAGAGTATTCTCAGGGGGAGAGAGCTTTATTGGAACTCGCTGAGATGCCTATACTTGGCCTTGATATTGAATCCACTGGCCTTGATCCCTATACAAGTCACCTGCTTCTAGTACAAATAGGAGATGCTAATAAGTCTTATATTTTTGACGCTAGGATTTTAGATCTTAAAAATTTACCAAAACTTAAAGAAATTTGTGAGAACACAAAGGTAATAAAACTTATGCAAAACGGTAAGTTTGACTATGGATTTTTGGCACACCAGCTTGATATTAGGGTGAATAATATATTTGATACGCTGCTTGCTGAGTCATTACTGGGTGCAGGTATGCGCGGAAAGTCAGCCTCACTTAAAGAACTCTGTATGACTTATTTGCAGGTAGATTTGGATAAAACCATCCGAAAAAGTTTTGCAGGTTACACAGGGAAAATAACAGAAGAGCAACTGAGGTACTCAGCACTAGATACTTTGCTACTCTTTCCAATCTTTGAACAACAAACTGAGAGACTTAAAAAAGAAAATCTGGTTAATATCGCAAAATTAGAATTTTCTGTTACAAGGGTTGTTGCTGAAATGGAACTTAATGGGATTCATATAGATGTACCTAAATGGAGAGGAATTATTAATAATCTATCAGTAAAAAGAGATAAGTACATGACAGATTTTTATAATGAAATAAGACCTTACTATCAGACTAGTCAATTTGATTTATTCGGAAATGCTACGGAACCAATTAATATTAACTCTCAAGTTCAGTTGATGGATCTGTTTAATAACAAACTTAAGTTAAATATCCCATCCACCGGAGATCCAATACTAGAAACACTCGATCATCCTGTTGCAAAAATTTTGCGTGATTATAGAGGATATGAAAAACTTATTTCTGCATTTGGAGAGTCTTTGTTACAAAAAGTAAATCCTGTAAGTGGCAGAATACACCCAGATTTCCAACAACTTGGTACAGCGACTGGGAGATTTTCTTGTAGGAATCCTAACTTACAACAAATTCCCCAAAAATCTGCTGAAGTTCCTTTTAGGGAGTGTTTTACTCCGGCTGAGGGCTACATGTTGGTTGTTACAGACTACTCGGCAATGGAAATGAGAATCCTCGCAGATTTATCAGGTGATGAGATGCTGGTTAAAGCAATTAAAGAGGGTTATGATTTGCACTCTCACACAGCGTCACTAATGTTTAACTTGGAATATACAAATGATTTCAAAAAGAAATACCCACAACAAAGACAAGATGCAAAGGCCATTAATTTTGGTTTAGTTTATGGTATGGGGGCAGGAGGCTTAGCAAGGCAGATTGGTAAAACTCCTGAAGAAGCCAAGGAACTTATGGAAAGATATTTCAAAAATTACCCTAAAATTAAGAGATGGTTAGATACAGCAGGCGCAGAAGCAGTAAAAAACGGTTGGAGTTCTACCCCAGCCGGTAGGAAGAGATGGTACCATCCACTTGATCCCATGGACCCTGATTATAAGAAGAACAAAGCCAAAATCGAAAGAGAAGCCAAAAATCATCCAATACAAGGAACTAATGCTGATATTACTAAATATGCAATGGTGTTTTTACAAGAAAGGCTCAAAAAAGATAAAGTTGATGGCTCTGTGATATTAACAGTACATGATGAGGTAGTGTGTGAAGTTCGTGAAGATCAAGCAGAGGATTGGGCCAAAATACAACAAGCAGAAATGATTAGAGCTGCAGAATTAATTATTAAAAAAGTACCAATAGCATCAGAACCTTTCGTAGGTAAGGTTTGGGAGCACTAAGCTGTTGATTAGTTAATATAAATAACTGTAGCATTAGATATGCCAAATAATCTGGAAGCTATTGCTAGTTTAACAGATGAAGACAATGGTAATAGTTCAGATATTACTGAGCCTGTTGACATAGATACAATTAGAGGCTTGGGTTCTGTGGAGAAGGAAGGATTTGTACCTTTTGATGCAGAAACAGTTAATGTAAAACTTGGTAACCTGCTAAAAGTGTCCACTTCTAAGGAATCCAATGCTAAAGAGGCACTTGCTGAATATAAAGAGTTAGAGCCCCATATTAGATATCATTTAACGGAGATAAGTGATATAGATAGTACAATCTCTATCATTTCGGGACTAAAAAACTTCTTAGAGTTTGGTATAGGTACCAATGAATTAGTTGCAACTCAGATTGAACGATTGCTTGATAGTTGTAGTTCAGTCCTACTTAAAGATTTGGAAGCTAGGGGTCCCCAATATACTTACTTATTGTTTAGTACCTATGGACTTGTATCCCCACACAGAATACCAAACCAAGCTTTTAAAGAGTTCGAAAATATTGAAGATAGACTTAAAGGCATTATCCTTAGTGAGCCTCTACTTGTAGATTCTATAGGGCGTAGAGTTACTGCTACAAGAAGCTTTGAAGATTCTACCACCTATGAGATGCATTCTACCTTTCCAAATCTCTACCAGTTAAGGTACTGGTTTGCAAATCCTGAGGAGCTTAGTACTTCCCTAGCACCTACATTTAAAAGAATGCATGATTTATTTCCCGGTTTTGATAGTTTAATTACTGGATATAGCCTCGCATTAGATGCAAAGTACTATAAATTAATTTATGGTGATACATTGTGTGGGTTGGTAGGTGAAGAAAATGTAGACCGGTTACTCTTAAGTTGGGTTGGGAATATAGGCAAGAAAACCACAAAAGCAAGTTTCTATGGTCCAGAAAATGTTTCAAAAAACATAAAGCTAATGCAGGATCTAGAAGAAACTGCACAAGGAGCTGTTAAGGTTCTCATGGAACCTCCATTTAATATTCGTAATTTTGGTAGATATGATGGACATGATTTATACATGCAATATCGTCAAAGGGATTTACCTGGTTACTATATACTTGTGGTAACACCAGATGATGACCATAACGGTGTGTTTTACGGGAAAAATAATTTTAGTGAGCTGGCAGATTCTGCTAAAACCGCCAATTTATATGTAAGATTTGCAGAAGTGGGTAAAGCTACCGGTAGGAGAAATAGTTTGTCCAGGCTGCACAGTAATTTACATGCAAAGTATGGCGAGGCCAAAATTGTGTGTGGTGTACTATCCGGACATGGGGATGTTGACATTCAAAAAATACAACTAGGTAATTCACATGTGTCCTCTGCTATTTTTGGCGAAGAAGATTATAAAATTTCAAAAAGACCACAATTGATAAGAAGTTGCTATACACCTAATGCAGTTATTTTTGTGAATTCATGTGGTTTAGGGGCTGATAAAGATGACAGTTTTGCAAAATTTGTTTCTGGGGTAACAGGATTAAAAACAGTGGGATCAAGTGATTCTATAATACCCCTACACCTGATGGTAGAGAGAACGCCTGAAGGAGGTTTAAAGTATAGGTATTCTTACAATATAGATTACGATAAACCTGCTGGAGTTAACGTATATTTAAATGCTGAAAAGCTATAAGTTAGCAATTAAGACTTGCATCTGCTAAATAAAATGTGGTAATATTTTCGATATGGTCATCTGCCACAGATGCGGACAAAAACCCGCAGTAATATCCACTAATAAAATAATAGATGGTAGACAGGTTTATGTTGCTTTATGCGAGCAATGTTACAACGAGCTCCAAAAAGAAACTGTTTCTACATCAAAAATTGATAAATTTGGTCGCGACCTCACTACTATGGCAAAAGATGGGAAACTAGATCCTGTGATAGGTAGAAGACAGGAGATAGAACGTGTCGTGCATATTCTTTCAAGACGAACAAAAAATAACCCTGTACTTATAGGGGATCCAGGTGTCGGTAAGACCGCAATTGCAGAGGGTTTGGCCCAGAGAATTGTCAACGGACAAGTTCCAGAACCTCTTAGAAATAAAAGAGTTTTCGCCCTTGATCTTGCCTCAATACTTGCAGGAACATCACATAGAGGTATGTTTGAAAGTAGATTAAAAGACATAATTCAAGAAGTCGTAGATGCACAGGGGCAGATTATACTTTTTGTGGATGAACTGCATACAGTCGTTGGTGCCGGTAATGCTGAAGGAGCTATGGATGCTGCAAATATTTTAAAACCTGCTCTTGCTCGAGGAGAGCTCCAAATGGTCGGTGCAACAACTATCGATGAATACAGAAAATATATAGAAAAAGATGCTGCTCTAGAGCGTAGATTTCAGCCAATTATGGTTAATGAACCTACTACAGAAGAAACTGTTGAAATAATCAAAGGCTTGAGGGATCGCTATGAAAAACACCACCAAGTAAAAATACTGGATGACGCTATTGTTACCTCAGTAAAAATGTCAGATCGCTATATTAGTGATAGATTCTTACCTGATAAAGCAATTGATCTTATTGATGAGGCTTCGGCTCTGATAAGACTCTCCCAAGTTAAAGAACCGGAGAATTTAAAAATTGTTGAGGATGAAATTGCTGAAATTAAATCCAAAATAAGATCTAAACCCTCTACTGAAGAAAAGTCTAAGCTAGATAAAAAACTAACAGAACTAGAAAAAGTTAGAGGTGAGCTTGTGGATATTTGGACAAAGACAAAACTAGAGGAAATACCTGAAGTAAATGAAGATGCAGTAATAAAAGTAGTGAGCAGGGCAACGGGTATCCCGTTGGAGAAACTCTCAATTGAAGAGAAAGACAGATTACTAAACATGGAGGAAAATCTTCATAAGCGTATTGTAGGTCAGCATGAAGCCGTATCTCTAGTTTCTGAGGCAGTTAGAAGAGCAAGATCTGGTCTAAAAGATCCAAAAAGACCGATTGGTACTTTCTTATTTTTAGGTCCTACGGGTGTTGGTAAAACTGAGCTTTCTAAAGCCTTAGCCGAAGTTTTATATGGAGACGAAAACCAGATTGTCCGATTAGACATGAGTGAATATATGGAAAAACATTCTGTAAGTAAGATGCTTGGGGCTCCTCCAGGATACATTGGATACGATAAGCCCGGAGGTCTTACTGAGATAGTAAGAAGAAAACCATTTTCTGTGGTTTTATTAGACGAAATAGAGAAAGCTCACCCAGATGTCTTTAACTCCTTGCTACAAATAATGGAGGATGGAAGACTAACTGATTCAAAGGGAAGAACAGTAGATTTTAAAAACACCATTATAATTATGACTTCAAATGTAGGTTCTGAACTACTTAGAAAAGCAGATATAGGATTTACAGGGGAAGGTGCAAAAGAATCAAGTAAAATTGAATTTGAAAACAAGGTACTTAGATTATTAAAAGACAGTTTCAAACCAGAGTTCCTAAATAGAATTGACGAGATTGTGATTTTTGGTTCTCTTAGCAAAGAAGACATTACTGTAATATCAGACAAAATGCTTGCTAAAACACAAAAGCTTTTAGTTGAACACAGTATCACACTGAAAATTGATGCGAAAGCAAAAGATTTTATTGTTGACAATGGATATAACGAAGAATATGGTGCACGGCCTTTAAGAAGACTGATTCAAAAAGAAATTGAGAATCCAATAGCATCAAAGCTCATAAGCGGAGAAATCAAAGATGGAGATGAGGTTAGTGTCTCAGCGGGAAAATCCGGCTTATCTTTTAAAGTATCTGCAATTGTAAAACAGTAGACATAGTATCTCTAGGAATTGCCTGTTTTGGTCGGATTCTTACCATAAATTATCATGCAAGTTTGCATACTAGGGTCTTTTTTGTCTGAAGCTACCCAGTCTCAGTAGACCCAAATATAAAGATCTTGATAACATATTCTGTATCTGGTATCATCCTCAAGTTATGGAAAACACGGCAAAAAACAACAATTTACCTGTATTTGGATCTGGTGACACTGTAAAAGTTCACTATAAGATCGTAGAAGGTGACAAAACAAGAACTCAACCTTACGAGGGCATTGTTATATCCAAAAGGGGAGCCGGAGTTTCTAAAAGCTTTACTGTTAGAAGAATTGGTGCTGATAATGTCGGTATCGAGAGAATTTTCCCACTGTATTCACCAAATATTGAAAAAATAGAAGTAACAAGACACGGTAAGACGAGAAGAGCCAAGCTTTTCTACCTACGAGATAAAAAGGGTAAAGAAGCTACCAAAGTAAAAGAGGCTACTAAGCAACAAATTGTTAAATAAGAAGTAAGAACATCTACAAATTTGTTAAAAGTATTTACTGTAAGTCCTATCCTACACTAGAGTGTCTATCTGTTCAGGATCATCCTGTGTTTCTACTGCATTACTTAATAATCTATCTATATCTTCTAAATTCTTATGACTAATCTGTACACGCTCAACTTTGTATTTTAAACCCCCGTCCAAATCTTTTCCTTTACTTATAACCCCACTAGGCCCATATTTAGGTGAGCCTGGGTAGATTACTCTAATAACAAACCCGTCCTGTGGGACAATATCAACCTCATCAGGTAGATCAACTAAGTCTAAACCTTGTTTTAATTGAGCATATACTGTTTTAATCTGCTCAATTGTCCGGTACAGACTTTTAGTTTGTTTAAACAGTTGCTCCTTTATCTCGCCGTGCCTTGGTGACCCAGACTTCATCTCTATCAATCCACAAATTACTGCTCTTTTTTTATTTGAAACTGGATCATCGACAATTGAGAGCAAAAGCCCATCTGGATTCGGTAGGGTACGTGCCTTATAACCAAGGTTAATTTTGATTGTTGCTGCTTCAGTATCTGGCTGTACTACTTCACTAGGTACTTGCTTTTTCTATTAAATACTTTTAGATGCTCAGGTGTTGGCGGATACACACTTAATTCACGCGTTGTTGGTTCTCTCGCCAGACTAAGTATAAAGTTTGATAGGACAATATGCTCATTAGTCTCTTTCAAAATATGTCTAGTCACTAGTAACTCAAAAATACGCCCATACCTATTACCCGCAACTTTCATTTCGGTAATCTCGGCTGCTTCCTCGGGAGTGATAAGTTTAGCTAATTCTTCTGCGACTGTGCCTGACTCTATTTTTACTTTAGATTCGGCTTCACCTGGCTCTGTTTCTAGTTGAGGCTCCTGAACTAAACTCGAGATCATGTCACTTTTTCCCCTCAATAAACAATGAAAAACTAAATATAGAGCCCTTACCCTCAGTGCTTTCGGCCCAAATGCGACCTTTATAAGATTCTATTATTTTTTTGCAAATAAAAAGGCTAATACCTGTTCCATACTCCATCTCAAGAGCTGTAGATTTAACACGGTAAAATTTCTCAAAAACATGTTCTAAATTTTTTGATGGGATACCTGATCCTGTATCTTGAATACTTGTGACTATCTCCTCACCTTGCTGACCTAAAGTCACAGAAACCCCTCCTTGTTCTGTGTATTTTATTGCATTATCCAGTAATCTTCCGAGCACTTCTTGGATCATCTTAAAGTCGGCTCTAACGTAAGGCAATTTATAAATGGGTTTATTGAAAACTAAAGTTAAGTTTTTAGTTGAAGCTACTTGCTGATATCTATCAACTGTGACTCTAACTAGTTCTTCAAAATCAAATGATATAGCATTGGCGTTTGGTCTGCTTTGTTGTAAATCGGACAAGTTTAATAGTTTTTCTACAAGATCTTTAAGTTCATTTGCACCTTTAAGAGCATTCTCCAAATTCTCTATTTCACTTTGATTGAGTTTTTTAAGAGCATCTGGCGTTTTTAATGCTGATAGATAACCTCTAAGGATAGTAACAGGGGTTCGTAAAGTGTGAACGGACATTGATACAAAGTCTACTTTCATCTTTTCAAATTCAGAAGCCTCGTCTATGTCTTTTATTATCATTATACAACCGAGATTTATTAGGGAAGCAGATTTGATTTTCCTTGTTTCTACACTTACAAGATTTAGCTTTTTATCAATATCTAATATATTAATTTTTGGATTTTCATATACCACTCCTTCTATATCAAACTCATTATTTGGGCAGTAAACATCACCACTTACCTCTTCATCAGCATTAAAAAACTTAATTATAGTGCCTATGTCCTGTCCAACAGCTTGGTTTTTTGTGTAGCCTGTAAGCTTCTCAGCAGCCTTGTTAAAGAAAGAAATCTTGTGAGAAGTGTCTACGAGTACAACAGGGTTTTCTATAGAATTTAGAACAGTATTTAGCTTATTTTTTTCTACATCTAATTCCGTGGGCTGGAACATTGCTTAATTATAGAGGTATCCAGCTAAAATAGAAAACAGTATATTTATACGATCAAACTTATAGGTATAATTTAAGATAATGAAATTAACTAAAAAAACCGTACTAGGGATATTGAGTTTGTTAATAGCCATATTATTTGTTGCTTCGGGGTTACAACCTACCACCACAAGCAAGCCTGCTGTATTAGATGGAGATAAGTTTTTGGTTTCTAGGGTTATAGATGGCGACACTATAGAGTTGGCTGAGGGACATACAGTAAGGTACATAGGTATTGATACCCCAGAAACTGTTAAACCAAATACTCCGATAGAGTGTTTTGGTAAAGAAGCTTCCAAAAGAAATAAAGAGCTGGTAGAAGGTAAGTATGTATCTCTCGAAAAAGATGTAAACGAAACTGACAAGTATGGTAGGCTTCTTAGGTACGTTTATACTGAGGAATATTTTATTAATAAAAAACTTGTAGAAGATGGTTACGCTGAATCTGCTAGTTTTCCGCCAGATATAGCAAAACAAAGCGAACTTGATGAAGCAGAACGTTATGCCCGAGAAAATAATTTAGGCTTGTGGGGTAAATGTAATGAATACGATTAATAGACAAGCAGCTCTATTCTTGTTAGTAGTTATCACCTTCTTTGCTTTTAGATTTATTGGATTAAAGAGCGATATGACCAATTCCGACGCCATAAGATGGCATGAAAGATCTGAGAATTTTATAAACGCTTTTGTCAACGGTAACTACAAAGATACTTACCAGAAGTACCACCCAGGGGTCACCTTAATGTGGATTGTAGGTACTACAAAATACTTCTTGGGAGAATTTAGAGTACTTGGTATGGGCACTCATGTCACATACGATAATAAAGACTGGTATGAAACCGTAGATTTTGTCTCAAAACTGTCCGTCCTTGCTACAATCACATTACTTTTTAGTGTGAGCCTTAATATTATCTACAAATTATACGGTGCAAAAATAGCTATTCTGTTTGGCTTTATGGTCGCAGTTGAGCCTTACTTAATAGGTATTGATAGATGGTTGCACCTTACTTCTCTGGAAACATATTTGTGTTTAACAAGTTTTCTGGTAATCCTATACAAACAAAAAATTGGATATTTGGTGGGATCTGCATTTTTACTAAGTCTTGCGATTTTAACAAAAATCTCAGCTTTGTTTATTTTACCCGTCATTCTATTTATAGTTCTTAAAAGAAACTCAGTCAAACATACTTTTTTATATTTAACCCTCATTAGTATATTTATTTTTATATTTTTTCCGGCTTTGTGGGTAGAGCCTATTGCTACTCTAGCCAAAATCCTAAGTGCTAGCGGTTCTGCAATAGACGGTAGCCTCAGAAGTGAAAACTCACTAACAAGTTATAGTTTTTATTTCGTAGTGTTAGCTATTAAAACAAGCGTTGTAACTATAGTGTTGCTTTTGGTTGCATTAAAAAATTCTTTTAGGAACAAATTAACTGGTAGTAAGTACTTAGTAATTTATTTTTGCTTAATATTTGTAGGACTTACTTCATCAGGTCAGAAAATTGACAGGTATGTTGTTACTTTACTGCCTATACTTTTACTTTTTATCGCAGTAAACATAAATAACTGGAGATCTATAGCAATTGCTAAATCAATAGAAACACTTTTGGTTTTAGTAATATTTTTCCCAATAATGTCGGGGTATTTTATTTATACTCCAAAATCTTTTGAATTTATTAAAAACATGGGATTTTATGATAATAGTGGGGAATATTACAGAGATGCTGCTGTTTATTTAAACAATAAAAATTCTAAGGTGTTTGTACCTGACAATTTTGACACTTTTAACCCATATTACAAAGGTATTTATGGTATGTCCTATACTAATTCCGACTATGTAGTTACTTCGTACGATGTTGATAGAAAAAACGCATATATTGAGGGTTGTACTATAGAGAAAGCTTTCGGTTCCAAAACTTACGTATCAGTTTTTGTTTTTAAATGTAATTAGGTCTTTTAAGGTGTTTTATGGTACAATATGTGCACTCTAAGAAGCAAGAAATCTCCCACTTTCACTGAAAGCTAGTTTTCCCAGGTTTTAGATAGTAAACATGTTTCGAAAAATGATAAGGCGGTGAATATTTAAAACCAAAGAAATGACTAAGTTGTACGTGGGGAATCTCCCTTATAAGTTTAGAGATGCAGATTTAGGTAATTTGTTTTCTTCATACGGTACAGTACATTCAGCTTCAATCATCATGGATAGAGCTACAAGAAGAAGTAAAGGCTTCGGATTTGTAGAACTCGATGACGATGCAGCACAAGCAGCAATTGCTGAAATGAATGGAAAAGACATCGAAGGCAGAAATTTAACTGTTAACGTTGCTAGACCAATGGAAAAAAGAGAAGACAGAGGCGATAGAAGATACTAATTCTAACATTCTGAAACGAGAAAAAGCTCCGGCTAATGCTGGAGCTTTTTTTATAACTCAAACATTTTTCTGCTAGTATTCACGCGCAGGCGATAATTTCTCGTTTAAAGGAACGATTGAGACAATAAATTCCACAACACAAGTAAGCCCATATACATCGACTATTAAAAAGGGGCTTTTGTAGTGAGTGTACAAAAACCCCGTGAATGTCATCCCAATTGAGTAGCTGCAATTATCCGTGTAAATACCTGATCTAAACTTCTATTCGCGTCAACAGTTACCCACTTATCTCTAAACAGTTCCCATTTCATTACCTCATGATAACCGTAGCGAACACGTTCATGATACTCCCTACCGAAAGCCTCAAACTTATCTCCAGCATGATCTTTTACTCTTCTATAACTAACTTCCACTTTGGTATCGAGATAAATTATAAGATCGGGAAGTATATTTCCTACAGCAGGGAAGTTGATTTCTCTAACAGTGTCGATATTAAGGCCTCTGCCATACCCTTGATTTACAATTGAAGAAACAAAACACCTATCACTTACAACATATCCCCCAGCCTCAATTACTGGAAAAACTACCGTCCTTAAAGTTTGAGAACGAGATGCTGCGTATAGATACGACTCACATATAACAGTCATATCTTCTACGAATTTAGTGCCTTGAACTACATTTCTAATAACATCGGATATTTCTGAACCCCCTGGCTCCCTAGTCCATATTACGTTCTTATTGGGATATAGTTTTTTAAGGTACTCTACTAGTCGTTTCGAAAGAGTAGTCTTACCGCTACCTACTGTTCCTTCGATTGCGATGTACATGGACATAGAATAGTAAGTTTATCTAAATACGTCAACAAAAAATGCTGCAATTTATGCTATATTGTTTTGAGGGAGGGCAACATGAAATTTTTAGCTGCTAAAGGCCATGCACTGAAACTTTTAGGGCTTAGTCTAGTTATTTTACCAATGCTACTCGAAGTTTTTTTTGCAAGTTATATAAACACGCGGCTTCTGGGTCTAATTGGAATTGTAAGCAAACTAAGCGGATTAGGGGTAGTGATCTACAGTGTATTTGTTATTGAAAATGAGAAGACCGGTAAAAGCGGAGATAATTGGGTCTCTATCATATTAGATTCTTTGGGCTTTATAAGTGGGTCCCTATTTGTAGTCCTGGTAGTTAGCAGTATAGCTATGAATATTTTACTGCTTACAACTGCATTTCTTTTCTGGCTGTCAGGATTTATTAGTTTGTTGGTAGCAGTTTACAGGATTTACAGTGTTAAAACTTATTAAATAAACTAGTTGAGTAATTTCTAGGAAGTGCTGACTTAGTACATATAAACGGGTTTAAGAAAAACTTAAATCCGTTTTTTCAATGTCTAAATTCTCTAAAATATTGGTGAGGACGGTGGGGATCGAACCCACGACAAACGGCTTAAAAGGCCGCTGCTCTACCACTGAGCTACGTCCCCAAGGCTTTGGGAAGTTAACGCCGTCAATTATACATAATAAACCGACTTTTTTGAATACTATGGCAAAAAGTATGTATTTTTGATAACTAGAGCGATAATATACCCATTTCGGTTTAAAAATACTTGATAGTATAAAATCTATATTGTTAGGGGTTGTTGGGGTATTACTAGAACATGAAACATGCTAGTTATCCTAAAACACTAAATATATATAATGACAAATTGTCCAAATTGCTATTACCAAATACTAGATATTAAAGGATCCACCAAGTCAGTGTGCAAAAACTGCGGCTTTAAGGACGGGTGTTGTTTTTAAATCATAAGATTAGTTGAAAAACAATATTGACGTGACCTTATATATCTGTGACCATTACTTTGATGCAAAATCACAAATTTTTTACATCAATATTTCTAAGTTTATTTATTTTAGGTTTTATCATAAATCAGGATGTAGTTTACGCAGCAGCTACCCCAACCGTGACTACACTTACACCTGTTTCTACAAGTGTAGGTAAATTTAAAAAATTCGAGGTAGATTTTCAGATCTCGCAGTCTTATCCTGCAGATTCTCTTCTGCCCTACTACTATTATGATGCTAATGATAATCCTACTGCTGATCCAGGCAGAACTTCTCCATATGGAATAGATGGTATATCTATTGATGCACACTTTGTTGCACCATCGGGTAAAGAGCAAGTTGTACCAGCTTTCTATTTCCAAGAGTATGTAAGAGGAGGTTCTCAAACATCTGCAACAATGACAGCAACCGGTAAGGTTGGCTGGAAAATCAGATATGCCCCATCAGAGGTAGGAGCCTTTTCATATTATGTAACCGTAACTGATAAGAACGGTACTACAAGATATCCGACAAGCGGAAACTTGTCTTTCACTTCAACACAAAGTGACTCTAAAGGGTTTATACGTGTTGCAAGTAAAGATAGTAGGTTTTTACAATTTGATGATGGAAGCTCGTATGTTCCAATATCTGCTGGTAAGCAGTGGTGGCTTTGCTGCGGAGGCAGATCTTATGATATTGAGAATAGCTACAACAGATTTGGTGCAAATGGTGTTAACTTAACCAGACTTTGGGATCAAAATGATGGTTACAACTTAACTGTCGAGGGACATTATGATGGCTATAATTGGCCTGAAGATTATAACCCAGACAATGGTGTAAATGATCTGACGACGATCAGAAAGGGAACTCAGTTTAACCAAAGAGGCAATGCTGAGGAAGACTTAATTATCCAAGCAGCTGAAAGAAATGGTGTATACATTGAGCTTTCGTCACATGAAGATCCTTATTGGATTTGGGACGGCTCCGTACACAACGAATCCTGGAATACTTCTGTACAAAAATTTGATAGCCTAAGACATATCGGCTATTGGAAGAGAAACTTCAGATATAGGGTAGCTAGATGGGGTTACTCAACTTCAATACTATCTTGGGAAACATGGAACGAACATGGCCATGTATTACCAGGCACTGAAGTATACAACTTTTATCAACAGCTAGGAGCTTATCAAAAAGTGGCAGATGTATATGGTCACCTTAGAACTACATCTCAAGGCAGTCAAGCCTTTAGTCCTGCTTTTTGGACTTCTGGTGCATTTGATTTAGCTAACCTTCACTTCTACATAATGGGTTTTACACCCGAAGCTTTTAGAACAGATGAAGCAAAGTTCGTATATAGTGTAGCTTGGTGCTTGAGAGATATTGGAAGAGGTACTTCAAGTCCTTATTGTACCGATCTTGGCTTAGGAGATGGCACTACTTGGTCTGCTTTTAAAGGCCATATGCCTTGGATATGGGGTGAATTTGACGCAGGTACAAATAATTGGAATGAATCTAACCCCCTTACTAAAACAGGAGAGGGAAGACTAAGACTCTTGCATAACTCTTTATGGAGTGGCTTATTCTCACCACTAGGAACTTCTCCAATAGAATGGTATTTTGATGGAGAAGATGCAGCAACTACAACAGCTAAGCTAGCTCAAAGGCTGGGCGCCAGCAAGTTCTTCAAGGATGTAGATTATGCAAATGGCAATCTTACTTTTCTACCAGGCCAGTACGACACACCTACAGGCTATACAGGTGAAACTATCACTTCCTCAGATGCTAGAATTAAAGTTTATGGAATGAGAAGAGGAGATAAAACTGCTGCATACTTGTGGATTCAAAATAGAGGCTATACTTGGGTTAACTCACCTAATACGGCTCAACAAGTAACAGGAGTTGCAAAAATCGCAGGTCTTGGTACTGGGTCTTATAGAGTTGAAATGTGGAATACAAATGATGGTTCTATTACTAGCACTAATGTTGTTACACCATCCAACGGTGAAATAACAGTAAATGTGAATAATTTAACAACAGATTTTGCTGTTAAGATAATCTCAACAACTGCAACACCATCCACGACGCCTACTCCAACAGCAACCCCAACACCTAGCCCTACTGCAACACCAACCCCAACACCCACGCCTTCTAATCTAGGTAATGGAGATGTTAATGGTGATGGTGTGGTAAATGCAGGAGACTTAGTATCACTGGTAACAAATTGGGCAGCAACTGTAACTAGTTCACTAGATCAATACAAAGACGGAGTGGTAAATAGTTTAGATTTTGCAGTGACATCAAATACAATACCTGTAACAACCCCGACCCCAAGCCCAACTGTAACACCAACTCCAACACCTACACCAACTCCAACACCTACACCGACTGCTACTGCAACCCCTGTTCCAACTCCGACCCCTACACCAACAGCTACACCAGCACCAGGAACTCCCATATCTTGGTCACAGTTTGGTGGTAATGCTCAACGCACAAACCATACAGAGCAAACTGTCGCTTCGCCTTGGAGATTTAAATGGGTTTGGAATGGTCCTGATGCCAGTGGTAAAACACAAGCAAACCATCTAAACGACGTACCAGATATGGTACAACCAATAACTGGAGGTAATAGAGTTTACATGGTTGCAAACAACACCCTATATGCTCTTGATAAAAATAGCTCCAATAAAGCATCTGGTACAGTACTGTGGTCAAAGGGAAATATAGGTACTTTAAATGCAACACCAGCGTATGAAGCCGAAGTTATCTACCTAACAAGCTCCACAGGTGTGTATAAACTTAACGCGTCTGACGGCTCCACTTTAGCTTCTTATACAACTCAGGGTTCCACTGTAGCTCCTTTACTTGCAAATAATAGTTTGTATGTTGCTTTAGCAAACGGAAACTTAGTTTCCTTAAATAAAGCCAACATGACTGCAACTTGGACTTATACAGGGGGCTCAAACAGTGCTACTCCTCCGTCCTTCTCGAGTAGTAAATCAACAATTGTTTATGTAACCCAAGATCTTAATGTCCACGCAGTTAATACAAATGGTACTCAAAAGTGGAAAGTAAAACCAACTCCAAGAACACCTGGTAATCCTGCCTCTTCTCCAGCAAACAACTTAGCTGAAGCGCTAAATGGATGGCCGGTTATCGCTGAGGCTCATGGATTAGTGTTTGTAAGGTATCGACTAGACTGGCAAACCCTTTGGGAACATAACCCTTACCCAACAACCGTTACAGGAGATACCGTGGTAAATCAAACTATGTATGCTCTTAATTTGGATAACGGTACTATTGCCTTTAAACCGGCTGTAGGTAATGCAGCTCAAGGTGATGGTGGCGTTCTCGATATGGGACCTCAGCCCATAATACGGGTTGTTGATGGAAAAGAAGTTGCTTACGTAATTTGGAGAAATGGACAAGTCTGTGGAGGCTGTGCTTCTGGAGGTAACTGTACAAATAATGGTGTGACTCAATGGTGTGATGGTAGAGAAGATGCAACGTTCGGAGAAATGGTCTTAGACAACAATACAGTTAGTGGATATCAAGCAGGTCAAGTAAGATTTGTAGGCTCAGGCAGATACTTAGCTCAAGAGGGAACACACCAGTTCGATATACAAACAGATGAAGCACTGAACATCACTATGTCCGGCTCTACTTTATTTCATAACCACTGGTTAGTGTCTCAGACAATAAATATTGTAGACAGAAGTAGTAGCCTTGGTTCAAGCTTCCAAAACCCAATAAGGGCTGTTGCCGGTCAAAACACTATTTGGAGGCAAGTCTATTGTGCGCCAACAAATACACAGTGTAACCCGCAAATCTTCCCTGGAGGTTCAGGAACTACTTATGGATCATCCGACTGCCAATTCAATGCTAATACAAGAGCTTGTACCAGCAACCTTTATTCTTATGGAGATAACAGATCCTATGGACCTGGTTTTTACGAATATCATAACGATAACAACCATGGAACAATGGCATTTTCTGTTGTGAGTGATGGCTTAGTCCTCGTAAAAACAATAGATGGTGCTGTAATGGCTTACGAAAACGGAAGCATAGCTGATACTGAAAACGAGCTACTTGCGTTAGGCAACGTAGACTCCAACGTTCTAGGTGCAGAAACAGTAGCAGAAACTCCTAAAATATCTTGGGAACAAGCACTTGATCATGTGGGAAAAAATGTAATTCTTAATGGTAAGGTTACAGTAGTTGAAGACCACATGCCAAAAGCATACTACATAGGATTTACAGAAAATCCTAAGGAAAAGTTTTTGGTAAGAATTTTTGCGGAAAATGCTTCTAAATTTACTTACGACATTAGTAGTCTCGTAGGTAAGGAAGTAAGTATAAAAGGATATGTCACAACTTACTGGCCTGATAATGAGATTGCGGAGATCGTCGTAACAGACCCAACACAAATTGAAGTAGCTAAAGCTTCAAAAAATGATAATTGGTTATTTAGCTTTTTGAAAGGTATCTTCTCATGGAAATAAGAAACTTAATAAATCTTATAACTGGTGATAAGAAGTACCTGATGATAGCAACTGCTTTAACGCTACTTACCACAGGCATTGGTCTTAAGGTAGCAGTAGATAGGGGATTTATTTTTGGGGCCGCTTCTGGTGGAAGACTGGCCCTTCCCCAAACAGCTTCATCCACTGTAAATACTGATTTTTCTGTACCACTTACTATCAATCCTAATAGCCAAAATGTCTTAGGCTTTGATGTGAGGGTTAAAATACCTAATACTTTAGTACAGTTGGTACAGATAGTGCCTTCAAATAGCATCCAAACAACTCTTACCTATGTACCTACGTTGAGTGAGGCTATCGCAAAAGCCAATGAGACGGGAGAACTTAGTTTCAGTGTTCTAACCTATGATAGTAACAAGGCAGCTGTTACAAACCCAATTACTGGGACAACAGACACCACTGTAGCTACATTAACATTTAAACCTCTAACCGTGGGCAATGGAACTGTAGAGTGGCTTTTTACTGATGGCAGTACCACTGATTCAAACATTGCAGTAAAAGGTAGCAATAACGATGCGCTATCAACAGTTACCAATATGGCAGTCTCTATAGGGGAGACACCAACCCCAACCCTAACTCCAACTCAAACCTCAACACCTACTGCAACTACCACACCAACCCCAACTCCTAGCACAACACCTTCTGGTACAACCACCCCGACGACAACACCAACCCCAACAGTCACAGGTACTCCAACCCCGGTCCCAACTCCGGATAGCCCAACTTCCACAGACTCCCTACAAAACTCCGGTTTTGAGACTGGCAAAACTACGCCGTGGAAAACCAGTAGTGCTACTGTAGTTAGTGGGGCAAAAAGCGGGTCATACGCTTTAAGACTCAACTCAAGCAGTGCCTACAATTCTCAAAACATCTCAGGTTTATTAAAGGCTGGGACGGAATACACACTATCTGCTTGGATTAAGGTCACTAAGAAAGGTACTAGCTGGGGAGTTCCAGGACTTAGAGTTTCGAAATTTGATGATCTGGGAACATCTGATTATGGTGAAGCTAAAGTAGCAAATGATACAAAACCAGGGTGGACCCAAGTCAAAATCAAGAAAACATTCACAGCAAAGGAATTGCAATCTAATGTGTTTTTCGGCGTAAAGAATTTTGGATTTAATGGTACAAGCTTAGTGGATGATTTCACTATAACAGCCGGTGCCTCATCACCAACACCCACGCCTTCCCCCACTCCAACCCCTACTCCAACCCCTACTCCTATACCTACTGCACAAACAGTGACATACACTGGTAGTATATTTAACCAAGATGGAGGTAGCCAATCAAACGGAGGAAACTGGATTGGAACTGGTCAAGATACTACATCAAGTTTTGCTGCCTTTAGCTTTAGTGGAGTTAATATTCCACAAAACGCAACTATACAGTCAGCTAAAGTGGAACTTCAGTCTAGTGGAGATCAATGGATACAAGTAGATTTTGAGCTTTATGGTGAAAATACAGCAAATAGTAGTAGTTTCTCAAGTAATTCACTGCCTTCAAGTAGAACGCTTACATCAGATAAAATAGCAAGTTCTACTAACGAGAGGTGGGTTAATGGAAATTGGTATGGCTATGATGAAGTAACACAGATACTAAAAACTCTCACGGCAAAATCAGACTGGAAATCAGGTAACACGCTTTCGCTTATTTCTAAGGGAACAGGTAGTCAGTTTGGTAAGAAAAGTGTCTCTTCTGCTAGACTTACTGTTACTTTTGTAGCTAAGTAGTATTTTGTTAGTGATGTTTGTTTTGAGGGCGGGGCCAAAGGCCCCGCCCTCTTTATACATACAACACACAGTACAATAGGCTATTTTTACAATCTAACGTACTTAAAACTAAATTTATTGAAGCTATATTA
Source organism: uncultured Candidatus Saccharibacteria bacterium (assembly GCA_964387275.1). Classification (GTDB taxonomy): domain Bacteria; phylum Patescibacteriota; class WWE3; order UBA101185; family UBA10185; genus CAYLVW01. Next base: position 330,244 of record CAYLVW010000001.1, read on the forward strand.
CTATAAAGTTATTAGGAGGAATTTATTTTATAGGAGGCATTAAGGGCGGCGCTTTGCGCCGCCCTTAAAAAGAGCAAAATCAAAACATAAACCTATTTACCTAAAGGTAAACTCTCGCAAGCAACGCCATCATTATCACCATCAAGGTTATTAGTATCCCCAGAAACCCCACCAGCTTTATCAAAAAAACCCTGGGCTAAAGTTTGAGTTTGAAAATCACTACAATTGTACTCATCTGTATACTTACCCCCTGAAGTAACAACATTACCATCAGCATCTCTCATTACTTTAGATTCAGAAAGACTAGAACCTGAAATTAATTTCCCAAGATCAAAATCATTATTAGAAGCCTCTAACCCAAATGCTCCTAAAAGTAGGACCAAAGCACCAATAAGAATAGGTTTTGCAATTTTCTTAGAGGACTCACTGGTATTTGCTAGCTTGTCTATTTTAGGTATATTTACCATACGTTATACAATAGATAAGCAACAACCAAAATTAATAAAGTGATTACAACAAGCCTTGCAGTTTTATTACCACGTAGATTATTCATAATTCTGATAATCGCCAATCGGCGTAAATTTAATACTTCTATTACACTACAGCACAGATCAAACCGCTACAACATTTAGTTGATCTTAGATGAAAGATTAAGGGACAAGATTTCGGTGGTGCTGGTTTTTTGGTCGTTGGGATTTTTCCAATAAGTGTGTTCTACTGTGATTATCCCATCTACAACTGATTTAACCATATAGAAGTTTTTGTAACTTGCTGCTGGGTAAACTAAAGTTTCCTCCCCGGTTTGTATATTGTAGTACGCTACTGATGATGCATCATAAAATTCCCCTGAGTTAGCAGGAGGTTTTATAACTCCGTTGTAAATTAGAAAGTCTTTATAGAAAATCTTAGTTTCTCCAAAAATGGAAAAGTCATTCTTTATTATTTTACTTTCAGATAATGAAATTAAAACGCCATGTCTGGTTATAGAAGTTCCCGATGTTATAAAGAGATATTTACCATCTACGCTAAAGTAAGGTTTAACAGTACCGAAAAGTGCTACTTTACCTTGTATATCCAAAGTTATGTTTTCTTTTTTGTTCCTAACACTTATCTCAACTTCTCCTGTGGAGCTATCAAATGACCTATCATAGACTTCGTACAAAGAATGACTTTCAAAAACATACTGGTGAGGTAAGGGGGTGGATGTAGGCTTTTGAGCACTAGTCCCAGTAGGTGTTGGATTAACAGGAGTTACATTAGTAAAAGGATTATCACCTGTGTTACCAATACCCGAATTTTTTAATGTGTTGCTATCAATAAAAACTAAAACTATAAAAAGAACTATAGAACCAGACACTGCTAATACTATGAAAAGTTTCTTTTTCATTACTTAAGTATAGAAAGAGTCTTTAAATTAAGCAATGTTATAAACTATTTACTTTAATTTCTTTGAGATAAGTGGTTTAGAATCTGTAATTCCAGCATACTTATTATAAAAACACTGCCTGTGAAACCAATATAATTTTGTAAGAATAACTTATGTGCTATGACACCTGAAAAAAGTAGCTCACCCGGAAGAAGTATATTAAACTAATGGCGGGCATTTACTAATAGTAACTACCCACCATAGCCTGTTACTTAAAAACAATCCAAATAGTGTCTCCTACTTTGATACTTTTATACAAATCACTAGTGGTAGCAAAATTAACTTTTTCAATCTTATTACCACTGTATTGGTATAAAACTTCAAAGCACATAGCGCTAAAATCATCCTGTGTCCTAGTTACGTCTGCGCAGTTTGAAGCTAAATACTTATCAAAAACTCTAGCAGGAAAAGCTCCAAAGGTATCAGCAGATACAATTTCCACCTGTTGGTATAAAGGATTATTAAAAGAAAGCATAATCATAATGCTAAAAAATCCTACAAGTGTTAAGAGAAGAACTTCAGGGAAACTAGCTTTAATTCTAGCAAAGACTGCATGTATCATGGGTTCTCTCCTGAGGGGTATTATAACACGAGGTAGAAAAAACGACGTCTGAAAGAAGCCGAATTCTTATCCTTTATAAGCTAACTCAAGCTCTGCTAGGTTATACTTTTTCATTTTAAGAAAAGCTTGAGTTACCCTATCTTTTTGGTCCTGAGTCCCGTTTTGCATGAATTCACCCAACTTAGTAGGCCATACTTGCCACGACACACCAAATTTATCTCGCAACCAACCACATTGCTCCGCAGAAGAATCATGGGATAACTTAGACCAGTAGTGGTCTATCTCTTCCTGTGTGTCACAGGGAATTAGAAGTGAGATACCTTCGCTAAACTTAAATTTATGGTCTTGGGCACTATCCATAGCAACTATCCATGTACCATTAATATGAAATTCTGAATACATTAGTGTACCAGGTTTATCAGGACCCATACCTTCTGGGTACCTAACGATACTGCCTATCTTAGAGCCTGTACCAAAAACAGTTACATAGTAGTTAATAGCCTCTTCAGCTTTTCCTGCAAATTCTTTTGTGAATAATAAAGAGGGAATGATATTTGGCCGTAACTCTCCATTTGGATTAGTTAAAATTAGCTGCCATGATACACCAAATTTGTCTTCTACCCAACCATACAGCTCACTAAATGGATATTGGCCTAGATCCATTAATACCTTCCCTCCATCACTTAAATAAGCCCACGTTTTTTTAAGATTAGCTAAAGCATTTAAATCTTGGGATGGATCAAAATTGATGAAAAAAGAGATTGACGGATTTTTTGTGAATATAGGGCCAGCGTTAATTGCTATAAAGGGTTGTCCAGAGATCTCAAAATTTATTATATTGGTTTCACCAGAAGGTGTAGGCACATCATCAAGATCAGATACATTTAGTATCTTAAAGTCAGGGAAAATTTTCGAATAGAAATTTACTGCTGTCTTAGCATCTGAATCAAACCACAAATGTGGTGTTATTTTATGTATCAACATAACTAAATATTAAAGCAACATGTAGAATTGTAAATGATTATCTTTAAACCTATAGTTGGTGTTTTTAGGTATTTATAATATAATCACACATCAGGAGACAAAAATAATGGAAAACGCATTGTCTATAGCAATGTACACCCTTTTCGTACTTTCTATTATAACCTTGTTTGTTTCAGCTTTTGTACTTGCAAAAAAACTGATTTCTACTGAGCTAAGAGTTTTGCCTAAAGGTTATGTAGCATTAAGAATTAAGGGATCGCCAAGAAGTTGGTATGTCAATAAAGATACTAAACTTAAAATTAACTTAGATATTGCTAAAGCAGAAGCAGACAAAGACTGGTATGCACTAATAGAAAGACTATTTGCAACAAATCCAACTGCATTCTATTTTTCATACGATGTTAATGAAGTTGGCAAGGTAGCTAATAACGGTGCCGTTAGAGTGATTAATGAGGCAGGGCTCAATATGGGTCTTCGGGGTGAGAATTTTCAAGTTCCCCTTACGCATGTAAATGTAAAAGCGACTGGATCATTAGCTAACATTTTAGCCACCGAAATACTAAAATATCTCGGTGGCTTTTTTCAATAGGATATATAAAATAACTATATGAAACATAAAACTCTTTTACTAATCTCCCTATTTCTTGTAATTACGACTATTTATTATTTGAAATATAGCAAACAGCCTCATTTTGATAATCCGATTTCCTCGGACAATAAGTCAAAACCAGTAACTTGCATTAATAAAACGTACGGATTCAAGTTTGATTTATCGGAAAATAAAACCGATAAAAACTGCCCTAATAATGACAATACTATTACTGCTGATAACAAAGTTTATGAAATTATTTCTGTAACCACTGAGGATACCAAAGACCTTAAGTTGTGGTGGAATAAAGAAGTTAAAGTTGAAAATGATGACAATTTCAAACTTCATACTGACATAAACGATTATGAACTAGTATCGGGAGATAATATTGCAGCAACAAGTAACTTCTCAGTGCTAAATTCACCATTAGACGTTCTAACAGTTTCAATTAAGATAGATAAAATCATTATTCCTGAAGAAGTAGGAATTCCTTATCTGGTTCAGTACTACGCATACGACTTTGGAAAACCTTTTGTTATAAAACGAAGTGGTATTGCAGATGGTGCAGGCCCTAATACTGACTACTTGGATACTTTCTCTACACTTAGACCCATTGATAAATAGATATAAAAAAGGCAGCTGTGAAATTTTGTTAGAATCTCAAAGCTGCCCAGATCTCTTATAGTCTATTTATAACTCAAAGTGTAATTGTAGCCGGGCTGAAGCACCGAAGACAGTTCATCACCGCCATAAAATGCTAGTACCTCAGACACCCACTCCCTATATTCGGGTAGAAAACTCCCGTCAGCCGAGAAACTAATAGTACTTTCAGTAATATAAAGAGTAAGCCCTTGCTTCCTACAAAGGACACCTTCTTCAAAGTGGAAGCAGTAAGAAGGCTTAACCCTAAGATGGAAAATAGTACCATCTTCAACAGTAGTGCATCGCTTAAGATTCATTCTACTTTGATATACAGTATCATCATCCTCACTACTTCTCCAGTGACTCCAGTAGCAACCGCCATTAAGAGCATTGTCAGTTGTTAACGATTCAAAGGTTACTTCGAGATTAAACAAAGTAACATCAGGGTGATAGATAGTGTCAACAGCAACATATGACCAACCAAAACCCGGTTTAAAACTAACCTCTACCTCTCTATTGAGGGGAAGTGATGTATACCAACCATCAGGAATACTAAGATACACATACTCAAGGGTAATAGTGCCGGTAAAAGGTTTAGCCTTAACCAGGATGGTAGTATCTTGTAACTCCTCGGTCCGGTGAGGTGCACAACCTGAAGTAAAAATAAATACAACTAACGACAAAAGGTAAGCGAGTCTTGATCTGAACATCCCTTTTCCTTTTTTCCTTTCATTTGTTCGTCCAGACAAACTGCAGAAAGCCTAAGCTATATTAACACTAATTGACTAATAAATCAAACTATAGGTTATAGGGCCACTAAAACCTGCAATGTGTAGCCTATAAAGGGCTGATGAGGTAATATACTACCCATATGACATGGTTTGGATTTGCTTTACTATCAATAACTGCTCTTGCCGTTGCTGAACTGGTGCAACAAAAACTGTTAAATGATGATAATGAAGTCGACCCAAATACCAGTACTGTACTCACTTTTGGAGTTCAAACTCTACTAGCAATTCCAATTATCTTTCTTTTTAATGAACAAAATAGTTTCTTCTCGGTTTTTGATCACAGAGTTTTTTGGTATGTAATCCTAACTTCAATTACTGCATCTTTTGCAATGTATTTTTACCTCAAAAGTTTTGTGGCAAAAAATATCAGCTTTTCGACAATGTTCATATCTTTGTCAGTGGTTGTTTCCACACTACTTGGAATATTAATTTTTGGAGAGACAACAGGTCTAATGAAAGTGGTTGGAATCACTTTAGTTCTGAGTGCGATAGCTATTCTCAACTTTAAAAATGAACAACTTGAGAAAAACAATTTGTACGGTCTTCTTGCAGGAGTTTTCTTTGGAGTCACCTATACATTTGATAAGATGGTTGTTTTAGAAATACACCCTATGGTGTATCTGTTCTGGTCATTCTTATTTGTAATTTTTATAGCATTGGTACAAAACCCAAGGGGTATAACTAAAGCAATAAAAACACTAAAAGCTCTGGATGTCAGAAATTTACTAGTTTCAGGGGTTGGGTATTTAGTTTATAACTTATGTACTTTTTTTGCTTACAACGTAGGCGGGGAAGTAGGCAGGGTAGATGCAATAAATAACTCGCAGATCTTTTTAATAATTTTGGCTGAATATTTTATCCTTAATCAAAAAACCGGTATGACTAGAAAGCTTGTAACAGCAACCATAGCAATTATAGGTGTTTATATATTAGGTAATTATTAAAGTTAAGAAACTACAATAAGTAAGCTTAACTATTAGTTTTTACATTGCTTAATCTGTTTATAGAATCTATCAGCTGGCACTATTATAGTTTTATATAAAAACCACGCAGTAAATGTTGGAACATCAACTGCGTGTATATAAATATATTTATTCACTCAAAAGGTATAGATCTCCTTGTACAACCGGCTCTGATATAACCAATTGGCTAAAATCAACGCTAGAACTACCACTACCCAAACTACCAAAGCCTAGAATAAAATCTCCATCAGAGCCTACAGTATGAACAGAGACATCTGTTATGGAAACAAACCTATCTCTCATATAACCGATAAAAGCTGGGTGATGTACGTGCTTACCACTAATCCAAGCTTTAAACAAAGTTAGCCTTGATGCAAGATCAAGTACGGTCTCTTGACTCTCAATTGAAGACCAAGAAAACCTGGCTACTAACTCGCCATCTTTTTGAACTCTAATGGCATTTTGTAATACAGACTCTTCATAGTTACTCTCACCTATAGTAAGTGCTGGGTCTTCAAAAACAATCTCTTTAAGCACTTGAGATGCTTCATATTCTCTAAATAGAAGCGCTTCTACTTCGTAGTCACGTAATGGGAACTCAACATAGTTGGCTCCGGAACTAATCTTAAAGTAAGACGTACTACTCTCATTTGGTATTGATATTCCTACTCTCCATAATGCATCTGTAACTGTATTAGTGCTATCAGCAAGGCTGATCTGATAACGCAAAGTCCAGTCAGTTGGGCAAGTTATGTTGTCTGAAAACGGATCTGGAGACTCAACGTTACCTACATCTTCAAATAAAGTAGAGGCGTTGTAAGCAAAAGAATCTACCCACAACTTCTCACTAATACCCAAAGCCCTTCTAAGCTTACCATCGACAGATGAAGATACATCTGAAACAAAACGTCTTTTTAGTTCCAAAAATTCCTCTAACCAATTAGTTTTTTCGCTATAGTACCCACTGGTATTAAAAGGGACAAAATAAAACTTGCTAACATAGATTTGATCTGCATATAAAGCTTCCATTCTAACTAAACAGTTAATTGTTCTAACCCTGCTTAAATCGGCGACGCGCGATACACCATATGTGCCGTCTTTTGGATAGTTACCTTCTCTAATCTCGTAATAGTGCAGCCTCTCAGGCGTATCACATGAAGCTAATGGAAGAGAAAATAAAATGAACAGTAGTAAAGATAGAATCCTATGTAGAGGGTTTCCAGACATTCTCGGTAACTTAATAGTAATTCCTACAATCCTACGTGCTAGATTCGAAAGCGTAGGGAATTTCTTACCCATTCGGCTCTCCTTTTCTAGGAACAGTTTAGCATAGTGTGAGGTTGTTTGAAATTATACTATTGAGCCGGATTTTTAAATGAGTATATGGTGAAGCATGTCGGTCTGGAACCCCACCTTCGAAATTATACTCTCCAGGATGTAAATGGAACAAATGGGACACCTTAAAAAAAGAATGTCCCATTATTCTCTCCAGGTTACTTTTTTCTGCGGTTATGCTCTATTTCAGTAGTATTTGGATGTTTTTTAACGTAGCTCTTGGTTACAAACTGACCGTTTTTAGAGTTTCTGTTATTTGTTATCGTTTTACTTGGCATCGTAACTCACCCCCTTATTATTCTCTAATAGGTACTCCCAAACTAGATGCTAAACTATCTTTACGCGCAATTTCATTTTTTCTTGATGAGATATATTCGTTGATTTTATTATCCAGCGAGTTATTGTACCCACTTATTTCTCTGTTTAAGTGCCCAAGTTGAGTGATGGCACTAGATTTAAAGTGGTCAAATTCGCGCTTTATTTGGTCAGCATTTTCCGAAAAGACTTTAATATCAACACAAAGATCACTGTCGCAGATATATACCTCTTCAGTCCACATCAACCGTTGTTGTGAAGGTATGTACCTAAGAAGATTTGAATCACCTTTAACAGGAATATAATAGGTGACCATATTCTTCTTATAAATACGTCCAGGATGCGTGTAAAAGCTGCTTCCCAAATCCTCTGACGAAACTTCTACTTCTTTGACTGCTGCTTTGGCAGATTCCATATCAAACTCAGGTTTGTCTATAGTGAATTCTTTTAGGATCTCTTGTCTTTGCACATCAGACAGTCCGTCCAAAATCTGACTTTGCGGAAGACTATAAATTTTGTTCTTTAGCTCCATCAACTTTTGGTTGAAATATGAATCTATTTCTTCCTCATTAAATATATTAAAACTATCATAATTTCTGTACATTTTAGTTTGTTCCTTCTGTTAATTTTGGTACTATTTCGTTCATTGTGTAATGAACAAATTGCTTTCCTAGCTCTGTAAGTACGTACTCCTTTTCGTCGTCGAAAAAGCTTGCGTAAGTGGAGCTTCTTTGTATAACTTTTTTTCTTTGAGGTTTTACAAAATTACCGGAATAATCGGTTTCCCGATACTGGCGAATAACGTGACCCATGCTTAGGTCCTGTATAACAAGCTTGAATAAATCTGCCTCAGCGGAATCCTCACGGACCCTTTGTCCATACATCAGGTCCCATATTCCAGCACGGGTGATACCAGATTTATTAAATATAGTTGATATAATCTTGAAGTGGAGTTCCGAATAAGCTTCAATCCAGTCGATAAACATGGATATCACGTCATCACTGCAAATACTTGTTGCCGCAGCATTTGACAGTAAATTTCTTACAAGAATCCGTTTTTCTTCACTCTCTGCTGCCGACCAGTCCCTAAATGCTTTTTTCAAAAGTTTCATATACTCGGGGCTTTCTAGTCTGATTCTGATTTTCTCATCGGTTTGGTCGACTCGTAGCATTATCTCTACTAAAGTTTTGCCTATTTCTTTAATTTCATCCTCTTGAAGTTTGAGCCAAATGTTAAAAAGTTTATTAAGATTACTTTGTTCATTTTCGGACCATGTGCTTCCTACAGCACCGATTAAACCTCCCGCATAGGGAATTGCTCCACCTACAGCGGCAAGTGCAAAGCGCGCTATCTTTGGACCATTTCCAGCAGATAAAGCTGCATTTATTTCATCTTTCACATCATATTTTTTGTTTTCCTCGGTCGTCATGCCTATAATAATTCCTTCAAATAAAAAATAAACCCATTTTCCTTTGGCTAAGGAATATGGGCAGTTACTTGCCACAATTAAATCGCAAAAATTGACCAGTGTCAATAATGTGTTAAAATACAAAGTAGACATATGGCTACAAATGTAAAAACAGACGAAAAATTAAATAAAATTTGGCATTTTATCTCTCAATACCAGCAAGAACACGGTTATTCTCCTAGTTATGCTGAACTTGCAACTGTTGCAGAAGTAACTTCCAAACGTGGCGTAAGCATTCAGTTGAAAAAATTAGAAGCTAAAAAGCTAATATCCCGCACTAGTAATTCTCGCAGGGCTATTAAAATTCTGGAAAAACCATCGGGAGAAAATGCCACTGACAGTGTTACAGTAAAAATTCCTATCCTAGGGGAGGTTGTGGCCGGAGTTCCGAGGTATGCTGAGCAAAATGTCGAAGGATATCTTTCCGTTTCTCTTGCTGAGACCCATGGAACTAAGGATGCATTTTTGCTAAAGATTGACGGAAATAGCATGAACAAGCTTGGATATGAAACAGGAGACTTTGCTATAGTAACACCTCAATCCACAGCTGTTAATGGCGATGTTGTAATTGCTTTTGACCCTGAGGAAGAAACCGCTACCGTAAAAAGATATAAAAGAGCGGATGAGTTTATATTATTAATTCCTGAAAGTTACGACCCAAAATTTAAACCAATAGTTGGCAATAGCTTTGTTATTCAAGGTAAAGTTGTAGGTAGAATTCCTAAGGAAAATGCTGTTTTTGTAGACGAGGAGTAGTGTCTATTCCCACTAGAAATGTCTAAGTTGCAAAAACAGAGCAGTAGACCTATCATATACTTGTATTGAAAACCAAATAGTTCGCATTTGTGCGATCCGAGCTGTACTCGTTAAAGGACTGTAAATAAGAAAAGATAACCTTTTCTTTGGCATTACAGTCTTTTTTTGTGCTCGAAATGTCTTTTAAGAGAAGGTTATAACGTAATTGTTTAGCCTTCTTTTTTGGTTTTCAGAGGCAGAAAGGCTTAGATGAAATTAAGTAATCTTAAAGTCGAGTATGTAGAGGTTAGTAAATTAAAGTATTGCGAATACAACGCAAGAACTTGGACAGAAAAGGCAACTAAAGACCTTACCGAAAGTATTAAACGTTTCGGAATTATTAGTCCTCTTTTGGTCAATAGTTCTATAGAACGTAAAAACATTGTGCTGGGTGGGAATTTTCGTCTGAAAATTCTCAATGATTTAGGTGTTAAAGAAACTGCGGTTATTTATTTAGACGTACCTGATATCGAAAAGGAACGTGAGCTAAACCTCAGACTCAATGCTAACACAGGAGATTTTGACTGGGAAAAACTGAAAAATTTTGATTTAGAACTCTTGCTAGATGTGGGGTTTGACGATTCCGGATTGTCGAAGATTTGGGACGCAAGTCTCGAAATTGAAGACGATGACATTGATCCCGAAACAGAAGCTGAAAGAGTAACAGAACCAAAAACTAAACTTGGCGATTTATACAAACTAAACGATCACTATTTACTTTGTGGGGATTCCCAAGACATTAATGTAGTTAAAAGGCTTGTAGGTGAAACGAAGATTGATCTTATAACATGCGATCCCGTTTATAACATTTCGTACGATTACAATAAAGGATTAGGAAAAAAGAACAAGTATAGTGAAAGCGTTAATGACACCAGAACAACCGAAGAATACAAACAATTCCTAAGTAGCACAGTCGCTAACGCACTAAGTGTATCAAAGCAAGATGTCCACGTCTTTTATTGGTGTGATCAAAAATATATCTGGCTAATTCAAACACTCTTTTCGGTACATGGCTTGGATAATAAACGCGTATGCTTTTGGGTTAAGGGTCAGCACAATGTAGTCCCACAGGTAGCTTTTAATAAATGTTATGAGCCTTGTGTTTATGCAGTGCGCGGTACACCGTACTTAGCGGATTCAATCACAAATCTCAATGAAATATTAAATAAAGAAATTGGAACAGGTAATAGAGCTGTTGATGACATTATAGATATCTTTGATATTTGGTTAGCAAAGCGAGAATCAACCTCAGAGTACCAGCATGCAACCACAAAACCTATTACCCTGATGGAAAAACCACTGAAACGATGTTCAAAAGTGGGATCTAGCGTTTTGGATTTATTTGGTGGAGGTGGATCAACACTTCTCGCTTGCGAACAGCTTAAGAGAAAAGCTTTCTTATGCGAATTAAGTCCTGTGTTTTGTGACGTGATAATAAACCGTTGGGAAAGGAGGACAAATGGAAAAGCCGAACTTGTTAAATAATGAGCTTAAAGTGTGGCAGTTAGGTGAACACCTACTTATTCAGGGAGATTCTACTAAGGCGGATACATTTGAAATACTTAACAGCTTGGGTCTAAGGGCTAGTTATCTTTTAAGTGACATACCGTACGGCGTTGCTTATACAGAAAGCAAAATAAGCTTTGGTAGAAATCCAAAGAAATCAAAAGATATCCAAAACGATGCGTATCAGTCACCAGATCAGTATAAAAATTTCTGTATTAAATGGTTAACAGCTGTAAAACCGTACATGGCAGATAAAAATGTTATCCATATTTTCAATTCTGACCGCATGCTATTTTCGTTACACGACGCAATGCAAGAAAGTGGGTATAGATTTTCCCAGCTACTTATTTGGATTAAAAACCAAAGCGTTATTGGTCGGTTGGATTATAACGTTCAACATGAATTGATAATTTATGGTTGGTTAGGCACACATAACTTCTATGGCTCTAAAGACAAATCAGTATTTTGTTACCCAAGACCACAGAGCAGTCCTTGTCATCCCACGACTAAACCTGTTGGGTTACTGCGCCAATTAATTCTTAATAGCTCGAGAGTAAACGATATAGTTCTAGATCCATTTATTGGTAGTGGTTCAACATTGTGGGCTTGTATAGACACACATAGAAGATGTGTTGGTGTTGAGATTGATAGTGAATATTGCAATTCAATAATTCAAAGATTTGAAAAACTGACTGGCATAAAAACTAAAGAAATAAATTGCTTTGCAGAAAGGAGGTTAAATGACCTCTAGCAAAGAGACGACAATTAAAGCAAGGCAAGATGCTGAAAAGGCACTGCTCATTGAACAGTTGAAAAAGACACCAATTATTTCAGTTGCTTGCGATAAAACAGGTGTGGGGCGCACTAGTTATTACAGATGGCGTGAAGAAGACAAGGATTTTGCTATAAAAGCAGACAAATCTTTATCAGAAGGAATATTGCTGATGAACGATATGGCTGAAAGCCAATTATTGTCTGCCATCAAGGATGGAAATATGACGGCAATAATCTATTGGTTAAAACATAGGCACTCTGCTTACTCAACCAAGATTGAAATTGAAGGCAACATAAATACAAACTATGAACTTTCAGATTCCCAAAAGGAATTACTAAACAAAGCTATTAATTTAATTTTTAAGGAGGATTATGAATCTTAAAGAAATCGAACAAAATATAGTTACAGATAAAAAATTTCGTATTAATTTGACGCAAGAAGATTTTGCATGGTTTTTCACGACTTACTTTAGTGATTACATTGGTTACAAAATCGCACCCTTACACAAGCAAATGTTCAAAATCATTACGGATAGTGATAAATCCCTATCCGTGTTTGTAACATTTCGTGGATCAGGCAAGTCTACAATTCTTTCTTTAGCGTATCCAATATGGTCAATATTGGGAAAGCCTGGGAAGAAACACATAATTATTTGTAGTTACACGCAACCTCAAGCCAAACTAATATTAGAAAATATTAAGACTGAGCTTGAGAAAAATGAGCTTCTCATTCATGACTACGGTAAGTTTCAATATAGTGACGACTTGTGGAGAGCTGATACATTAGTTTTACCAAAATACGACGCAAGAATATCAATTGCTTCTGTTGGTACGAGTATTAGAGGTGTACGACATGGAAAATATAGACCTGATCTTGTTATTCTTGACGATGCAGAGAGCTTGGAATCCGTGGAAACACTGGAAGGTCGCGATAGGGTTACTCATTGGTTAGAAAGAGATTTAATACCAGCAGGTGATAAAAACACACGCATTATAGTTTTAGGTAACTTGCTACATAACGATGACCTAATTAATAGACTAATTAAGCGTGTTGATAACGAACAGTTAAGTGGGGATTACATGCGAGTGCCACTTATCGACGATAATGAAAAAATAACATGGAAGGGTAAATATTCTGACATGACCGCTATAACTAGAGAAAAACTCCGTATTGGCGATGATAGGGCCTTTCGCAGAGAATATCTGCTCCAAATAATTCCAGAAGATGAACAAATCATAACTGAGGATATGCTTACCTACTACGACGAGCTACCTGAGGCAAAATATAGGGACGCGGGCTTATTGGCAGTTGATTTAGCGATTTCCAAAAAAGAATCCGCGGATAACACCGCCATGCTTGCAGGGTATGTTTACAAGATTAAAGATACACAATATCTATATATTCTACCTTTGCTTGTTAACTCTAAGCTCAATTTCCACGAAGCTGTAGATAAAGCAGAGGAGTTTGCCAAATCTATGGAAACAGGTAAGGCGACGCACATATATTCGGAAAGTGTTGGGTACCAATCTGCATTCATTGAGGAACTACTAAAGGATAGTTTTAATAATGCAGAAGGATTTGAGATTATGGGTAATGACAAAAGATCTAGATTATCTACGACAGTACATCCGCTTAGCCAAGGGCGTGTCTTATTTCCTAAGAAGGGCTTAGATTTACTAAAAACACAGCTTTATGGCTTTGGCGTGGAGAAACACGACGATCTAGCGGACGCTTTTTCTATGCTCGTTATGAAAGGCTTAAATAATAAGTTTGGTTACGTTGACGCTATAGCTGTTCCATTTATTGACGGTAGAGAACGACTTTTGCCAAGTTTCGACGACGACAGTGGTTATCGTAGACGTGGGTTTTCTAGGTTCAGTATTCAGTTTCCTAGTTAAGTTGCTATAATGAGCATAGAAAATTGAATCCGCGGCGAAATCAAAAATCCATATCTGTATAGGTATGGTGCGTAAAACCTAAAAAGGGGTCTACCTTCTAGGGTTTTACGCTTCGCCGCGGATTACTACAAAGGTGGGCCCCTTTTTTATGTATAGGCGAAGCAAAGCAAAACTTAATACAATACTTTTTAACAGCACACTCCTTTGCATTATTACCATTAGTGCGTCATCCATTAGACAGATAAATATTTTGAGAATTTTTAAGGAGGTGATATGAGTGTCAATTAAAAAATGTAAATATTGTCAAACTGATATAGATCAAAAAGCGAAAATTTGTCCAAACTGTAAAAAGGATCAAAGAATTTGGTTTGCAAAACATCCTATCCTAACAGCAATACTAGTATTGTTCGTTATCGGTATCATATCTTCATCAGGAGATTCATCTAGTAAATTTACTACTGAAGGCGGATCAAAACCTACAACTACGGATACTTCTACAAAAACAACTCCTGAAAAACAGGCTGATACAGCTAAAACTGTAAAGCTTAACGAAGATTTACAGGTAGGAGATGTAAAGTGGAAGGTTATCAAGGCACGAACTGCTGACCAACTTACTGATTATTCAGGAGCAGTTAAACCTGCAGGTAAGTTCCTTATAGTTAATGTTGTCGTGGAGAACATGGGCAAAGACATGAAAACTGTAACTGGACTTAAGGTTGTGGATGATAAAGACCGCGAATTTACTTCATATAGTAAATCTTTTGGACTTCAGAACCTTGGAGCTGAATCGCTTTATGTTCTAAGTAACATAAATCCAAACGTACCTTTAACATTTGCTGATGTATATGAAATACCTGCCGATGCAAAAGGATTAAGACTTAAGGTTGGAGATCTGTCGCTACTTGGAAGTGAGTCTGGTTTGATAGACCTGGGTTTATAGCACTTAAGGGCGGACTAATATCCGCCCTTAATCGTCTTACCTACTTAATGAAAGTACTATTTTTTTAACGCATTAACATTCAGATAATGGAAATTATCCAATACAGTATCCGTTTTAGGTAGAATCCCAGTCACAATTACATTTATTCCGAAGAAGTTCTCGATGCGATCACCTTCTTTACTAAATAGCTTTTCTTTAATCATCATATCTGCTTCGGTATTACCGATGTACACTGGTTGATACACTTTACCCCCAATTGTAACGGTGTTAAATGCATTCTCAGGTATAAACTGCTTTATTTTTTCAGGTATATTACCTTCAACTAAGTAAAATAACTTAGCGGTACCATCCTCAGCTCGCGCTGAGGCAACAGAGCCTACAGATATAATGTTTTTATATGTATTTGCGTTTACAATATGCATTTTATCCAGTATGGTTCCTGTAGGTGCTAACACTCCTGAAATCTTCATCTTATTAATTCCAAAGAAGTCAGCTAAAGTATCTCCAGGTTTACTGAAAAGATTCTCATTTTTCATCATCATTGCTTCGTCGTAACCCACAATCATAGAATTGTCTTCTAAATTATATGTACCCTCTGAAATTTTAAGATCTTTAATTTTTCCAATGTCTATTGTTGAAAATACTTTTGGGTCTCCTTCAGCAAAATTCACCTTCATATTGCCAGACGCTAATCCTAGGTTAATGTTTTTTACAACTTCATTTGACACAACAGTTTTTGTCATTTCACTTTCGGCAATAGCCATAGTAGAACTAAACCTAGCAAATTCAAAAAACAAGAACGAAAAAAGTACAATCATAATTATGGGAGCTGATATTGAAATCCAATTTCTTTTTCCAGGCTTGTAACCTCTTAGAGTTAATGAATTTGAGACAACCGAGATAGAACTTAGTGCCATAGCAAGCCCTGCGAGCTCTGGTTTTAGAACTAAGCCCAAACCTACAAAGACGCGTGCTGCGATGGGAATACCAATTACATTGTAGAACAAGGCAAAGAACATGTTCTGTTTAATCTTATTTACAGTAGCTTTTGAAAGATCGATTGCATTAACTACATCTCTTAGGTCGTTTCTTATGATTACAATACCACCAGCTTCCATAGCGACGTCAGTTCCAGAACCCATGGCAATACCTAAGTTTGCCTGTGCGAGGGCTGGGGCATCATTTATACCGTCTCCAACCATTGCTACCCGTTTACCAGAATCCTGTAATTTCTTAACTTCGTTAACTTTGTCTTCGGGTAAGACTTCCGCTAAAATATTTGTTATTCCAACCTGTTGAGCTATTGCTTTCGCTGTGCGTTCGTTATCTCCTGTAATCATATAAACCTCTATCCCAAGTTTTCTTAACCTGTCTACCGCCTCCTTAGAGGTTTCTTTGACGGTGTCTGCAACAGCAACAGTACCTAAAACTGACTCTTTTGTAGCCAGAATCATTGCAGTTTTTCCCTGCTCTTCTAGCTTAGTGAGCTTTCTATCAAACTTCTCAATTGAAAGATTTAATACATCTTTGATATGTTTTCTGTTACCGAAATAGTAAGTAATATCACCAATTGAACCCTCGACACCATGTCCTGGGATTGCTTTAAATGATGCCACCTCACTCAACGCCATTTGTTCTTCTTGTGCATACGTATAGATGGCCTCTGCCAACGGATGTTCTGATTGTTTCTCAAGACTTGCTGCAACTTGAAGAACTTCATCTTCATCTAACAAGCCAAAACTTAAGGTATCTGTTACTTCTGGTTTGCCTTTGGTAATTGTTCCAGTCTTATCAAATACAATTGCATTAATTTTTACTGCAGCCTCTAATGGTTCTCCACCTTTAACAAGGATTCCGTTTTCTGCACCTTTACCAGTTCCAACCATAATAGATGTTGGCGTAGCCAAACCTAGCGCACAGGGGCAAGCTATAACTATTACTGATGTAAAGGCCATTAATGCAAAGGATAGGGTTGACCCTAATAAAAAGTACCAAACACCAAATGTAATTAGAGCCAATACTAATACTACGGGAACAAATACCGCTGAAATTTTATCAGCTACAGCTTGAATAGGAGCTTTTGATCCTTGAGCTGTCTCAACTAATCTAATAATTTGAGATAGTGTTGTCTCGGAGCCTACTCTCGTGGCTTTAAATTCAAAACTTCCTGTTTTATTTATTGTTCCACCTACAACCGTATCACCTTCGTGTTTCTCTACAGGTAAACTTTCACCTGTAATCATAGATTCATCTACGGCCGAAGACCCTTTTATAATCTCCCCATCAACAGGAACTTTTTCACCAGGTCTAACAACAACTACATCTCCGTTAACAACCTGCTCAATGGGAATATCTACTGTATTTCCGTTTCTTACAATGCGTGCTGTTTTAGCTTGTAATCCCATTAATTTTTTTATTGCATCGGAAGTTCTGCCCTTAGCTTTTGCCTCAAGCCATTTACCTAAGATTACAAAAGTTATCAAAAAAGCGGCAGTTTCAAAGTAGAGTTCAGGAATTTTGGCTCCACCTATACCAATTATAGATTTTGTGGCTAGGTAATAAGCAATAAAGTTAATAACGCTGTAAAAGTAAGCTACAGAAGTACCAATTGCAATTAAGCTGTCCATATTAAATGTTCTCATCCTTAGAGCAGAAAACATTCCTTTATAAAAACCTTTTCCAATAATGAACTGTACGGGCGTAGTAAGTATAAGAGAAATTATTCCGACGTAAGGAAGTAATGCGACACGACCTGGAAATGTTGCCACAAAGTCAAATATCATAAAGTAAATCATTGGTACACTAAGAACCAAGCTTATAAGGAATTGCTTAAACATCCAATTTATATGACCCTGTTGCTTATTTTTGTCACTGTCAGATGGATTCTGTTTTGTAATAGAGGCTTTATATCCAGCTTTCTCTACAGCTTTAATCAATGTTTCTTTTTCGGTGACTGCTTCATCCACTAAAATACTTGCTTTTTCAGCTGCAAAATTAACATTTGCTTCTTTAACGCCACTCACCTTCCGTATAGATTTTTCAATGATTGCGGCACAAGAGGAACAGTGCATTCCTTCGATATCTAAGGAAACTCTATTTATACCCTTTGGGGTTACAGGTAAAGCTACTGAATTATCACCTACTTTTGTTGCAACCGTTTGTTGGATTGCGTTTGTATTCAGTTGGGCAGGTTCTGTATTTTTAGGACCCTCTATATGATTATTAAAGACTCCTGAAAGATTTAATGACTTCAAATCTTTTTCAGATCCTTCTAATTCTATCCTTTGTTCTAAAATTATTTTTATCGAGCTAGTATCAGAGTTTTTATCCTCCTGAGTCTCACTAGATGTTGCTTTATATCCTGCTTTTTCTACCGCACCTAAAAGAGCGTTAATATTAGTTTTATCTGTATCTACAATTACAGTACCTTCTCCTGATTTTGCATCAACTTTTATATCACTTACTCCCTGTA
Organism: uncultured Candidatus Saccharibacteria bacterium; assembly: GCA_964387275.1. Classification (GTDB taxonomy): domain Bacteria; phylum Patescibacteriota; class WWE3; order UBA101185; family UBA10185; genus CAYLVW01. The sequence goes on from CAYLVW010000001.1 coordinate 348,705, forward strand.
TTTCTGATAATTCATCTTTTATAAGGGTCTCACATGAAGAACAGTGCATCCCTTCAATTTTGAGTTTGATTAACTTCTGCATTTTAAACCTCCACAAAACCAATAATTTTATACTCTGTATCTTTCAAGGCATTTTCGACCTGTATTTGGTTTATTGGGTTGTTAGACTGTATTAATGCAGTTTGTGCATCTAACTCTACAGTGATTAAAGTTACTCCTTCTAATTTTCCGAGTCTTTTTTGTATGATTTTCTTACACGCATCGCAATGTAGACCTTGTAATTGGATTTTATAGTTCATATTTTCTCCTCTTAATTAACCGTTATTGTTCCTCTTGGAACTCCCATCGCACAGGTTATTTTATATACACCTGTTTTTGTAGGGGTGAAATTAAATACTGTTTTTTGCCCTTTCTGGAAGGGGTAATAATCTTGAGCAAGCCCCGGTAAGGCTACACTTCCCATACAACCAGCTCCGTCGTCGTTAGCTTCAATCTCAAACTGAACAGGCATATTGGCTTTTACAGTAAAGTTGTTTGGTTGGAGGTCTCTATCCACCGAATAGGTAGCCTGAATTAACTGAACTTGCGTATTTGTACCATTTGTAGATGGTACTGTGTCTGCATTAACATTTGCTGATGGTTGCATATTCTTTAAACCTCCGCCACAGCCACAACCCCCACCAGATGCTCCACAACTTCCTCCTCTTTGTGGAACTTGGTTTTGAGCAGAAGCATATAAATTACCATTGGAATTTGTATTAGAACCTACTCCAGAGTTATCGACAACATTAAAAGATCCTGTGTACATTCCCATGCTACAAGAAAACCTTATGGTTCCGTTTTCATTAGGCGTGAATTCAATTATGTTTTCTCCTTCATTCAACATTTTCCTGATTCCAAGTTGTGAAGAAAATATACTAGCCGCACAAGTATTAGAGTCAGTTGATGTAATGAGCCATTTTACGGGAACTCCTTTTTTAATCGTGAATGACCTAGGTGAGTACCCATTACTGTTTTGTGTCATTTTGACTAGTTGAACTCCATTTTGCATGGTGACATTAGGATCTGTTGCATTTAAATTAGAGTTAACAGTAGTATTTGCAAGTGCTCCAAGGGAAGGAAGTACAAACCCTGTAAGATTCAAACCATTGGAAATATTAAAAATAGAAAGGGCAATAACCATAAGTCCGACAAACTTGAAAAAAGGTTTGGCAAAAACTCCTTTGACTAAAGATGTTAATCCACCAACCCCTAATAGTCCTGGTGCAGTACCTAAAGCGAAAATCCCCATAGTGAGTGCACCTGTTAACGCACTTCCGCTTGAAATTGCGTATAACTGCATTGCTTGTGTAAATCCGCATGGCAAAAAGAATGTCATACCGCCAAGTAAAAAAGAACCTTTATTTGAATATTCATCTTCTTTTTGAGTGTCTATGCCAATAAGCTTATATAGACTTTTGGGCAACGTGAACTTAATTCTTTCAAGTCTGGGAAATATTGCTATTGTTTGCAGACCCAGTAGAAGCATTACAATTCCAACTAATATTGTTAAGAATCCAATTGATGATGGACCTAGTTGTAGAAAAGAACCAAAATACCCTATTACTCCACCAAATAAAATAAAGAAAAATATCCTACCTAAGTTGAAAATAACGTGAGGTGTAAATTTTTGTAGTGCTGTTGTATTAGGGTGTTTCTCAGAAAATCTTGCTGAAACTCCTAAGACCAATCCACCTACTAAAGCCATGCATGTTGATAAACCTGCGGTTAGCCCCACTAGAAACACTACAGGAAGGCTGGATAAATTATTCGAGGAGTTAAAAGCAATATTAAAGAAACCTAAACCTTTCGCAACAAAATAGACTGCGATTAATGCGATGGTAGCTTTTACTAATTCTTTATAGTCTTTTGGATTTCTTGAAATCCAACTATTACTATCTTTACCCAAACTATAACCGCAACCACACACGGCATCTTCTATATGAGAGTCCAATACCTCACCATCATAGAATATCTCAGCTATTCCTTTTTTTTCGCTTACATTAACTTTATGAATACCGTCAATTTTTAGAAGTTCTTCTTCTATTAAAATTTCACAGGAACGACAGTGCATCCCTTTAATAGGTACGATTTTTTTTCTTCGCTCACCGGGGTGGGCAAAGTTATTTGTTTGGATTTGTTTGGCCATATCGACAATGATACCTAACTACCTATGAGAAACTTATGAAGATGGCTAGATATTTTAATATAGGGTTGTATTACGTAGATTTCATTTCTGTATTTTAAGTATTATCCTAAAAGTACTGCCTTTATTTTTTTCGCTTTCAACTTCTATATAACCTTCATGGGTGTTAATAATAGAATCAGCTATAGCTAGTCCTAACCCATGTCCTGCTATATTTTTATTTTGTTCAGTTCTATAAAATCTGTTAAATATATTTTTTTGGTGTTCTTTGTCAATTCCAATTCCTGTATCTGTTATCTCTATAACTGCATTTTCTTCTTTTTTATATAAATTTAACGTTACTTCTCCTTTTGCTGGCGTAAATTTTAGTGCATTATCAAGAATATTGTAAATTGCCTGATATAGTTTTTCCTCCTTTCCTAAGACAACTATATTCTCATCGATTATGTTATGTATTTTTATCTGTTTAGGCGATGCCGTATATTCAGCGATATTAATAATTTCTAACATTAGTTGGGACAAGTTTATTTTGGTAAATTTACTTTTTACTTCAGTACTTTGTGACCATGCAAAGTCCATTAAGCTCAGCAGATTTTTGGTTAGTTTTTCAATTTGATCTAGCGATTGATGTATAGCCTGTTTATATTCGGCAGGAGTTCTATCTTTTGAAAGGATTACTTCCGCGTTACTTTTTATAACTGCGAGTGGTGTTTTGATTTCGTGTGCCATCTCTCCTAAAAATTGACGTTCCAAATTAAACGAACTATTTAACCTGTCCAGTAATGAGTTAAAATTTCTTACAAGTAACGCTGTCTCTTCAGAATCAATTTTAACTTCTAAGTGCCTAGATAAATTTTCTGAATTTATTTTATTAATGTCAAAGCTCAATGTTCTTATTGGATCAGTGGCAGACTTTGCAATCAAATATCCAATTAAGATAGCTGGTGCAATTAGAAATATTAACAATAAGATACCTATGGTTCTTATTTGAGATAGGGTTGACTCGTAGACATCTATTTGATGTCCCATTATTACTGCCCCGTAAGCTACATTATTAGTAGTTACTGGATATGCTATTACTCTCATACTGTAACCATTTATTTTTGTTTGCGAGAAGATTGCGTTATTAGCATGTATAGCTCTTAGTGCTAGATCTTTAAAGATGGAATCGGACCCATCCGCATTGTACCCTTGATCATCAACTATTTGAATAAATATTCCAGGTGCTTCTTTTTGACTAAGTTCGAGAATGTTTTTAGTTTCCTCATCGTGTAAATTATTTGTCTTACCACCTAAGGTATATGCAATCTGGGTAGAATGTATAGTTAAAGACCTGTCAGTTTCATAGATCAAATATCTATTTGTTAGCAGATAAAAGCTTACAAATAATATTATGCTGACTGAAATAAAGACCAGTGAATACCAGATAGTTAGTTTATTTTTTATACTTAAATGTTTTTTCATTCTTTTTCTGATAATTTAAAACCGACGCCGTAAACAGTATGAATTAATTTCCTACATTCGGATCTATCAATTTTTTTTCTTAAGGAACCCATTAACACATCTACTATATTACTATTCCCTGTATAACTCGTGTCCCAAACGTGATCTAACATCATTGTTCTGGTCACTACATTGTCTTTGTGGCTTGCCAGTAATTCCAGGATTGAAAACTCTTTTGGTGTAAGAAGTATTTCTATAGCGCCTCTAAACACTTCATGTTTGGCAGAGTTTATTTTTAGATCGGCTACCTCTATTATTGGAAGTTCAATTTGATCTTTTCTTCTCAATAATGCTTTTACACGCACATATAGTTCTGCAATACTAAAAGGCTTAGTTAGGTAATCATCAGCACCTATGTTAAATCCTTCTATTTTATCTTCTAACCGTGATTTGGCAGTTAACATCAGTATAGGAGTATGTATTCTCTTATCCTTTAACATTTTACATAGCAGAAGTCCATCTATTTTTGGAAGCATTAAATCCAGAATAATGAGATCGTAAGGTTCGGTTTCAGCCATAAAGCTACCCTCTTCGCCGTCAAATGCAATATCAACAGCATACCCTTGTTCTAATAAGCCTTTTTGCAGGTTTTTTGCTAAATCCTCTTCATCTTCAACTATTAGTAGTCTCATACCTTTTATTTTATCGCACAAAAAAGCTACATTTGCAAAATCTTAAATAATGGCTAAAACTCAATTAGCATTCCGACTAGTTGTGTTTTTAGCCACTTACTCCTACAATATGTAGTATGAATTCAACTCAAATGAGTAATTTAGAACAAGAAGTTATGGCCATTGTCTGGGACTTAAAAGAGGTAAAGGTTAGAGACGTTATGGAAAAAGTTCAATCAAGGAAAGATTTGGCTTATACAACTATAGCCACGATATTTACCCGACTTGAGCATAAAGGGTTGCTAACTAGAAGTACTCAGGGAAGTTCTTATTTATATAAGCCTAAGATATCAAAAGAAGTTTATTCAAAATCTATTGCCAAATCTTTTATAGCAAAATTTACATCATCTTTTGGAAGTATGGCAATATCTGCGTTTGCTGAATCAATTCACGAATTACCAGAAAGTAAAAGAAAATATTTTCTCGAATTATTAGAGGCTGAAAAGAATGATATATAGTAAGTACTTGAAACTACAATTTTCTATTTTTATATTACTGTTAGTGGGAGTAACCTTACTCGTTTCAAAATATTTTACGTTTCTAATTCACGAGACTGTCATTTACTGCCAAAAGATTATAAGTCAACCAGATTTAATTATTCGTTCCCCACATTTGTTAGCCACGATAATAATTGGATTAGCTGTATTTCATATTATCGTTCTATTTTTCTATAAATTATTCCGTGAGTTTTACATGGTGCGTAATTTTGAAAGAAACATTGAAAGATTAACTTCAGAAGTACTAACTGTAACTACAAAGTACAATATTAGTACTAGCTCATTGTGTTTATTTAAGAATGAGGACTTATATGCTTTTTGTTTTGGCGTGATAAATCCAAAAATCTATATTTCAACGCAGTTTGTCAACAATTTAGATCAAGAAGAGCTGGAAGCTGTACTATTACATGAATATTACCACATGAAGAAAAGACATAGTGTACTGCGGGTCTATTCTAAAGCCCTATCTATGCTTTTTCCGTTCTTTCCAATATTATCCGAAATGCATACTCTTATAAAAGAAAAGCAAGAAATATCTGCGGATAACTTTGTTGTAAATAAGCTTCAAAGCACTAAACCGCTAGTCAATGTGTTCAAAAAAATAGTTTCAAATAAGTATGTAAGTAATGAATTATTTTTATCAACAATCTATGAGGACACAACTATTGAAAATAGGATTAAAAACTTAAAAAATATTAAATTTACTAACCAGAGTTTCAGTCTACCCAAAGTGTTTATCAGTATAATTTCCAGTTTAACGATCGTTACATTACTGGCACTACCTGTGAATGCAACAGAGATCCACAACAACGGGCAAGACATTGTTATGATTTGCCTTAACAAAGATTGTCAAAGATCTTGTGAGGCTGAGATAACCACATCTTCATATATAAATACCCAAATTATTTCCTATCCATTTACTCCATATATACATTAACCCGTTGACATAAAAACAAGCTCCTACTACACTATGTAGTATTGTATTTGTTTAATGAAAGAAATTAGCATATTTTGCTATTTAAGCTATATGGAACAAACTAAATCATTTTTAAAAGAAAATCCTACAATTATCGTAATGCCTTTGGTAATACTATTAATACTGGCATCTTTTGTTATAGGATCCTTATATACTAAGGTAAATTATCTGGAAAAAGGTGGAACGTTGGTTGGTGCTCAAAATGCGAATCAACCTGCCAAGGCACCTTCTCCTGCGGGTCAACCTCAACCACAGGCTGCAGTTAAGAAACCTGAAGTAACTAATACAGATTATTATCGAGGAAATAAAAATGCCAAGGTTACTTTAGTTGAATACTCGGATTTTGAATGTCCTTTTTGTATACGCTTCCATCCAACAATGTTACAAGTGATGAAAGAATATGGAGATAAGGTTAAATGGGTATATAGACATTTTCCTCTTTCCTTTCATGCTAACGCTCAAAAAGCAGCAGAAGCATCTGAGTGTGTCGGTAAATTAGCAGGAAACGATGCTTTCTGGAAATTTGCTGATTTGTATTTCGAACGCACTAAGGGAAATGGAACAGGTTTTGCATTAGATAAATTAGCCGACCTTGGTGCTGAGGCTGGTGCAAATAAAACTGCGGTACAAAAATGTTTAGATAGCAATGAAATGGCCCAAAAGGTTAAGGACCAAATGGCAAAAGGTTCAGAGGAGGGTGTAACAGGAACACCAGGAACTATAATAATTGATGCAAAAGGCGGTACGCAATTGGTTCCAGGTGCGTTACCATTCGAACAACTTAAACCAATGCTTGATCAAGCATTAAAGTAAAAGCGATAGGAAAAGTACTGTATGGATCTAGTAACTATATTTATCACAGGATTATTTGCAGGAGGACTAACTTGTATAGCAGTACAAGGAGGTCTTCTTGCATCGTCGGTTGCAAATCATGAGTCTGACAAATTATCTGATATTGCTAGACGAACAGGGCATATCGTCCCAATTCTTTCTTTTTTAATTGCTCGACTTGTTGCATATACACTTGTGGGATTTGTACTTGGTGCTTTGGGATCAGTAGTTCAACTTTCATTATCAATGCGAATAATATTACAACTTGCAGTTGGTGTATTTATGCTAGGCACTGCCTTTAATCTTCTATACTTGCACCCGTTTTTTAGATATTTTGTTATCCAGCCCCCAAAATCCTTTGCAAAAATAGTGAAGGATCAGTCAAAAAGTAAAAAAATATTTGCCCCTGCTTTGTTAGGCGCAATGACTGTGCTTATACCTTGTGGAGCTACTCAAGCAATGATGGCATATGCTATTTCGACTGGTTCACTAATTTCGGGTGGTGTAACAATGTTTGTGTTTATACTAGGAACCTCTCCCTTATTTTTTATTCTTGGGTATGTACTTAAAAAAGCTAGGGAATCCGCTTTTTTTGGTTTTAACAAAATTGCATCTGCGGCAATTATTTTAGTTGCAATTTACAACATAAGCGGTGCTGTAGCTTTAACTGGTACAAAATGGACTTTTGAAAATATTGCTAAATCTATAAATTGTTCAATCAGCTTTTGTGATAACTCAGCGTCATCAAATTTAGTAACAACAAAAACGGTTAATGAAGCGACTATTTATATAGAACAATCTGGGTACAGTTCAAGCCCCAGTGTCATTTATATAAAGGCGGGATCTAGTGTTAAATTAAATTTAGTAAATAGAAGTGGTGCAGGATGTATTCAAGCATTCACAATTCCCAAACTAAATATTCAGCAAGTAATACCTATTGGAAGTTCGACTACTTTAGAATTTGTTGCTCCAAATGAACGAGGACCTTTAGCATTTATGTGTAGTATGGGTATGTATAGAGGAGTGATAAACGTAATTTAACGATTATGCAAACTGTAACATTAAAAATCATAGGAATGCATTGTACAAGTTGTGCAATAAATATTGATCTGGAACTTGAAGAACTAAATGGTGTTGGCGAATCAGTTACTAGTTATGCCAAGATGGTGACAAAAGTTTCTTATGACTCAAATATAGTTAAATTGGAAAAAATTGTAGAAGTACTTAATTTATTAAAATATGAGGTTAAATTGTTATGAATACCGATAAGAAATTTATATTAGGAATTGCCGCTTTTACAGCATTAGTTTTTGTTGGAATTATTTTTCTAGCCAACAAAACGACTACAACACAGAATGGAGAAACCGTTCTTCCTGAAGATAAAAAGGAGCTTTTGAAAATTGCATCTGACGATTGGATAAAAGGAAATAAGGAAGCTAAAGTTGTAATAGTTGAATATTTAGATTTTGAATGCGAAGCGTGCGGAGCATATTATCCATTAGTTAAACAGCTATCAGAAGAATATAAAGACGATTTAGCAATTGTGACTAGATATTTTCCATTACCCGGGCATAAAAATAGTATGACTTCTGCCACCGCTGTCGAGGCTGCAGGCAAACAGGGTAAATATTGGGAAATGTTCAATATTTTGTTCGACCATCAAAAGATTTGGGGTGAAAAACAAAGTCCAGATCCTGCTATATTCGAAGGATATGCTCAACAAATTGGTTTAAACATGGATCAGTTTAAAAAAGACGTTGTATCCCAGGAAGTTAAAGATAGGGTTAATCGGGATAAAAGTTCTGGTATAAAGCTTGGAGTATCAGGAACACCTTCATTCTATCTAAATGGAAATAAAATCCCAAATCCCAAAGGACCTGATGACTTTAAATCCTTCATACAAGCCGAGATTTCTAAAACAACTAGTACTAAAACAACTAGTACTAAAACGGAGGTACAGCTTTATAGTAAAGATGATATTGCCCAGCATAACTTAGAAACAGACTGTTGGATGGCTATAGAGGGTAAAGTATATAATGTTACAGACTTTGTCGGTAAACACCCAGGTGGTAAGGCAATAATTAATGGTTGTGGTATAGATGCAACAGCATTGTTTAATGAACGCCCTACTAATAATAAAGGACCCCACCCTGACCAAGCGAAAGAGCTTCTTAAGGAATTTTATATTGGCGATCTTAAGTTGTAATAATTTTATAAGGATATGTATGAATGAAAAAATGACAGGCGAACAAACAAATTTAGAGCCTTCCAAATCAAGACGATTTGTATCTATTAAAAATAGAAAGATATTAGTAGCACTAATGCTATTAGGTGCTTTTATAGGATTCGCTTTTTATTATAAGGGTGTCTTTGTTGCGGCCACGGTAAATGGAAGTCCTGTAACTAGGCTAAGTGTAATAATGGAACTAGAAAAGCAAGGAGGGAAAAATACACTAGATGCCCTTATTACCGAGAAGCTAATTGATAATGAGGCTAGAAAGAAAGAAGTTGTTGTAACCAACGATGAGATTGATCAAGAAATTAAAAAAATAGAAGCATCAATTACACAACAGGGCGGTACACTTAATGACGCGTTACTACAACAAGGTATGACTTTGGATTCATTGAAGAAACAATTGTCTGTTCAGAAAAAAATTGAGAAAGTTTTGTCCGATAAGATACAAGTAATTGACGACGATATTTCAAAATATATTTCAGACAATAAAATTGAATTAGAATCAGGTAAAGAAACTGAAACAAAAAACCAAATAGCCCAACAGCTAAAAGGACAAAAGCTAAATCAGGAAGCATCTTCGTGGATAAATTCACTCAAAGCTGGCGCCAAAATCAACTACTATGTAAATTATTGATCGTATATGCATAAGGCATGAAGTAAAATAGAAATATGCTTGTTTATGAATTACTAAAAAATACGAAATTTAAAAGGTTGGCTTTAACATTGCTTCTGGTTATTCCGTTTGAAGTATTGTCTCTTTTTTCGATTCATTTACCCCAGTTTATTGAGATAGCAGTTTTCAGTATTATAATGCTTATCTTTGGTAAAAATGTAATTATTAACGGTCTAAGAAGCCTCATGCACCTAAATTTTTCTAATATAAATCTGCTAATGACAATTGCAGTATTTGGAGCTCTATATTTAGGGGAGTTAGAAGAGGCTGTTATTATTATTGTTCTTTTTGCCATAAGTGAGACATTAGAAGAGTTTGGTATTCGCAAAAGTCAAAACTCACTTGAGGAACTTGTTAAAAAAACTCCGAAAACGGCACTCATAAAAGGTCATGATGATAAAACACCTATTGAAAATATATCTGTCGGGGAGATCCTTGTAGTAAAGCCAGGCGATTATATTCCTCTGGATTGTGTAGTTGTAGAAGGGAACTCATTAGTTGATGAGAGTACAATAACAGGCGAACCTTTACCCAAAAGCAAATTTCCAGGTGAATTGGTATATGCAGGAACACTTAATACCCAGGGATATTTAGAAATCAGAGTTATCAAGGTTTCAAAAGATACTACTTTAGCTAAGATTGTGGAATTAACATTCCAATCTATAGAAAAAAAGTCACGTGCCACTAAATTTATTGAGAATTTTGCACTTTACTACACACCTACAATAATTGTCATTGCAACTTTACTAACAATAGTTCCTTTTTTTGTTTTCGGACAACCTTTTACTGTCTGGTTTACGCAAAGTCTTACAGTTCTGCTAATTGCGTGTCCTTGTGCTTTAGTCATTTCAACACCAATAACAATATTCTCTGCAATTGGGAATGCTACTAAAAGAGGCGCTTTAGTAAAAGGTGGTCAATTTTTAGAGGAAATGGGGAAAATAAGAGCCATAGCTTTTGATAAAACGAGAACCTTAACTAAAGGAGAGCCTCTCGTATCTGATATTGTTACTTTCGATGGGGTTTCAAAAGAAGAGCTGCTTAATTGTGTTGCCGGTGCTGAATCTCTTTCTGAACACCCTATTGCGAAAAGTATTGTTGAAAGAGCAAATACCGTAGATGGAGAAAATCACTCATACTCAAACTTTAAATCCGTTATGGGTAAAGGTATTAGTGGGGAATGTTTAGTTTGCGTTGATAAACACCACTGCATAGGTACTTTGGAATACATTATGGAAGAACATAAAGTTGACACCAAAGTAATAGAAATAGTTGAGAAATTTGAAAAAGAAGGTAAGACAGCGATTGTAATTAGTTCTAATAAGCACATTGAGGGAGTTATTGGTGTTACTGATACGATTAGAAGTGAAAGTAAACAAATTGTAATGGACTTAAATAAACTCGGAGTAACTTCCATCATGCTTACTGGAGATAATGCGTCGGCAGCTGCGTATGTGTCAAAAGAAGTTGGTATTAGTGAGTTTTATGCCAAGCTTCTACCTGATGAGAAAGTTTCAAATTTATTAGAATTGGTCAGAAAATATAAAAATGTTGCGATGGTTGGAGATGGCGTGAATGATGCTCCTGCCCTTGCAACTGCTTCAGTCGGTATTGCAATGGGTGCTGTTGGATCGGATGTAGCTATTGAAAACGCAGATATAGCATTGATGAACAATAATTTAAGCCTACTACCATTTTTGATTAGTCTTGGTAGAAAAGCTATAAGGACTATTAAGTTAAACACTACTTTGGCAATTGGAGTAAAACTGTTTTTCCTATTTTTTGCGCTGATTGGAAAAGGTAATCTTGCCTTAGCCATATTTGCTGACGTTGGTGTTACTTTACTAGTAGTGGCAAATAGTTTGAAATTATTTAATTATGATATGGAAACAAAATAGATGTTAGATATAAATAAGGTACGTCAAGACTTTCCATTGTTGGCAGAGAACGGCAAAGGCAAAAATCTTATATATTTTGATAATGCGTGCCAGAGTTTACGCCCCAATCAAGTTATTGATAAAGTTGCAGAGTATTATCGTGAATACCCCGCCTGCGGTGGGCGCAGTATGCATCGATTAGCCACGAAAGTAACTAACCAGTGTGATGAAGCCCGAGAGGTTATTGCAAACCTTATCAAAGCTAAAAAGAAAGAGGAAATTATATTTACTCGCAATACGACCGAAGGAATAAATTTAGTAGCTAACAGTATTGGTTTACAAAATGGCGATGTGGTTATAACAACTGATAGAGAGCATAATTCCAACTTAATTCCATGGCAGGTTCTTAAGAAGAAAATTGGTATTGTCCATAAAATTATCGCCACTAACTCAGATGGGCTTTTAGACATGGAAACTTATCAAAAGGTACTTAACGAGGGGGCCAAGCTTGTTTCAATGGGATATACATCTAATTTAGATGGTGTCAGCATCAATGCAGAGAGTGTAATAAATATAGCACATAAGTATGGAGCAAAAGTGTTATTGGATGGTGCTCAAGCTATTCCGCATAAAAATGTAAATGTATCTAAATTGGATGCGGATTTCCTAGTATTTTCAGGACACAAAATGCTGGGTCCTTCGGGTATTGGTGTGCTATATGGTAAACAACAGTTATTAGATAACTTGGAGCCGTTTTTGGTTGGTGGGGACACGGTTGAATCGTCAACATATGATTCTCATATTTTTTTACCATCTCCCGAAAAGTTTGAGGCGGGACTACAGGACTACGCAGGAATTATTGGTTTGGGAGAGGCAGTGAGGTACTTAAACAATATAAGCGTTGATGCAATTCAAAAACAAGAACTGGAATTAAACACATTTATAACCTCTGAGATTACGAAAAACCCTAGATTGAAAATACTCGGACCTAAAGACCCCGCCTATCGTAGCGGTATTATTTCCTTTACTGTTGAAGGAGCCGATGTACATCAAGTAGCACTTATGTTGGATAGTTCGGCTGGTATTATGATACGTTCTGGGCAACATTGCGTTCATTCATGGTTTAATGCCCGAAACATAAAAGGCTCTGTTAGAGCATCTTTGTATTTTTACAATACACTTAAGGAAGCCGAGCAATTTGTTATAAGTTTAGATAAGGTATTGAGGGTGATTTAAATATGATTTGTATTGTAGCTTTTGTCGTTTTATCTATATTAGGAATATTTAGTGCCACCCACCGATTGTTAGCAAAGGAGGCTTTGGATTGTGTATTACGTAGGATAACACTGAGACCTTGTACGACAGGCTTTAACGAGAGAATTAAAGCACAGATTTTAGGAAAGGTTCTTGGAAAATCGGAAGTAGCTGCAAAATTTCTTAATAAACATTTTGAGATATTTTCATGGGTTCTATTTCTCACAATGATAGGTAGCCTTTTCTGGACTACAAAGGGACTACTTAACTTCTACATGTATGGCAGTTGCAACGGATTAAATAAATCAGGGTTTTGTGCCCTAGACCCTAAAGGAGAAAACAACAAAGTTTCTCAGGCAGGTGGTAGCTGTGCTACAGGAGAAGGTGACGAAAGCAACGTGACACTCGTTGATGTAAATTTATCTATATTTCCCACTATAACTAGTGATTCTAGCGATACCGTTGTATTTATAGGCTGCTATAGTTGTGATTACACTAGAAAAGCCTACCCGCTTATAAAGAAATTAATAAGTGAAAATAATGTTAACTATATATTTGCTCACTATCCTGTTAAAGAGGAAACACTGTATCTTCTTCCGATAGGTTATTGTGCATACAAGCAGGATAAAGATAAATTTTGGGAGTTAAATGACAGGCTGTTTTCCAGCGAAAAAAGTGATATTTCTCAAAGGGAGTTTGTGGACTCATTACTCAAAGATGTTGGTTACGACTTGACTGCAATAAACACATGTAGCACTTCAGAAGAAACAAATTTGGAGGTTGTAGCTAGACGAATTACACTTGAAAAAACTAATATTTACGGAACTCCTTTAGTTTTTATAAACGGCAAGGGATTAGTTGGCCCCAAACCCTATAGAGTATATGAACGTATACTTAAGGGGTGGAGGTTTTGGTGACCACATGTTGAAAATAAAAGAAGAAGTGATAGTAGAAGTTCCATCACAGAATGTTTATTATTTTTTAACACATATAGACGAGTTGTACAAAATTTGGCATCCTAAACACCATGTTTTTTGTAAAACTATATATAAGAATCTTACTGAAACTGGATGTGTATTCCACTTTTTAGAAATAATCGGAGGAGTTCCCCTATATTTAGTGGTTAAAGTTTCACTGATAAAGAATAATCAGTATATTGAGTATAAACCTATATTTCCTGTATCCATTTTTAACTTAGGAGCTGGATATTTCGATATAGAAGCTATTTCTGAAAATAAAACAAAACTTACTGCCGTTGTTGAATTTGGAGATCGTTTTGGTTTACTGGAAAAGATTTGCCAAGTATTCTTAAAAACTCCAACTCTTAGGCAACACCTTAAAGAAGAGGGCGTTTATTTAAAAAGATATTTAGAGAATCCTATTGCACAAAACTGTTTATAACTAGACTTGTACTATCATTTGCGTCATCAATGTATATAGTATGGAACAAGAACTCAAATACTGCCTATATGCAAGAAAAAGCTCAGAATCAGACGAAAGGCAGGCAATGTCCATTGAGAGCCAGATCAAGGAAATGTCTGCAATTATCAAACGAGACAAGTTAAATGTAGTTGATATTAGGCAAGAAAGTCATTCCGCTAAGGTTTCTAGTGCTAGGCCCGTATTCAACCAATTAATCGATGATTTAAAGAAAGGTGAGTTTAACGCTATTTTAACTTGGGCACCAGATCGAATGTCACGTAACGCAGGCGATTTAGGCTCTTTAGTCGACTTAATGGATAGTGGCAAACTTGCACAAATTAAAACGTATTCACAGGTTTTTACGAACAATCCAAACGAAAAGTTTTTATTAATGATACTTTGTTCACAGGCAAAACTGGAAAATGATAACAGAGGTTTAAACGTGAAACGTGGTATCAGAAACAAATGTGAATTGGGTTGGAGACCCTGCATGCCCCCGCTTGGATATCACAGTAGAGCTATAGATGGGGTAAAAGACATAGTTATTGATCCGATTCGTGGACCTTTAATAAAAGAGCTCTTTGAGCTAATAGCTTTAGTTGGTATGAGCGGAAGATCCGCAAGAAAGATGCTTTACAAAGAGAAAAACTTTAAGACCAGAAACGCTAAAGATATAACTTTGAGTATGGTTTATAAAATTCTTCGCAACCCCTTTTATTATGGCCAATTTGAGTATCCAGTAGGAAGCGGTACTTGGTATAAAGGAAAACACGAACCATTAATAACTAAAGAGATATTTGATAAGGTACAAGATCGTTTAGAAATCCCAGAAAAAGCGAAATGGAGATCGAAAAACTTTGCATTTACAAGAATGATTCATTGTGGTGAATGTGGAACCATAATTGTCGCTGAGGAAAAATTTAGGAATCTTCTCGATGGAACGAAACGAAAGCATGTTTACTATCATTGTGGTAGACCAAAAGACGACAGGGAATGTCACCAACCATATCTATCCGAAGACGAATTAGTAAGTCAGCTTATCGAGATCGTGGATACTGTAAAACTTGATTCAAAGGAAATGGGAAAGAAGATTAAGCAAGAGTTCGATAGGTATCAGACTTTCGGGAATTTAATCCTAGATGATCACTCTGAAAAAATGCCAGAGTTTAATCACACGATTGATATTTCAACCTTTGCTAAACACATCCTAAAAGTAGGGTCTAGTGACGAAAAACGAGAAATCCTTAACCTGATGAAAACCAAGTTTCTATTGAAAGATCGTCGAATTACACTTAGCTGATTTCAACAATCTTGCAAATTAACAATATAGGCTTCATCATTAATTAATGGGAAATTTATATGTAATTGTTGGTATCGTTCTTATCTTGGGAGTTGTACTTGGCTTATTATCTTCTAAATTTGGTGAAGATATTTCCGATAAAAAACGCCAATATAAGTATCAAAAGAAAGATTACCTATTATCTCGTGCGGAACATCAGTTTTTTGATGTTTTAGTTGATGCATTAGGTGACCACTACTACGTCTTCCCTCAAATTCATTTAATTACTTTACTCGATCACAAAATAAATGGACAGAATTGGAGAGGGGCTTTTAGGCATATTGACGAGAAGTCAGTAGATTTTGTGATTTGTGATAAAAGTTATATAAAACCATTAGTTGCAATAGAGCTGGATGATAAGTCTCATGGAACTGAGAATAGGATCGAAAGAGACGAAGAAGTAAAAAGGATTCTACAAGATGCAGGGGTACCCTTGTTACGTTTCGAAAACCATGGAAGTTTTGATAAAGAAGAAATAAAAAATCGTATTATTAATGCTTTAGGAAAGTAACTTCATAAAATTAGTAGCCATATAGCGATAGAAAAGGCTGTGTAGAACACTGGTATTTGCCCTATACCCATACGGTCTAGAACCGGCACCCTCAATAAGACTATTTAATAAAAAAACGATGATAAATAAGGATAACCCATTACGGTCATCTGGAACATTGGGACTTGCCTATAACCACCTGAGTAGGGTGGAACAATGAGATTCTGGTGACCCTACGGAGAATCGAACTCCGATTGCCAGGATGAAAACCTGGCGTCCTAACCATTAGACGATAGGGCCATATAAGCACAGATATATCTTATCAAAAACTAGGAATAGTATTTAGTGGAATCTGTACAAAATAACCTGTAGATTTTACCAATAAACCCCAAGAAATAGCAATATTCACCTAATTTTAGTAGAATGATCATGTTATTATGAATCTAATCAATCAAGTAATACTGTTTTTTCAATCATTTGTTCTCGCATTAACACCGATGCCTACATATACTGAGGGAGTTTTGGGACAGCCGGTAAGTTTTTTTCCATCTAAATCTTCTTTTCAAGCCGATAGAACAGTCTCTAAATTAATATATCGTGGACTTTTTAAATACGATATCTACGGGTCTCTTGTACCAGATCTTGCTGATAACTGGTCCATATCCGAAGATGGTATGGGTTACACAATTAAGTTAAAAGACGACCAATACTGGTCAGATGGTTCTAAAATTACCTCAAATGACATCATCTATACCTCTTTTAAAGTAGGGGATCTTTCTGGAGTAGCTACAGATAGAATAGATGAGTTAACGGTACGGTTTACACTACCTAACAAGTTCTCTCCATTTTTAAGTATGCTTACAGTGGGGATTATGAAAGACGGTTCAGAAGAAACAAACAATGGGTTACTTCCAATCAGTAATGGTAATTTTAGGGTAATGAGAATTGAGAAAAATGGCCCTCTCACTAAGCAGGTAGTGCTAACCAAAGTTAATGTCCCAACTGATAAAAAGCTTAATTATTGCGAGGGAATTTTTGCAATACCAAATGAAGGAGGCTGCAAAATTCGAAAAATTGTGATTAGGTATTTTGAGAACGAAGAAGAAATGAGTGTTGCAGCAAAACTAGGAGAAATTGATGGGTTTGTAGCATACAATGAACATGAAGAACTAGAAAACTTCTCAAACTATAAATTCCCACTTCAAGGTGTTTACTACGCAATTTTTTTTAATACCAGAAACGATAAATTAAAGGATACAGCAATTAGGCAAAAATTGGAGAAAGTATTACCTATCCAAGACATAATTAGTTCTAAAGGTATATCAGTACAAGGCCCAATAAGTAGAAGCATATATACAGAAAGATCAATAGTAGAAAAAAAACCGGATCTCTCATTCAAAGAAGACTTGAGTTCAACTCAACTTATACTAACTATCCCAAATACAGAAGCAATGATGCAAATTGCAGAAGAAGTAAAAAGACACTGGAGAGAAAACTTAAACATAGATGTAACAATCAGAAAAATTGATCAAAAGAATTTCCTTAATGAAGTTGTAAAACCCAGAAATTTTGAAGTTATGATATATGGACAAGAAATAGGCAGAGACCCCGATAGATATGTAAACTGGTACTCGACACAAGAAGTATATCCTGGACTTAATTTCACAGGGTTTAGTCAAGTCAGAGCAGATAGAGCATTGGAGGAGGGAAGAAACTTTACTGAATTTGAAGAACGTTTAGTACATTACAGAGAGTTTCAAAAAGTAATTGCGGATCAGGTCCCTGTAGTATTTTTATACCATCCATATACAAATTACTACATTTCTAAATATGTTAGAGGGCTTGGAGACAAATATACATTTGATATAACTGATAGGTTTTTGGATTTTGAGAATTGGGAAAGAATTATTACTAACTAGCATGCCACATATAATTGATGGAAAAGCACTTGCAAAAATTAAGCTCCAGGATATAAAAAATTATATTCAACAAAATAATTTAAAATTAACCCTAGCTGTAGTACTTATAGGTAGCGACCAAGCCTCTGCAATATATGTAAGAAATAAACTAAGAAAAGCTGAAGAAGTTGGAATTTCTACTAAATTAATTTACAAGGAAACAGAATCACAAAAAGAGCTAAAACACTTGATCTCTGAGCTAAATACAGATAAAACCATAACAGGTTTTTTTATACAAGCACCCTTACCAAAGCCTTTAAATTTTACGGATTTGGCATCATTAATTAAACCTGATAAAGATATTGACGGCTTAACCCCAACAAACTTAGGAAGATTAGCAAACAACATTATTAACACTCCTGTCTCTGCTACACCACTTGCAGTGTTAACAGCTTTAAAATCTATTCCTAATTTTGATTTTAGAGGAAAACATGTGGTTATTATAGGAAGATCAAACATCTTGGGTAAACCGCTAGCGTTGTTACTTACAAACAATGACGCTACAGTAACTCTTTGCCATTCAAAAACTATAAATTTACAACAACTCACACTAACCGCCGATATTATAGTTTCTGCAACAGGAGTAAAAAACTTGGTTACTGCAGATATGGTAAAAACTGGTGCAGTCCTAATAGATTGTGGCTCTCCTAACCAAGAAATTACAGATGAAGCCTACAAAAAGTCTTCTTACTTTACACCTGTACCAGGGGGTATAGGTCCACTTACAATTGCTTGTCTTTTAGAAAACCTAGTAGGTCTAATCAAGCAATAGTAAACATAGTATCTCTATATTCTTAAAATTACTTTTTCCATGAAAAGCTTCAAAGCTTATACTTAACTATTTAGTTTAATTAAATTGTAAAACAGGTGCACTAATGCTTTTTGATGTTACTTAGTAACTGAGCAATTTGTCACTATATAGAATGCTCTGTATAATCTATGAGTTTACTGCATGGTGGCTGTAGTTCAGTGGTTAGAACGCTGGCCTGTGGAGCCGGATGTCGTCGGTTCAAATCCGATCAGCCACCCCAAATATTTTCTTCGAATTTATCCTAATTTCTTATAATTATAAATACTAAATTCTAAGTTCTGCTCGGAAGTATTTACGCCATATTTCAAAACCTAATTTTGAGTAAAAGTCTGTTTTGTCTGTCCATCCAATCCAACAATATTTAATGCCCTTGGACTTTAGTAGTTCAGTCCCATAAGATTTTAGAGCTAAACCAACCCCTTTACCTCTCCATTTTTCACTTACGCCTAAAGCTTTTCCGCTTCCTAATTTGTTTTCAAATAATAGATTCCAGTTACAGTTTTCAATCTGTATACATGTGACACCAATAATCTCTTTATTGTGTATCGCCATAAAAACGTTGTTATAGTTGTTGTTATCAAAGTCTTGTTTGTAGTAGTCATGCCATTCCAAAAAGTTTTTCCGTTCGAAGTCTAGTATTTGTTCAGCATATTCAGGTGAAGAAATTTGTATTCTTATCCCCTCATTATTTATTTTTTCGTATATGCCTTTGGGTGACTTAAAAGTTTCAATATTCTGATACATATCATAGACCAGTTCGTTTTCAATCAAGAAGCCGTTTTTACTAAAAAAATTTATAGAATTAAGGTTCTCCGGTACCCCAGCCCATAGCCAGCTTCCTGCTCCGCCACCTAGTTTTATAGTCTTAACGCCAAGTTGATCGAACCAGTCTTTTGTTGCGTTGATTAATGATGTACCTACTTTGTTATTTCTATATTCTGAGGTTACAACAACCAGCGTAATTACACCTCTATTTTCATCACCAACTTGTTTGTTTTTTGCACTAATTACACCAACAATCTTGTTGTTTAGCTCGGCGACAAAGACACGTACTTTGTTATTAGTATCATCATACCCAAACAATACGTTAAGCAATCGTTCTGGTGCGATTGGCCACAGTGTACCCAATTCTGAATTTGTGTAGATATCCAACAATGCCTGCTCGTCTTTTGGGTTATAAAGTCTTATGTTTAGTCTGGCTTGATTCATAACTGCATTTTAGCACCATTAAGTTTAGGTTAGTTAGAGATCTTCCTATTAATAATTGCTAACTCTCTTTCCATAACTTCAATCCTTTCTGACTGCAACAGCCCGATTAGAATATCATCTTGCTCCTGACCCCAAACAAACATTTTACCACCCACTCATTTCCAATCTTATGTATGCAGAAATAAGTCTGATCTAGCGGATCAAACTTCAATTAGGTATCCTGTTAGTACTACTTATGCAAATACTTATTAAAATAATCAGAATACTGCAAAACACACCATTTAACCCAAATTGGCTTTGGATCACTAAATTCAATGAATTAAATAACAAAATTGTAAATCAGCATCTTTACGGAGATATTTTAGAGGTTGGTGCAGGTAGTGGACTTAGAAAAGCACAAATACTTTCTAATAATACCGGCAATATTACCTCGTATATTGCTACAGATTATGAGGGTTGGGATAACTTCTATGAGAAAATTAAGAGTAATAAACTATATATGCTTTTTAACCCAGATCTGGGGTCTAGAAAGCTAGATGGGGTGTGCTCAGCAACAAACCTTCCATATGAAGACAAAAAATTTGATTGCCATATTAGCTTTGAGGTTTTGGAGCATATGGAAGACATCGATAAATATTTTTCAGAAGCCTACCGAGTTATAAAACCCGGAGGCATAATTTATTTTAGTACACCATTTATGTACCCATTACATGGAGATCCTCCAGAGTTTAAACACGATTATATGAGATTTGGTAATGGCTTGTATTACCTTATAGCGCAAAAATACGACTTAAGATTAATTGGAATTGAATCAAACACGGGTCTTGGTACTACTATGGCAGCCTTTGTATCACATTACCTATCAACCAAAATACAAAATTCAAATAATATTCTGGTTAAAGTTCTTATATCTACTTTCCTAATACCTACTGCATTATTGTTAAATATGGCAGGATATATTATAGATCTGGATCCCGACACTAAGTTTAGTTCACGATTTCATGTTATATACAAAAAAGAAAAACTTGAGCAAATTTAAAGAGTTTATTTTTGACCTATAGTCATAAATACCGTAT
This sequence comes from uncultured Candidatus Saccharibacteria bacterium, assembly GCA_964387275.1. Classification (GTDB taxonomy): domain Bacteria; phylum Patescibacteriota; class WWE3; order UBA101185; family UBA10185; genus CAYLVW01. The sequence continues at coordinate 369,713 of CAYLVW010000001.1, forward strand.
AATACCACCACTATCCAAATCGGGATAGATTGAATTGAAGAGGAAAACAAATGGAAGTGCTTCAGCAAAACGGCATTTATATCGCTTTGGTTATCATTATTTCCTTTCTTTATGTTGTTTCTTCGATTGGTGTAGCACTTATCGGTATTATGTCTTCTGGGTTTGGTGGTATTAGTGCTATTGCTGACCCACAATCAGACAGGTTTAAGATCGTTTATGGGGCTGTAAGCCTTATTGCGGGTACTCTTACAGCACTTTCACATTACCTTATGTGGGGTGTTTTTAGTATTCTCTTTATCCCCGCTGTTGTTTGCATTATGGGAGGGGTATACAATTGGATGTCAGTTGCCAGAGGCTACGCCGGTAAAACGGTTCTCTGGGCACTTATTATGAGTGCGCTTGGTATTATTCTTATGTACCTTAATTTTTGGGTGTTCTAGGTATGTTGCAGCTGTTTGAATTTTCTACGTTAGGTAGAGTTCAGGCAGCTGCTTTTTTAATTTCTTTGTGCTCAATAGGCAAACTGACTTTCCAAACATAATAGTAACTATCAGGGACATGCTGACCAAGGCCATTTATCCTATCAAATATTAAATGGTTTCCTAATTCAAACTCTTCTGTGATATTCCACACAATAGGCATTAAATCATAATAAATCCCTCCCCACTCAATTACAGAACCCAATGGTTTCCTATGAGAGGCAAGTCCCGGTAGGGAGTCAGATTTCCACCAAAATTTTGCTAACGGTTTTGGAAGATTAAACACTAAAACCCCATTGTCACTAGAGATTTCAGGCTTACCAGTGCCCAAACCCAGCTCCCCTAGCAAAATATCAGCTTCTGCGCCGAGTCTAAATTTAAAGTTTGGGTCAGTAAGACCTGACTCTTCTAAGTAAGTAAGAGTTCTGTCGGGAATACCACCACCCCCTGGCATTACATAATTTCTCAAAGTCCCATATAATGCAGACTTGTAGTGTTTAGCTAGATAAATTCCGTAATCTTGAACTTCATTCCAGAGAATTTGCTGTTCGCGGGTTTCACAGTCTTCAAATTTTGGACCTTCCATATATGGACACTGATCTCCCGGTACAACATTTAACTCTATAGCTTGATCTTCTAAGTAATCATCAATGCCTGTGTTTATATCATCATCAGAGAAGGTTTCAGAGAAACGTAACACCATATAAAAAGTATATCAAAGTTCACATGCACAAATTGCAACGTTGTCTGTACCCTATAGTTATGGTAAAATTCGCGTCTTGGAGGAGAAAAATGACAAGCATCAGAGCCAGAGTTAATTACTGGTTGGTCCAACTACTTACTTTTGTAGCATCAGTTTATCTGTGTATGTTTATAGGTGGTGTGTTAGCAAACAACCAAGCGGTTATAAACTTAGGGATACAATCATTCTTCTTGTTTTTGTCTACTTTTATTGGATCGCTTACTCTGGTACTTTTAGTTTTTGTTCATGAAAATGGGCATAAACTCGCCATGGAGGTGCAGAAGATCAGGTCTTTTGGTCCAATCATGATTCTTCCTCTAGGGGGAATTATGCTCCCGGGCAGATCTATGAGTGCTCTGGAAGGTACAATAACCATACTGGCTGGACCTGCTACTGGAATTCTTGGCATTCCATTTTTGTACTTAGGAATGTACCAGGATAAACCAGAATATGTGGGATTAGCCCTAGTGTGGATACTAGTAAATGCTGTCAATCTGTTACCTGTGGGGCCACTGGATGGTACCGGCATTGTTGCTAGTATTATTTCAGCAGTATCTCTAAAAGCTGCAAAACTCTACAAAAAGTTTAGTGTATTGCTGCTCTTTTTGCCTATGACTTTTGCAAGTAGCACTAACGCCTTAGTTGTGTTTGCTCTCACTTTATCTATTGTGATTCTTATGTGGTTACTAGATAACTACATGACGAAGGTTTTTAGAAAATACTGTAACAAGGATATCGCTGTAAATCCCGCGCTAACGGGCAAGCAAGCTCTTGTCAGTGCAATAACTTATGGCTTTCTAACTTTGTTACTGGGAGTTTCCTTGGTACAAGCCTTCTCGTACTTTCTATAGCACAAGGAGAAAAGGAATGAGCAATATCACAACGGACGCAGTTAGAATTGCAGGCTCTAATGCTCCAGAAGAGGGAGACTTTGGTACTGCAACTATTCGTAATTGGGGTACTCTTAGTGCTGAAGTTCAAAGTATTATTAGAGACGACCTATACCGTGTGGAAACAGGTGGTGGTAATCTTTGGATTCAACACCCAGAAGAACAAGAAATGTATGATGACGATTACTGGAGACAAGTCGGTGAAGATAACGCCAGATGTATTGATTGTGGTATGAACCCTTGCTACTGTGAGGATTTCCCAATTATAGATTTTTGCCTCACATGCAAAGACCCTAATGTTATTATTTGGGATACTCTGCTTACAATGGATACTCTTGAAGCTGCTCTAGATAAAGCCATAAGATCTCATCATGAGAGCTGTACATGTGGTGGATTTATGATTAGTGTTAGTTTTAGTTTTACGATGTAAAACTCACGCCCGGCAAAAGGTAAGTATAACTTCTTTTTGCCGGGCTTTTTTTACAACTTAAAAGATCAAGAATCAACCCAAAAATAAAAAGCAGGCTTCTCACTTATATTAAAAATAAATATTTTTAAACTCACTGGTGCCAGTTCTCTAAACCCAATCTACTATAGGTTTTACATTTAGCCAGTAACTTGCTAAAATCACATCCGCAGAAATACTGCAGACCTTTGACAATATGTGAGAACAGAGAGGAAAAGCGATGAGGATTCCTATCAAGCTGGAAAGTAAACACTATGTTATTTTAGCTTTAATAGCTATTCCTTTTATCATTCTACTTAGAATCTTCTATAAATGGCTTGCTATTCCATTTGTTTTTGAGGAGTTCCTGTTTTTTAAGGGAGCTATTTGGGATCCGTTTTTGATGTCAATGCCACTAATTCTTGGAGGCATTGCTTTAAATGTTTTCCATATGGCATCTACTACAAATCCACCAGAAGTGCATGCTAATGCTGGTAGTATTCCGTTTACGGGATTTCTTACCAGTTTAATGGCAGGTGTGATGGAGGAGATTGTTTTTCGTTGGGTTTTGTTTTATGCATTTTTTGGAATGTTCTGGTTTATAGATAGAAACATTCTGGGAGGCTTCTTACAAGCTCAATTCACAAATAATCTAAGCTTTATTAACACCTTCCTTGTTTTTGGGGCACCAGAAATGATCTCAAACCCCACTAACTGGGCAACCGGTCTTGCTATTCTTTCGTCCAACTGGAAGTTCCAAGAAGGACATTCCTACCAAGGGATTTCCGGGCAGATTTTTAGTTGGCTAGGTGGTTTGGTGTTTTTTAATGTTATGTTTGTGCATGGGCTTTTTGCAGCCATGTTGGTGCATTTTGCTTTTGACATGCTGACATTTGTAATGCTTATGGTTGATTTGTTCCTGGAGGAAAACAGTGACAAATTCTATGCCTGGTACTAACAAACAAAAACCCTACAAAACAACAAGGAGGCGAAACATGGCTCGAGCAATCAAAACTGACCTTACCCAAGATCAAGCTACTATTTTGATTGATGCAGGTAAAGCAGTTAGAGGACTTGAAGAGAATCTTAAGTTTTGCTTTCAAGAACGTGATTGGATTATCCGTCAAACAGCATTGGCGCTGCTTTTGGGCAGACACGTGCTGATTTATGGTATTCATGGTGCCGCTAAGTCTTCTTTTGCAGAACGTGTGTTTGGCTCAATTAAGGGTAAGGGTACTAGTGGTGAAGATCCTCAGATTTTTTCTATTCAACTTGATGTTGATACAACTAAATCTGATTTGGTTGGCCCTATTAGTATTGCTGATCTTAGAAATAGTGGCCTAAATGTGAGAAATCTTGCCGGCCATCTGGCCGAAGCACACTTTGCTTATTTGGATGAAGTACTTGACGCTATCTCACTTTTGAGGGGCATTAATGATATTCTTCATGAACGACGCCTTATTGAGGGTAGACAAAATATCCGAGTGCCGCTTCTTACAGCTATTGGTGCTACTAATAGATCACCTAGTGAGGTAGAGGCGATGTACCCGGGGCTTAATTTGGGTGCTGTTAATGATAGATGGGATTTTGTTGGTAATGTTGGGTACGTTAACGGTATTGCTAGTGTTACCAGCATGGTTATGAACGGTCTCTTTGGTAAACTCCCGTTTGTCGAAGTGCCTTTCCATCTTATTCAACAGTCCGCTCAAATTCTTGCTAACACTAATATGTTCCCAGATGACCAATATGTCCAAGCCTATGTTGAACTTATCACCAAAGTTAGGGAACGATTTAAGAAAGACATGAAACGGTCAATTTCAGATCGTCGTATTAATAGACTTACTCAAGTAGTTGAAGCTAATGCTATTCTTTATGGCAGAACTGATCTGACTGCTGAAGACCTCCATGCTATCGGGTATGCACTTTGCCCATCCGGCGACTCTGATGAATATAGCGTATTTAAGGAAGTTGCTGATGGGGTCGTTGGTGAATTTGGTGCTGCGATTAATGATAAGACAGACGCAGCTATTAAAAATGCACTTAGACGAATTAGCACAGATATTATGGGCATTAAACGAAGCCTTAGTGATCCGAAGTGGAAAGCTGATGTAACCAATGTTGGACCTGCTCTCAAACAGGTTTCAGAGCTTAAGGATGAGCTTCTTAAACTAGCTCCTAAACTTGAGTCAACTGAGCGCGAGATTAAAAAACTTGTTGATGTGCTCGCTGACCTTAAAGACAAGATTAACGATATCTAATGGTTACTCCCTTAAACCTCGAGATTCTATATTGGGTACTGCTATTTATAGCACTACTTATCTTCTATTGGCTTTGGAACAAACTTAATAACCAATGGCAACAGGATAAATCTGAAGCAACAGGTATTGGTCAGGGAAGTGGATCCCAAGGATCTGGATCAAATTCCGGATCATCTGGTGAATCTACAGATGGCCAAGGGCAGTCTACTAGTTCAGGTGAAAATGAGGACGATAATAAATCACTAAGTGATTACTTTGAACAGCTCAGAAAAGCACGTAAGAAATCTATGGTTGAAAAACTACGCGATGCTGCAAAAGATAAAGATTTGGCTGACTTTATTCAATCCCAAGCTGGCAAAGGCTCTAGCGACATAAGCACTTGGGATCCTGATAGAATGTATGAAGTTGCAGAAATGATAGGCGAAGATGTCTTAGACATGCTAATCACAAGTCAATCTAAACTTCCAATTAGTATGGATCTTACAAACAGAAAGAGCACTAAACTTGACGAAGTAAGATCGGGAGGAATCTTTAGGGATACAGCTAAGGTTAGAGGTCCCGAAGACTACCCAGATTTAACTACTGAAGAATTAGCTCTTGATGACGATCATCTTTACACGAGAATCTCAACTGGAGAAGCTCGTAGGGTCCGTAGGTATGATCAAAAAGAAGAGATCGACGTTTTCGGTATGCTAAGAGATCGCTCAGGGTCAATGCAAACTAAGATGCCTCATTCGGGTGTTTCTAGAGATACATGGGCCCGTGGTGTAGTGCTAAGATTTGCAAGAGACGCAAGTAAAGGTAAAGTTAGGTTTTTCTTTAGAGATTTTGATGAAAGAGTTAAACCTATTCAAAGAGTCTATGGACCTAGTGATGTTTCAGGTTTTATTGATTATCTTGTAAGACACCCCGCTCCTGCGGATGCTGGAACTAATATCTTAAATGCTATCTCTAGAATGGTTAAAGATATTAAAGCAGATCCTTCCATAAAAATTAGAACTGCAGATATTGTTCTGATTTCGGATGGAGATGATGGTAGTGTTAGTGATGTTGATGGAGTAAGAGAGATCCTAGGTGATGTTAAGTTACACACTATCGTAATCGGCGGAAGTAATCCATATCTTAAGGCTGTTTCTACAACTTATAAGGAACTTCGCTAACTCACATATTCTTAAAGCCCCATACACCAAATTAATGGTTTATGGGGCCTTTTTTTATGTCTAATCATCGTTCAAATTCAGATTTGTTCAAATACCAACCCTATAGTATAATTTGCAAGTTCGTTGAGAACTCAATAGTGCCAAGGAGCAATTGTGAAAGCTGAAACCCTGCACATTAGACTAGCAAATATGGCAGCGCGATCTAGATTTATGACTGGTCTTGCTATTGTTACACTTATCGCAGCTTATCTTGGATTACATATCTTTGTCGACAGTTTTGACTGGACCTACAAGGGATATGGTTTTCTTATTTGGGCAGTTTTTCTGGTGCAATTTATATTTGCATGGGTTGTTACAGGATTTTTTGTACCTATCTTAAAGTCTCAAAAGGGAGTTCATGATATCAGTACTGTAAATGATATGTACAGAATACGTGCAGGTAGATTGATTGACAGTGTTGCAGAAACAACGGGATATAACAAGGAAGTTCATAGACTTATTGTAAATGATACTACCCCTAATGCGTTTGCAGCAGGCACAGGATCATCCACGTGTGTTGCGCTTAACTCAGGGCTTCTTAATATTTTGGATGACGATGAAGTAGAAGGGGTTATTGCTCACGAATTTGGGCATCTTAAAAATAATGATATTTTCATTACGTTATTTGCTACAAGTTTGGTGGGTGCTTTTATCATTATCGGTCGCTTTATCATGAACGCGGGTATTTACAACCCTAAATCTTCCAAGAAAAATAACAGTTGGGTGTTGATTGCTCTTGGATTTGCCATTATGGCTTTTGGCTATATTTTTGCTCCTATTCTCACTGCTTTTATCAGTAGACAGCGAGAAAATCTGGCTGATCTTTATGCAAGTAGTTACGGGTATGGTGAAGGCCTTAAGAAAGCGCTGGCCAAGCTAGCTGCTTACAAGGGTAAAACTAAGCCAATTGTTGAAAATGCTGCTAGTCTTTATATCAACCAGCCTGTGACTGATTTTATTGGAAGTATATTTTCTACCCACCCCCCTATTGCAACTAGAATCAGCAATATTGATAATTTTATGAGCTCCGATGAAGGTAGGATTCCGGATACGCTTGAAAGTATTTTGAAAAGCTTTATTACGTGGGTAGTCGTTCCTGCTACTGGTGCAATTGTAATGGCGTTTTCAGGTAAGTTTACGGATCTTTCAGGTATTTTTGGGATTCCTTATGTTTACTTGGCTTCTGTAATGTGGTTACTTGCTGTAAGCACACTGGTGGGCTCTGTGTCCACTAATTATTCTAAGTCAATATCGAATTGGATTCTCATTGCAGCTGGGTTTGTTTATCTCCTCGCATTTTGGGCAAGTGGTATGGTTGCAGTTAATCTTGGAAGCGAGTTGGGAGGTATTTTCGCAACAGTTGTTGCAACAATTATGTTTTGGGCTTGGGCAGTAAAACCAGCTACAGCAATGTTAGGACAGTATTTTGGTATTATGTCACTCGCTAGTGACTTTACGAATTACGCATCTTACATCTACGCTGTAAGCATTTTGGTGACTTTGGGGCTTAGATTCTTCTAGTGTCCCTATGGGGCTTCATTTGTGATTTATCACAATTGAGGCCCTTTTTTGTTTAGTTTACTGTGATATATAGGATAAGTAGGTGACAGACTAGTTAAAACTTCCCACTACGCGTATAGCTTCTTCTACAGTAGTTTCGCCTGCAAGAACTTTGGCTAAAGCACTACTGCCCAAACTCCTAACTCCTTTTGCCTTAAGAATTTCTTGCAAATTAGGTAGTGACGAATCAGTCATAATAAGTTTTTTTAACTCGTCATCAATCTCTACAATCTCAAAAATACCAGTTCTTCCAAGATATCCGCTGTTCATACACTTATCGCATCCCATTCCTTTAAAATAAATCTGATCTGCAGCTACGAGATTTCCTAGATATGTTTTTTCAAGATCTGTTGGATAGTAAGGTTGTTTACAAGATGGACATATCTTTCTTACAAGTCTTGAAGCTACAATTCCTGTAAGGGCATTTGCAACAACAGAAGGAGGAACCTGCATCTCAAGAAGCCTTGCAACAGCAGCTCGGATATTTAGAGTGTGTATGGTGGAAAAAACTAACCTACCTGTTAGTGATACTTGAGCTGCAATTTGAGCAGACTCTGTATCCCTTATTTCCCCTAACATAACTACATCTGGATCTTGTCTTAATATTGACTTCATAGCTCGTGCAAAGGTGTATTCACTATCGGAACTCACTTGAGATTGTCTTGTACCATCCATAAGAAATTCAACAGGATCCTCTATCGTAATAATATTTACGCTTTGCTTATTTAAAACATTAAGCACAGAGTACATTAAACTGGTTTTTCCCGAACCGCTGGGGCCTGTTACCAAAATTATCCCAAATGGGCTCTTAATTAGTTTATTAATTAAATTAAACTGTTCAGGATCAAAACCAAATTCTCTAAGATCAAAAATTACACTATCCTTATTAAGAATTCTAAGGACAATGGACTCACCATACACTGAAGGAAATGTAGAAATCCTAAAATTGTATGTAGACATCTTATTTGAAACCTCAAAACTCCCATCCTGGGGTGTTCGGTGCTCAGTAATGTCAAGTTTAGACATAACTTTCATGGTGGATGCAATTGGTTTATACAAGTCTCTAGGTAATTTAGAAACTTCGTATAAAACCCCGTCAATTCTAAAACGTACTGAAACATGATTTCTTCCAGGATCCATATGAATATCACTTGCGTTTTTTTCTATGGCATCTGAAAGCATTTGCTCAAGCATTTTGGTAACTCTTGCGTCTTGTGAGATATTCTGTTCGGGCATTATTAATATCGTAGCATAAAATGAACGGACTGAGGACTAAGGCTAAGAGTTATTTTTAGTAGTTAGATTTAACAATATTCTGTTTAGTTTAGTATCAAAACTTATCGTGAAATTCTAATAATAAGATAGGAAATAACAACCTAAGTTGGTATTATTTAAACATGTTAAAAAAACCTAGAAGAATTAGCTGGGAAAAGTTTTGGTTTTTGCTATCAATGATGTACTCCTCAAGAGGTACATGCGACAGATTAAAAGTTGCGTGCTTATTGGTAAACAATAATAGGCTTGTAGGAGCAGGGTACAATGGATCACCGTCAGGATTACCTCATTGTGATGATGTGGGGCACTTGCTAATAGATGGACACTGCGAAAGAACATTGCACGCCGAGGAAAATGCAATTATTAATAGTGAGAGATCTAACATAAAAAATAGTGTCGCCTACATCACAGCTACACCTTGTATTAGATGCGCAAAATTACTTATAAATTCAGGTGTTAAAGAAATTAAATGCCTTGGTACTTACAAAAACTCCAGAGGCAAAAATCATTTAGAAGATTTATTAAAACAAGCAAAAATCAAACTAACTTATTCAAAGTTAAAACCACAAGAACTTATCGATAGTGCTGTGGTTTCTTTAAAATCTCAAGGCGGTTTGTTGACTTAGCATATTACATCAAGCACTGGTATAATGCCCTAGTTATGAAAAATTTTGATGATGTAGTAAGCAATATAAATAGATCTAGAATTAATGTGCCTGTAGACCACAACCCTTTAGTTAAAAAGGTACTTGAACAGGTAAATTCTAATGAGGAAATTAAAACTCTCTGGCACTGTATAAATGTTAATGCAATAGATAGGTTAGAAATGACCGATCATGGGCCTGTACATTTTCAAATAGTTTCAAACATTGCCCTTAAGCTTACAAGACTTCTAAATAAGCACTCAGTACAACTCTCTGTGGAAAAGGATCACGGTCTTTCTTATGAGCATGGGGAGCTTGTGGTTGTGCTTGCGAGTCTTTTTCATGATCTTGGTATGTCTATAAACAGAGAGGGACATGAAGAATTTAGTTTAATTGTTGCAAGCAAGATAATAGACGATGTCTTAAGCTTTATGCCTATAGTAGAAAAAACGATAGTTAAATCTGAAGCACTACATGCAATAATCAGCCACAGGTCCGGAGGCAGACCCTACACTATAGAAGCAGGAATAGTAAGAGTTGCTGACGCGCTTGACATGGCTGAAGGAAGATCCAGATTAACGTATGAGACAGGTATTGTAAATATGCATTCACTTTCTCATGCTGCCATCGACTCTGTAGATATTGAAGAGGGAACTGAAAAACCAATTAAAATCCAAATTAATATGAATAACTCTTCAGGACTTTTTCAGGTAGATGAACTACTAAATAAAAAAGTAAGAGGATCTGGTCTTGAAAAATATATTAGTGTGAAAGCCTTAATATCAAGGGATACAGAAGAAAGCCTACTTAAGGAATTTATTTTCTAAAACTGTACCTACTTATCCAACCAACATAAGTTAATCCTAAAGATAGTTAACTCTGGTAGTTTTAATTAAAAACTTATAGAATCAATTTATGCCCATTAGAAATCTGTTCATGTTGCCATTTGATCACCGAGCGTCTTTTTCAAGAGATCTTCTTAAAATTACAGGTCAACTAGACTCGAATCAAACTCAAAAAATTGCAAAACTTAAGAACCTTATCTTTCTAGCCTTTCTGAATACTTATGCTAAGTATAGAAATGATAATTTTGCGATATTGGTTGACGAGCAGTTCGGTGGAGAAGTAATAAGAGGGTGCAAAGAGTTCGGAATAGAATTTGCCACATCCGTAGAAAAAAGTGGTCAAAAGATTTTTGATTTTGAATACGGCACTGATTACCAAAAACATTTAACAAAAATTAACCCTAATTATGCAAAAGTGCTTGTACGATATCACCCAGAAAATGTACAAGATAATGAAATACAACTAAAAAGGCTGGTTGATCTGAGTACTTTTTGTGAGAAAAAGGATATAAAGCTTCTTTTTGAGCTTTTACTTAATCCAAGCGATAAAGACATCGAAAAAGCAGGCTCAAGAGAAAATTTTGACAATATGTACAGGGCGGATTTGATGAAGCAAGCGGTAAGGGAAGTAAGATCAGTACTAAAACCCACTATATGGAAACTTGAGGGAATGAATAGCCATGAAGAATGGGATAAGATCCTATCGGTCTTAAGCCCAGAAGAAAAAATAATAGTTTTAGGGAGAGGGGAAAACAAAGAAAATGTAAGCAAGTGGCTAGATATAGCTGCAAAAAAACCAAACATTGTAGGATTTGCCATAGGAAGGACAATATTTTATAACCCTCTTAAAAAATACTTAGCAAAAGAAATTAGTGAAAGCTCATGTGTGTCAGAAATAGCTAGCAATTTTGAGGAATTTATTGTTGAATGGAAAAACTTTAAGTCTCTCTAAATATAATGAATGATGCATTTACGGAACTATTCAAAGATGTAATAAAAGGTCTTAGGAAGTACTACCTAGTATTCTCTCTGACAATTTTACTTCTAGCCTTTTCATCAAGTTTTTATCCTGTACTAAATATACCTCTATATATTATAGTTACAGTCTTTTTGATGGGTTATTTAAGATATTCTACGATGCACAAAAAAAAGATACGACTCTTACTAATCCTTCATCTAACTTTATTAATGTTTATTGGGCTACAAAATAGCAATACAACTATTAGTTTTTATATGTCTGGTGTGTTTTTAGTAGTTATATATGTGGAATCAAAAATTTCTATAGTTAAATCTCCTGATGCAATATATAAACTTCTAAAAAGTAAATTTCCAGAATCTGCCAACAAATTAGTCAACTTTAAAATTGAGAATGTACTAGTGGATAAGCTAGTGAATGGAGATGTTGTTGTAGTCAATGCCGGAGAGATTATTCCAGTAGACGGTGTAATAGAAAGCGGAACTTCTAGTGTTGATGAGTCCGGTTTAACTGGCGATTTTATCTACAAAGAGAAGTCCCCAGGCTCAGAAGTAGTAGCGGGATCTATAAATAAACTTACTACTATACAAATAAAAATAATAAAAGATCCATCCTTATGGTTAAAAAATATAATATTATCACTTGTTTCTGAGAAACGCCCCCACGCTTATTTAATAGACAGCTTCGATAAATTATATCTGCCAAATATGCTGGTTTACATAGTAGTCACTATATTTGTAACTCTTTATGTGCTACTTGCTCTTGACAAAATACATTTAAATTCTCTATGGTATTCGGTAATTTCATTTCCACTAGGGTTATATTTTATCTTCATATTTTCTATTGAACACTTTACTAAAGCTTTGTCAAAAGAGGGATATCAAATAAATAATTTCTACTCATTTCTGCTTTCATCCGCAACTAAATCAGTTGTTTTTGGTAAATCTGGTATCTTGGTTGATAGTGTTGCAGAAGTATTGGAAATGAAAACTTTTGACACAAAACTTCAAAGGTATACTCTAAACTCGATACTAGAAATTGTTTACGTTGTAGTAAGAAAATCGAAACATGACTATTCTGACGCAATAATTAAGTACATAAACAATAGAGTCACAAGCGTAGATAACGAAATAAGCCTATCTGAATACAAAGAGGTAATAGGAGAGGGTATTACGTGTTATGCCGATTCTATAAAGGTTATGATTGGTAACTATAAACTCTGTGAGAATAATCTTATATTTGTTCCTATAAAAGTCAGAGAGTTTGTTGAAGAGATAGAGTCCTATAAAGGAGAAGCAGTTTTTATTGTATTTAACAAAGAAGTAGTAGCTGTGTTCGCAATTACCAATTTATCAAAATCAGAACTCTCAAGTACTATAGATAAAATTAAAGAATATGGAATAAAAACTGTACTAATTACCGGTGATAACCAAGAAAACGCCCAAAAAATATTTAATCGATATAAACTCGAAGATTATTATTACGGTGTAACCCCAAGAGATAAGGCAGAAAAAGTATCAGTTATAAAACAAAAATACGGTAATGGTATTACACTTGCTGTTGGTGACTCCTTTAGTGATATAGGAGCATTAATTGAGGCTGATCTATCACTTTCTTTAAAAAGTTCGGCGGAAATTGTCCAAACAGTATCAAGTGTTATACTGCCAACAGATTCTATAGAACGCATTGAAGAGCTGATAAATTATGGGTATTTCACAAGATACAGTATTATGAGAAACCTTTGGATTAACTTAACAGCATACCCACTTATAGTGTTCATAAGCACTATGCTTAATATAGATAGTGTATTTCCACTTTTATATAGTCTACTCACAGTCCCTGTAGCTTACTTAATCAGTTTATATACAAGCAATCTTATTATCAAAAAACAGAACTTGACCGCAATGAACACCGCACTAAAGTCGTAGTTATTGACTTTAACTTAATTTTCAACGAATATAAAACTATGCCTACACAAAAAACAAAACCACTAATATTATCTAAAAGATTTCTATTTGTCTTTGCTGCTTCAGCTTTTTTGGTATGGACAATCTATGCACTAGCAGATATGAGATGGGGTACTGTTAAACTTGGATCCGAAAAAACAATTACAGTTATAGGATCTTCATCAGAACAGCAAAATAATCAAATTGCATCTTTCACAACTACTATAACAGCAACTAATGAAGATAAATCTCTTGCATATGAGGAGGCTAATACGAGAATGAGTGACCTAATTGATTCGATAAAAGCCTTTGGAGTAGATGCAAAGGATTTGAAAACAACCTACGTAAATGTATTTCAACAAGAAGAACCTTACTTAGAAAATGGTGTACAAAAATACAAACCAACTCAGTGGAGAGCCAGTCTTTCTCTTGAAATAAAATTAAGAGATGTTACAAGGGTACAAGATCTCACTACTTTACTAACTGATAAAAATGCCGGCGATTTGTATGGACCAAATTATGCAACAGATGACTCTATGAATAATGATAGTAATAATCTTATGATGTCGGCACTGGCTAATGCCAGAACTAAAGCCGAAACTATTGCAAAGTCTCAAAACACTAAAATTAAGGGAGTTCTTAGTGTAGTGGAAGGCTACAATACCTCAAATTACCCTGTTTACGGTTTAGAAAAGGCCATGGGAGGTGGTGGGTCAGGTTTTGAACCCGGCACTACTGAAGTGTCTAAGTCTGTAACCGTAACCTACATTGTCGAGTAATCGGGATGTAGTTATAGCAAACCCAACTTGAAAAGGGCGGGCCTACGGCCCGCCCTTTTCTTATCAAAAAAAAAATAGAAAAACTGCAAGAAACTACTTTGTAACAAAACTCAAAATCTTACCTTGAACATAAACAACCCTTACAACAGTTCCCAATAAAAACTTTGAAATAGCAGAATCAGATTTAGCTAAACGTACAGCCTCTTCTTCGGTTGTCGTAGGAGAAAGAGTAACAAGACCTCGAACCTTACCGTTTACCTGAACAGCTACCTTCATAGACTCTTCCTTAAATTCATCGCCACTTAACACAGGCCAACTCTGAACATGAATACTATTTTTAGCATCCCAGATTGCATTAGAATGTAATTCCTGCCACAGATCTTCTGTAACAAAAGGCGCAAATGGTGCTAACAAAATTAAGAGCTTTTTATATGTTTTAACATTTAAACTACCTGATGCTTTTACTATGTTGGTGAATTTCATAAACTCACTAACAGCGGTGTTCATTTTCAGGTTATCACACATATAAGTAATATTTTTAATGAGGGTATTCATACCCCTTTCTACCTCAGCACTCTCTGCATCTGTAACCTTATCCTTTAACATATACACACTACTAACCAGCTTATAGGTTGCTTTTATACCAGAGGGATTCCATGGATATGTATCTTCATAGGGGCCTATAAAACAAATGTATAACCTTAAAGCATCGGCACCGTAGGCATCTGCCATCTCTATTGGATCAATTATGTTACCAATAGATTTGGACATTTTTCTGCCATCAGGGCCTAGTAACAAACCACCGGTCATTCTCCATGAATAAGGCTCTTGGGTAGGAAGTAATCCCTGATCATAAAGGAACTTATGCCAAAACCTTGAATACAATAGATGCAAGGTAATATGCTCAGACCCTCCAAAATATTTATCAACAGGCAACCAATACTCCATCTTTTTTGGGTCAGCAAACTGTTTGTCATTCTTAGGATCCAGATATCTTATATAGTACCAGCAAGATCCTGCCCAGTTTGGCATTGTATTTGTTTCTCTGGTTGCAGGATTTCCCAATGAATCAATGGTCTGCAACCATTTACTATTTTTGGTCAGTGGGGAATTTCCATCTGCAGTAGGTGAAAAATCTGAAACATCTGGAAGAACTAATGGCAATATTTCATTTACTTTTTCAAAATCACTTGTTTTAACTATGGCCTCTACAGTACCATCACTTTTATGTAAAACAGGAATAGGCTCACCCCAGTATCTTTGCCTAGAAAATAACCAGTCTCGTATTTTATAAGTTACTTTTGAAAAACCTTTAGATTCCTCTTTCAACCTTTCAATAACCTTTAAGAAAAAATCACTACTTTTAACACCATTGTATCCATGTGAATTAATCATCTGACCTGCTTCATCAATAACTGGAATAATAGGTAGCTTAGAAACAATTGCAAATTCTTTATCTCTATCGTCGTGTGCAGGAACCCCCATAATAACCCCAGTACCATAGTCGTTTAATACATAGTCAGCAACATAAATTGGCACCGTATCCTTGCTTTCTGAAAAAGGGTGTTTAGCAACAAATCCTTTAACTTCTACACCAGTTTTTACTTTGCTAGATCTTCGTTCTAAGTCAGTCTTACTTTTTGATAACTCGATATAAGAATGTACTTCCTCCCAATTACTTATTTTTGATCTTAAACTGGATAACAAGGAGTTTTCAGGAGAAATAGCAATAAAAGATACTCCAAAAATAGTGTCAGGACGAGTAGTATAAACTTCTGCATCCTCTAACTTGGCACCGTCAGCGTCTACCAACTCAAAAGTAATCTGAGCTCCCTCACTTCTACCGATCCAATTAGTTTGTGCAGATTTAATAGATTCAGGGAAATCCACCAAACTTAAACCTTCAATAAGCTTATCTGCATATTTTGTAATTTTTAACGTCCACTGTTTAACATTTTTCCTAACCACTGGATGATTACCGCGTTCGGAAATCTTGTTACCATCCTTATCGGTAAGCACCTCTTCCTCTGCAAGAACAGTCTTGAGTTCCTCACACCACCAAACAGGTGATTCTTTATACTCTGCAAGACCTGCTTCAAAAAACTTCAAAAACATCCATTGTGTCCATTTGTAGTAATCGGGGTTACTCGTAACAACCTCTCTATCCCAATCAAAACCATAACCCATTCTCTTAAAAGATTCAGTATAATTTCTAATTGCTTCTTCTGTCGTAACAGACGGATGTATTCCTGTTTTTACTGCAAAATTTTCCGCAGGTAATCCAAAGGAGTCATAGCCCATTGGAAATAACACATTGTAACCATTCATTCTAAGAAAACGGGAATAAACATCGGGCACGGTATACCTCATCATATGCCCAGCATGCAACGCCTTACCAGAAGGGTAGGGAAACTCAGCTAAAATATATTTTTTAGGCTTACTAGAAAAATCCTCCGCCTTAAAAATATTATCCTTATACCAACCATCGGACCATTTCTTTTCAACTTTTGTGTGATCGTAAACACGAGTCATAATAGTAATTTATACAGCTGAAACACTCCAAAATCAATATATTGGCTGTGTGATAGAAGATTTTGGCACAATACTATAAACTTTACTTTTAAGATGCAATCTAGGTAAAAATAACCATAGAGCAGACAAATATCGAATTTACTGTATGCACCAGTAGTTTAAAACCCTACTAAAACGGTACTTAAAAATCACACTGACCTGATAGTTGATTTTTAGTCAATTTTATTATAATATTCACATCTGTATGGCAAAGAAAAAAGGAAACCGATTCTTAATAGCTCTGGAATGCACCGAAACAGGTGATAGGCTTTATGTAACCCAAAAAAACAGGATCAACTCTCCCGAGAAGATGCAAATCAAAAAATTCAACAAAAAGCTAAGAAAGCACACAGTACATAAAGAAGTACAGCGATTAAAATAATAAATCCCGCTTAAGTAAACCATACCTACTTACATTGACATAAACCATAACTGACGTTAGCATGGTGTAATGTTTAATACCCTAATAGAAAAAATAAAGCTTATTACAAATAGATTTAACCTTTTTAACAATTTTGTCTCAGTGTTTATTATCCTTCTTCTAACCTTTGTTTCCTTCAGTGCAGGAGTGATGTATGCAGATCTCACTAGTGGAAACTTTCAAAAAGCAAATAATAATACCGCAGGCTCAGTTAAGCAGGTGGCAGGGCAGATTGAAAACTTGGTCAAACCCAACGAAAAAGATAATGTCAGAGGAAACAAAAATGCAAAAATTGCACTTATTGAGTATTCAGATATTGACTGTCCATTCTGTAAGCAGTTCCACTCAACAGCCATAGAAATATTAAAACAGTATGAAGGGGAGGTTATGTGGGTGCATAGAGATTTTCCAATAGATTCACTACACCCTGAGGCTTCAAAAAAAGCTATCGCGGCTGCTTGTGTCAGCCAACTATCTGGTAACGACAGTTATTGGAAATTTATAGATATTCTCTACGAGCGAGCAGAAAAAGCCTCAGATCTTGAAAATATAGCAATAGAAATTGGGGTAGACAAAACAAAATTTAATGATTGCTATACAAACAGCAAAACTAAGTCTGATGTTCTACAAGACTATAATGATGGAATTAAAGCAGGTGTTCAGGGAACTCCTGGTAACTTTGTGATGAACGTAGAAACCGGAAAATCTTTAGAACTAAGAGGGGCGGTACCTGCCGAAGAAGTTGCTCAGGCAATTGAATCAGTCAAATAGATGCCTTTTCTAGTGATCCTAGGATCCTAGTATACCTGATTCGAAAGTTTCTCCATAAGGGATGAGTAAAATCTCAAATTATGTGCCGTTGCCAAACTTATACAGCTTGTGTCTTTGATTCGAAATAAGTGGTTCAAATAAGCCCTGGAATGAGTAATACAAAGCTCACAATCGCAAAAAGCAGAAACTCTAGAAAAATCTTTAGAATACTTACCCTGTCCAATATTAAGATAACTACTAGACAAACCAAAATCATTAAAAGTATATAACCTTTTATGTCTGGCATCTCGTGTAGGTAATACACAATCAAACATATCGTACCCCATCTCAACACAATTTATGATATCTCCAGGTTTACCGACTCCCATAGCATATTTGGGCTTGTCACTGGGCATAATACTGCAAACATAAGATACAATGTCTGTAAGAAAAGCCTTATTTTCATCCACAGGCCAACCCCCATAAGCGTACCCGTCAAACCCAACCTCAATCAGAGCATCAGCACATCTCTTTCTGAGCTCTTTAATGTCACCGCCTTGAACTATTGCAAAGAGCTTAGGTCGATTTTCAACTGGAGTATTAGCAAATAGTTTTTCGAAATGCACTTTACACCTCTTAGCCCATCGTACGGTTCGTTCTACAGAGATTTCTTGGGTAGCTAAATCTTCTTTTGGGTCAGTACAATCATCTAAACACATAATTATATCTGAGCCTATCTTTTTTTGAGTCTCAATGCAGGATTCTGGGGTCAGAACTGTAAGCTTAGGTTGCTCATTAGGATTTAAAGCCATATAAAATTCTGCCCCATCTTCAGTAATAAGACCATTTTTTGAATTGGCATGGATAAGAGACATAACCTGGAATCCCCCAGAGTCAGAAATTACAGGCAAGTTATGACCCATAAAATTATGTATCCCCCCTACTTCAGCTAAAATATCCACCAACCCCTCATGCATTATGTGATAGGTATTAACAACAATCCCTGTAGTTTTTGTACGCAATAAATCATTTGTAGGTAAACCCTTAATAACAGCCTTTGTGGCATCAGGAAAAAAACATGGAAAATTAAGTGTTTTCCCTCTTAAGTTAATACTTTTTAGAACGCTTTTTGGCATGTTTTTATTGTATTTGTGCTAATATATACGAATGAATCAGGGTAGATTATATCTTGTATCAGGCCCAATTGGAAATTTCAATGATATTACGCTAAGAGCAATAGATATTTTAAAATCCTCAGACATAATATTATCGGAAGATACAAGAGAAACATCAAAACTATTAAATAATTTAAATATTAAAGCTGAGCAAATCTCATACAGAGACCAAAATCATGAACGGATAATAGACACTGTCTTAGGCTTATTAGAAGAAGGGAAGGTACTAAGTTTGGTCTCAGACTCAGGAACTCCCGTGATATCTGATCCAGGATTTAAACTTGTCAGAGAATTAAAGAATAAAAATATCAATGTTGTACCGGTTCCGGGACCTACAGCTGCAATGACAGCTATATCTGCCTCAGGACTTCCTACAGATAGGTTTGTTTTTCTGGGTTTTTTGCCTAAAACATCCGGAAGAAGACAAAATCTTTTAAAAATATACGGTGATCTTGATAATACCTTGATTATTTATGAATCACCCTATAGAATAGTCAAACTTCTTGAGGAGATTTTAGAAACCCTCGGTGACAGAAAAGTCTGTTTAGCAAGAGAGCTTACTAAAATCCATGAGGAAATCGTTACTGATAAAGTAAGTATTTTGTTGGAGAAAACAAAAAACAGATCCCCTAAAGGTGAATTTGTTGTAATGGTCTCAAAGGAAGACTAATCTAACCAATGGAACACAAAGTCCTAGAACAAGAAAAAAGCCATTTAAAATCAGTTCAACAGAAATTAATCGAATCAAAAAACTTTATAGAGGATGGGATGAAAGCTTTAGGCGATAAGAATCTAGAAACTCTTAAAGATCTTAGGGAAAATAGAGAAACGAATGGAGCAGATTTATTCTTTTTTATAGAGCAATTAGATGAACAAAACAAGGCATTTAATATTAAAGATAAATATCAAAGGCTGGAAGAAATTAAATCACTTCTAAAAGAAACCTATTTTGCAAGACTAAATTTAAAAGACCCTGTTTCGAAAATTGAAGAAGCTTACTATATTGGTAAATTTGGCTTTACTGATGATAAACCAGAAGTTATAGATTGGAGAGCAAAAGTCGCCTCAGTTTATTATAGATATAGATATCCGCAAAACGGAGTAACCTACGACACTCCAGATGGCTTAGTTACAAAAGACTTAACACTAAAACGAAGTTTTGAAATGGACAATGGTGATCTAATTAAATACTTTAACAATGATATACAGCTGGACGAATCTCAAATCTTAAACTCAAAACTGGAAAAAAGAACAGGAGGTGTATTGGAAGATATTGTCGAAACTATTCAAGAGTCTCAGTTAAATATCATTGAAGCGGATCCAAGACAAATATCTATAGTACAAGGTTGTGTGGGTAGTGGAAAAAGCACTGTAGCAATACATAAACTTTCACACATTTTTTTTAACTTCCCTGAATTGATTCATCCTGAACGTTCAATACTTATTGCAAAAAACCAAATACTTGTAGGATATTTATCAACACTATTTCCAAAACTTGGAATATTTGATATCAACTATAAGACACTAAAGGATCTGTTGGTTAACATCGTTTTTGGGGAAGGCTTAAGGATAAAATACGACTTCTCACTAGGTACTGATATAACTAAATACAACATAAAAACGCATGAGCTTTTACACCATAGGTTAAGGTCCATTGCCGAAAAGTATGATCTTGAAATGACTGAATTATTAGAAACAAAGGAATTTGAAAGTTTTGCAGGGTATGTATACAACTACAACCAAACACCTTATCAAAACTATTCAGAATGTATCGCAGAACTCGAAGAAGAAATTGATATTCAACAATATAACTTAACAGAACATGCCGGCTCATCCAGGGAAATGCTTTGGAAAGACAATGTCAAAACCTTAAAAAAACTAATCAATAAACTCAAAAAAATCAGAACTACTATCAAAGAAACTACACTTCTGGAAATTATCAAAGAACTTAAAATTAATCATCATTCAAAACTTGGTTACTACGAAACACTACTATATACATACGTTTATTCCGAGGTAGTGGGAATAGAAGCAATTAGAAAATTTGAGTACTGTGTGGTGGATGAGGGCCAAGATTTCGGGTTATTGGAGTTTGCTGTACTTAGTAAAGCTGTTATAAACGGTAGATTTTGCATTCTAGGTGATCTTAATCAATCCTACCAAAATGAAGGCCTAACGAAGTGGGAAGATATATCTCAAGTAATACGTGAAGCTAAGAATGCTCAAACATTTGAATTAGATACTAATTATAGAAGCACAAAACAGATAATTGAATTTGCTAACACAATATTAAAACCTTATACGGAAAAATACTTACCTAAGTCCATTAATAGAGTAGGGCTCAAACCAATGTATGAAGTAGTAGAATCTAGCCTAGATGCAGTTGAAAAAACAAAAAATCTTCTTAAATCTGAACTAGCAAATTTAGATAAGAGTATAGGGATAATCTGTTACGATATAGACGCGTTTACTGAACTTGATAAGTTTCTAACTCATATGAATCTTCCAGAGGATCAGTATGTAAAATTAGACCCAAGCAAGAAAATATCATACCTACCTAAAGGGCTCTACTTAACAAAATTTGAAGATTGCAAGGGACTGGAATTTTCAAAAGTATATGTTTTAGGTAACAAACTATCACTAATTAGTACTTACACTGAGGCTAAAAAGTATTTTGTAGCTTCAACCAGAGCTATGAATGAACTTGTAATTTTTGATGTTAAGTAGGTAATATAGTATTAACATGTTTTTAAAAACTAGAATTTTTCTAAAAAACAACTACCTTTTATTGATCGTTATAGTAATTGCTTCCGTTTTAAGGTTTACTCATTTAGGCTATTCAGATTATCAAGGCGATGAAATAAAAGCCTTATTTATGCCAGGATCCGATGAGACAGCCACTGAGTTTCTTTTAGATCAAAGAAAAGGACCTGTACAGTTTTTGATCACAATGATTGTAAGCTTTATAAACCCAGGATACGATAATCAACTTCTTACTAGATTGCCTTTTGCTATTGCAAGTTTTTTAGCAGTTATTCTTTTTTATAAATTTGTAGAAATAATATTTGGCAAGAAAGTTGCTTTTTTTGCGTCTTTCTTTTTTGCAACTAATGGGTTTTTGGTAGCGTTCGCGAGAATAGTACAATATCAGTCTTTTATTCTATTCTTTGAATTCTTAGCACTTTATCTTCTATCATTAGCAGCATACAAACCAAATAATAAATATAACGTTGTATTTATCTACCTAGGTCTATCAGCGTGGGCAATGTCTATACTTTCTCATTACAATGGTATTTTTATTGCACCATTTGCTTTTTATTTTTTGTATAAGTGGTTTAAAACAGCTAGTTACAACTACAAGTTTAAGCTTTTTAATTTTATTCTTGCAGGATCTGTAAGTGCAGGATTACTACTTGCTTTCTATGTACCATTTGTTTTTTCTATCAAGGATGCAACTTTAGCGTATTGGAGTAATAGAGTTTCTGGGGGAGATGGTAAAGTATCTAGCTCTTATTACCTTTTTACTGTATATCAACCTATTTATGTTATCCATATGTATGTGGGGCTATTTGTACTCGGACTACTTACCTTCATTAAACGTAACTTCTTCAGCCATATTGAAAAATTTCTTGTAATATTGTGGGGGTTACTTCCGCTTATTTTTTTGGAGCTTGTAATAAATCTACCAGGAACTCATATATTCAATTATCTGGTACCCGGAATGATAATGATGGGTTTTGGCGTTAATTTTATACATGAAGTGTTAGGTAGGGTTTTAAGGCAAAAAATTCTTTGTAACTTCGTCTTTTCAATCGGGGTATTTACTGTCTTTACATTTATTGCACTTCAAAGCTATTTTATTTTTGTTGATCATAAAAGTGAATACCCATGGGAAAATGAAAAATTCTTTGTGTGGAACTTTAGTAAACCTAGCGCTTCCTATCACCTGAGTTTATTTGGATTTCCATATAGTAGAGAATGGGAAGAAGTCAGGAATTTTATAAAACTACAATCAGCCAGCTCTTTTTATACTACAAACGAAAGAGATAGTATAGTTAGATACTATGTTCCTCTGGTAAAAAGCGGTGAAAATATTGGTTACTACATTTACGTACTAAATCCTCAATCTTTTACTGATAAAATCTTAAATGAAAGGGCAAAAGCTTGGGTTGATGAAAATGAACCGGTTAATATAATAAAAAAAGAGGGCAAAGAACTAGTAAAAATTTATTACCTCCCACCTAATTTTCAGCCGCTGAGTGCTAAATAATGCCCATACAACTGCTTAAAGACTTGATAATAGGAGTGAGTGAATTTGGTAATCAGCCAATTTTTGTACTTTTTACTATACTTATAACCGCACTACTTTTACTGCATAATAAGCTAACAAAAGACTTCTTATTTTTAATGCTAAGCTCACTTAGCTACCCTTACTCATTAATACTTAAAGAGATCTTCAAGATTGAAAATCCTGCAAGAGAAGGCATGGCAATGTATTTTGAGGGAGATAAGTACACCTTTCCCTCTTCACACGTTGTTTTCTACACAGTTTTTTTTGGATATATCTTTTTCTTAACATATTTACGCAACTCTAAATTATCTAAACAATCTAAAATAACGCTTCAAATACTATGCTTAGTGATGATTCTTTTTGTAGGAGCGTCTAGAATTTTACTTGGCTACCACTCAGTATTGGATGTAGCGGCAGGGTATGTTTTTGGAAGCTTGTACTTAGCTCTTATTATTGTTCTGAGCAATTTAGAAAACGGAAATAAAATAGGGTAAGAAAACGTATATAAATACCATCACTGCAACAAATGAATTTACAAGCACAAAAGCCGCAGACATATCTTTTATAACTTTTGCACCCTCATGGTGCTCTTTTATTAAGTGGTCAATAAATTCCTCAATCACGGTATTTAAAATCTCAGCACCTAGTAACATTCCACAGGATATTACTACTAAAACCCAGCTTAAAGCATCTATATGAAAAAATAGAGCAAGCAAAAAGGATAAAATCATAAATACAGTCTGGAGTCTAAAGTTAGCCTCGTTAACAAAAACATGTTTAAGACCCGCAAAAGCATACTTGAAACTGTTTAAATGTCTTCTGGGATGATGAGACTTAAGCATACTTACATCATACTAGCACTTTGAGGTATAATCCATAAGATATGCTTGGAAGTTTCTGGATTTACATTAAAAAACATAAAAGAAACACTTTTATAATTGTTGGAGCAATATTAGTTGGTATTTTCATAATATTTAGACCAAATGGTGCAGTAAATGTAAGAGAGTATAAGGTTTCAAGAATCGAAGTAATCAAAAACATTAATGCTTCAGGTGAAACTAAAGCAGACACCTCAAATGTCGTAAAAAGCCCTGTTTCGGCTAAAATTAAAAAGATAAATTATCACAGTGGCTCTCAAGTAAGTAAGGATGATATAGTTTTGGAATTTGATGAACTCAGCTTAAATGCATCCTATACCTCTTCCTGGCAAGCCTATTTAGCAGCTAAAGCCACGGCAGACACATATGATCAACAAATCAAAGCTGCAGAGGCCTCTGTCAGTGATAAGAGATATGCTAGAGATGCAGCTCAAAGAGATTACAATGAAGATGACAGTTTTGATAACAAACAAGCACTAAAAACTTCAGAATCAGCTTATCAAAGTGCGGTATCCTCGCTAAATACTATAAAAGAAAAACAAGAATCTACTAAACAAAGTGTTGCTTCTACTTATTCAACATTCCTATTGGCTAGTGATAACTACAAAAATTCAAAACTAAAAGCTCCAAATACAGGATTTCTAGCACTCGAAAACTTAAAGATAGGCGATAGTATACTGGTGGGTCAAGAACTTTACTCAATTACAAATAGCGCTGATTTACAATTTGTAGCGGAGGTTGATGAGGCCGACATACAAAGTATAGTTTTAAGCCAACCAGTAAGAGTAGAACTAGAAGGTTATGCTGAAAAAGAGTTTGAAGGCTTTGTATCTACAATTGATGCAAAAACTTCTATCACATCAAGCGGAGGAAATATTGTGGAAACTTACATAGAGGTAAATTTTGAAAACATAAAGCCTATCATTGGGCTTACCGGTACAGCTAAAATTCAAGTAGGTAAAGAAACAGAACAAATTGCTGTACCTTTTGACGCTGTTACGTTTGAGGGAGATAATAATGATTTTGTGTATGTAATTAAAAATGGCAAAGCTCTCAAAACTAAAGTTGAAGTAGGATTTGAGGGAGATGAGTACTATGCAATCAAATCAGGATTAAATGAAGGAGACCTTGTAGTAACAGGTGTAGATATTACAACTATTAAAGATGGACAACAAATTTCCCTTATTAAAGATTGACGGTGTCTCAAAAGAGTATTTTTTAGGCGACACGCTTGTCAAAGCTGTCGACGAAGTAAGCCTTGAAATAAATCAGGGAGAATTTATAAGTATATTAGGTAAATCTGGTTCAGGGAAATCGACTCTTATGCATATTATAGGTCTTTTGGATAGACCAACAAAAGGCACCCTCCATTTAGATGGTAAAAAAGTAAACGAACTTTCAGATGACGAATTAGCAAAAGTTAGAAGTGAGAAAATAGGATTTATCTTCCAAGCATTTAATTTATTGGCAAGAACTTCAGCTCTAGATAATGTATTACTGCCAACTGTTTACAATATAGCTGCAAAGGTAGGTGCTGAAGAAAGAGCAAGAAATATTTTAAAAAGAGTTGGATTGGAACAGCGCACAAAAAATATGCCAAACCAACTATCCGGTGGGCAACAACAAAGAGTCGCAATTGCAAGATCACTGATAAATAACCCTTCTATAATCCTTGCAGATGAGCCTACAGGAAACTTAGATTCTAAATCTACTGAAGAGATTCTTAAACTTCTGGAAGAACTGCATGAGGAGGGTAAAACTATAATAATTGTTACTCATGATGAAGATATTACAAAAATTACGGATAGAGTAATTAAAATCAACGATGGGAAAATCGTGGAGGATATAAAAAAATGAATGAGTTTTTAAAACTTGCTATTAAGTCACTAAAACTAAATAAAATCAGAACATTTCTTACAATGCTTGGGATTATTATTGGTGTTGCTGCCGTTATTATACTAACTTCTATAGTAGGCGGTCTTCAAAAAACCATTACTACGCAATTTGAAAGTTTCGGCTCAAATACGCTTTTCCTGTTTCCGGGCAAAACAGGTGGCTCCAGAGGTCCTGGGGGGAGTATTGTAAATAAATTAACTTTTGACATGGGAAATAAAGTAGCTAATGTCGAAGGGGTTACTGACGTATCAGTTTTAGTTTTTACTACAGGAACTGCAAAATATAAAAATAAAGAAAGTGACAACGTCACAACATATGGCGTTGACAGTAAATTCTTCACAATAAATAAGCTGGAAACGGTAAAGGGCAGACAGATCAACAATTCAGACATATCTGGAGTTAAATTAAATGTAGTAATAGGAGAGGATGTGAGAAAGAATCTTTTTGAGAACATAGACCCAATAGGAAAAGAAATTACAGTTAAGGGTATTAAATACACCGTTGTGGGAATACTTGAAAAAAGAGGTGCTGTGTTTGGTCAAAGCCAAGATAATACTGTGTACGTGCCAGTCAGCGTTGCAAGAACAAGATATCAAATAGATAGACCCAATTTCTTCTATATAAGGCTTCAGAACCTAGACAATGTTGATGCAGTAAAAAAGAATATAAACAATGTAATAAAACAATACATCACTGAGGATGATTTTTCGGTAGTAAGCCAAGAACAAAGCTTAGATTTTATTAAGTCTATTCTTGGAGTACTTGCAACTGCACTAGGAGGTATCGCCGCAATATCCTTGATTGTAGGAGGAGTTGGAATAATGAATATAATGTTTGTATCAGTCACAGAACGAACAAAAGAAATTGGACTTAGAAAAGCAATAGGAGCAAGTTCAACAAATGTCCTAACCCAGTTTCTACTTGAAGCAATAATACTGTCTGTTTTGGGTGGCTTGTTTGGTGTAGTTATAGGTATAGGATTTTCTTATGTGATAGGGTTTTTTATAGATACAGCTCTTAATCCTTTCTATATAACCTTATCTTTTTTGGTTTCTGCAATAATCGGCATTATCTTCGGAGTTGCTCCTGCGATTAAGGCTAGTAAACTTGATCCAATTGTAGCCCTTAGATATGAATAAAGGCTTAATAACTTTTCTTTGCAAAGAAAAATGTGAGCGTGGGTCAATTCAAAAAAACACTCTATACAGTAATAAAAACACAGATTGTTAAGCTTATAGTACTAATTTAAAACAACGCTTATCTCAGAATCTTTTGTAATATTGGTTTGCCTAAAGTCATTAGTAACATCTAATCCATTGAGTAAAATGAGCCAAGATTTACCTTTTGGCGCTGAAACAGAGTTAACTTCTTCTAAAACAATATGATCTACATAAGAGGTAAATTCAAAAGAGACCAAACCATCCTCTCTTAACTCATCAAGAGCATCATAAATACTGTCACTATTTAGTAATTTTACAGAAGCGACATCTTTACCCTGTACCGTAACTTTTGCGGTAACTTCGTAAGTTTTTTCTACCTTCTTGTCCTCATCTACCTCACCTACATCCACTTTATCTACCTTTAAGACGCTATTTATACTAAGTATAGCTAGTCCTAAACATATCAAATATATAAAAAAAGCTATTTTATTTATTCTTGGCATAGTTACTAGATTTTAACATTTCGATAAGATTGAGTATAATAAGCCAGAAACACTGTGCCTCCATAGCTCAGCGGATTAGAGCACTTCGCTTCGGACGAAGGGGTCGGGAGTTCGAATCTCTCTGGAGGCGCCAAATAAAGATAAGGCACATCTTATGGATCTTAGCTACAATGCTATAATCTAACTCATGGGTAATCCAACACCTATAAAAATAATTAAGTCGGATGTTTCTGCAATTGAAGTCGCAAAATACTATTTAAAAGTAGAGCTTTCCAAACTATTCCCGAATATAAGACATGAGGAAATTGAAAATAGTATAAACACACTTAAAGAATCCAAGATTCTACCATTATTAGAAGCCATATCGTTTACATACCACCTTAATGGAGTTTACTATAACATAACCAGGGATGGGTATATCTGGAACGAAGAAGAGTGGGATGTTGAAAATTTAATCTATTTTGGTATGGATACAAATATCAACAAACTAATTAGTTCTTCAGAAATTGGGGGTAAAGCACCAAATTTAAGAGATTATCTACTAAACTACTTTAAAAATTTTCCAAACGACCCAGAAAATCTCTCCTCACTCAAACCTACAAACAAAAAAATAGAATTTTCAAAACTTCTTCTAAGAGAAAAGGAAGGAAAAATTCTTACATTAGACGGATCTCACAGACTGACAGAGATGCTACTACAAGGATATAAAACTGTTCAAGCTTACGTGGCACATCCAATAGATAATAAAGTTAAAGATACAGATAGGAAAGTTGTTATTGGTTCCAGCACTTTTATACTTCTTACAATTCTTTATAAAAATGGTTCTGAAACCGAAAGGTCTGCAGTTGAAACAATAGTAAAACAACTTATTGCAAGAAGTACAGACGGAATAGAACAAGTTCAAAAGTTTTGGATAGATAGACAAGAAGATGAAGAAATCAAGAATTCAGGTAAAAATATTCTAAGTCAACTTATCGGATAAAGTTACCATAGTAAAAAACCCGAACACTACGACCTTCAACTATAGCAACTCCACATATAGGATCTTAATAGAACTAATAATCTAGTTACTTCCAAAGTAAATGGGAATATAATCAGAGCATGTCAAAAATATACAAAGTAGAAACTATATCTGAAAGTGGGCTTAGTACTATACTACTAAATTCCGGTTCAATACCTGAGAAAAAAGTCGAGGCTACGTTAAACTCCTACTCAAAGGACGGGTGGGAATTAGAATTTATGGTTGTAGAAAGAAGAAGATACTTACTACTCTGGACTAGGGAAACTGTAATTATCACACTCTCAAAAGCTTAATAGAATAAGCTTTCACAACTTACAAAATCTATAGTACAATGCTCATTAGGAGATGGAGGGAAAATGAACAAACCTCGTACATTCTGGAGCAGACTTACCTATGCAATAGCTGATTTGACTATTTTTAATTTGATTGCAGCGTCAGTTTTCTACGCAGGAGCTGACGGATGGCTATTTGGATTAAAGATCGTCGTTTTCATATCTGGTTTAGCTTATGGTTTTCTGGGATTCCTTATAACTTTGGACGATAAGAAAGATGTCCATGGTAACAAGATTGAGCAGACAGGGTGGGAAAGATTTGGGTATTTAACTGTGACTATAGGATTTGCTCTTATGGCTATAGCATCCGTCGTAGTATTTGCCCCAATGTTAGTAACATATGCCAATCCGAGCGGTACCATTGTAACTGCTATATCCGTACTAGTTGTGATCAGAAATATTCTAATTCTTGGGGGCTATTCTATTGTAGCAATTGAAGAGCTTAAAAGAGAAACATCTACAGAAACTTTATCTGACTTGTGGAAAACACTCGATGCTAATAAGAATCAAAAACAGGGGTTTGCTTTTGTGGTTATATATGTAGTGGGAATTGCACTTTCTGTGGTTATTGCTATGGCTGCCAACTCTGAACAAAAACCTATGTATACAGGGGCTATGCCCAGATGGGAAGTTCTTTCTGAGGTAGACGAACCTAACAACAGGAAGGTGGAGCTTGACGAAGGACTTGAGCTTGTTACTCCTGCCGGATACAGACTAACCGTATTGGATATCGGCGTTGGGAAATGCAATATTAGTGGATATGGGGGTCTGGATACTAGACAAAAGGTATTTGTTATTGCAGCTCATAATCTGTATGGGAATTATACTGTTTCTACTATTTGTATTGATCCTGATGTTATGGGAACTTACAGGGATGCAGAAAACACAATTACAGTAAGTCACGAGAGAGTGGCTTTTGACACAACTCGGCTTTATATTATGCTTGGTGATACCTGGTCCGTAGTCGAAAAGTAGCATTTAATGCACTTGAGATCTCACAAATTTCAAGTGCTTTTTTATACCATAAATAACCTATAATATTGTAATACTTGCTTAAAAATGTTAAATTCTCAGTAGAGGGAGTGAAAAATGCTCGATGTTTCCAGCTGGGACAACCTACCTATTACTGTAACAGGTGATAACGGTGTAGATACCAGAGGAAAAAGTGTAGTTGAACATAATAGATTGTATATACTCACAAGTATTGATTATGGAGACAATCCACAGCTTACAATT
Organism: uncultured Candidatus Saccharibacteria bacterium; assembly: GCA_964387275.1. Classification (GTDB taxonomy): domain Bacteria; phylum Patescibacteriota; class WWE3; order UBA101185; family UBA10185; genus CAYLVW01. The sequence goes on from CAYLVW010000001.1 coordinate 399,985, forward strand.
ACGCATGCGGCTAGTAGAAAAACACACAGAGTTGCAACAAAAACTGTGAGGGTAAAAGATAAAGTAACACCTAAGCTTATTTTTAGGACTTCTAGAAATGCTATTTATTTTTATGAAGTAACTCAGGAGGTACTTTATCAAGCAGATGAGGGTGAGTAATGCCGAGGTATCCCAATAAGTTTCAATTAGGATATTGGCATAATAAACAAGTAACAGTTACCAGATATAGAGATACCGGTATTTTCGAATTTAAAGCGGTCGTAGCTAACTTTAAGGGACAGTTGTACTTAGGTACTAAAACTACCCTTGCGAACTTAGGTACTTGGGTAACCTTAATAGACGCAAACAATAAGGAGATGTCGCTTGATGCTGTTTTAATGCCAAATGGCTCTGATGTATATCTAATTCAGGCAGCTGTAGAACAAGACACTCTGGCAGGTATAAGGTTTTGGTTTAGGTTGGATCTGAATTTAGCGATTACTGTTTAACAGTTCTTAACTGGCCGACCTTTCTCAGGATGAGGAAATCGGCCATTTTTTTTGATATAATCTTGAGCGTTAGTTGAGGGGACGTAGCTCAGCGGTAGAGCAGGGGACTCTTAATCCCTTGGTCCTGGGTTCGATTCCCAGCGTCCTCACCAGCAAAGTTTCCATATTATTAGAAATATAACAATTTAGACTAAGGTTCATGTTAAACCAGATAAGTACTATTTATAGTAAACTGCATTTTACTCCAAGGGTTAGTATGATATATTCTTACTTAATCTAGCATAGAAAGGTGATTCGGAATGAGACCGTCAAGTGGTATCGAAGCATTGAGGAAAGGGTTAGTTTTAGCTAAAGACCTTACCATCTTAGCCAGAAGCGTAATGAGTGGAGCTCCTTATTCAACGTGTCTGGAATTTACCAATCTTTGTCCCATTGGATGTAATTGTATCTGGAGACGGCGGGGTGTCCCGGAAAGTCAGATGACTGATGAGGAAGTTTTGACATTCCTATATGAGCAAAGAAAAGCAGGGGTGGTACATATAGTTCTATCCGGCGGTGAACCGTATGTTCGTTCTAAGCTCTTAAAGAGAGTTTTGCGAGAGCGTATCGTAAAAGCATACTGGGTAGTAACTTCGGGTGTTATACCTATGCATACAGGTCTTGAAGGTGTAATGCATTTTGTATCAATAGATGGCTTGAACCAGACTCATGATACTGTACGTAAAAGCCCTGGATTGTTTAATAAGCTGTGGCAAAATCTTACGCACGCGCGTGCTACTAGAGAATTTCCAGTTATGGCCCACATGACAATCAACCAATTGAACATGTTGGAGGTTGATGATGTTTGTAGACTGCTTACTGAAACAGATATTACTGATGGGTTAGTTTGTAGTACCTTTACACCATCAAAGGCTAATCAAGAAACTGGACTTGTCTTAACAGATAAGATGCGGGCTGACATTGTAGAAATGCTACTCCAAACCAAAATGAGGTTTGGGGAACGTTTAGTGATGTCTAAGGCAGCAATAGAGAGGCTACATCCAGACGCAACCGCACTCCAAACTCCACAAAACTGTCTGGTAGCAAAATACTCGCGTTGCTATAACTCCAAGGGAGAGAGAATCCCAATATGTGTAATTATGCAGGGTGAGTATGTTCAGCAAATCGATAAAAACGGAAAACCACAACAAGTTTTCGTCCAACATGTGGACTGTAAGGATTGCGGTACTATTGTTAACACTATGCTAAATTCAGCAGTTAATGGAATCTTGCCTGACCTAGAAACAATCTTTGGACTTGCACAAACATTAGCTGTCTAGGAAGCCTGACGATTAAAAAGTAACACCTACGTAAGTTCGTACGTACAAAAATTGTCGTACGAACTTTTTCTTTTATTAAAATCCCATTACTATGGTTTATTTACCTTTAAATAATATTCGAACTATCAATCGGAAAAAATGTAAAACACTCTATTACAATATTTATACATGAGAAGTCTCTGTATTGTATACCTAAAATAACTACTACCAAGCAGACTGTAATTCCTCAAACAAAATACCATTAAATATAACTAGTTTGATATTTGTGCAAAATTTTGTATTATATAGATAATTATAAATACATATGCAGAAAATAACTGTACAAACAACCGTAAAAGCACCTATAAAAAAAGTCTGGCAATATTTCAATGGTATAGAACACTACTCGGGGTGGTCTTTTGCTTCCAATGATTGGGGAGCAAAAGGAATTGAAAATGATCTAAGGGTTGGGGGAAGGCTTAGAGTACATAACTTTGCAAAGGATAGCAGTGCAGATTTTATTTTTGAGGGGGTGTATAAGGAAATCCAGGAAAACAAATTAATAGATTTTGATATGACTGATGATAGAAATGTTTGTGTAGAGTTTACAGAAGTTGCGGATGGAGTTTTAGTAACTGAAACTTTTGATGCAGAGACTGAAAATTCTGAGGAATTACAAAGATCAGGATGGCAGGCATATTTAGATAACTTTAAAAAATACGTTGAATCTAACTAAATATAGACAGCATGATAACTAGTAGAAACTATAACTTAAAATACGTCTAGATCTTTCTATAGTAATAATGAGTATTTAAAAACAAAAGATAATAATCATGAAAAAATTAATAAAAATCTTTGTAATCATTGTAGTATTTATACTAATACCAGTTGTTTTATATCTTCTTACTAAAAACACTGCTATCAAAGATACCGAGCATGCAAACACAACTGGGAGCAAAGTACAACCTCAAGAAATAGTTAATTTAAATAACGGAGATACATATTTAATAAACGCTAAGTTCATAGAAAAGGAGCTGAACGGTAATAAAGTCAGGATGCTAGGATATAATGGATCTATCCCTGGACCTTTAATCAAAGTAAAACAAGGTTCAGAAATTATTCTTGAGTTAAAAAATGAATTAGATGTACCAACAACACTACACTCTCACGGAGTTAGACTTGAAAACAAATATGATGGTGTTCCAAAAGTTACACAAGAAGAAATTAAACCCGGTGAAACTTTCAGCTATAAAGTTAAATTTCCAGACCAAGGTCTTTTCTGGTACCACCCACACATAAGAGAGGATTATACCCAAGAAATGGGACTCTATGGGAATTTTTTAGTAGAGCCTAACAACAAAGAAGAGTGGAATCCTGTAAACTCCGAAAAAATACTGTTTGTAGACGACATTTCACTTACGCTAAATGGAATAGAAACTTTTGATAACGAAACTGCAAATTATGTACTAATGGGTAGATTTGGAAACACTCTACTTGTAAATGGAGATACAAAATATTCTGATAATGTTAATTTTGGTGATGTTGTAAGGTACTACGCATCTAATTCAGCCAATACCCGGGTATTTAATCTATCAATCCAAGGAGCAAGAATAAAACTTGTTGGCTCAGATAATGGCAAATACGAGAAAGAAGAATTTGTGGAGTCTATTATCCTAGGACCATCAGAAAGAGTCATATTTGAAGTTTATTTTGATAAACCAGGCAACTACACACTATTACATAATACTCCGGAAAAAGAGTATATATTAGGAGTTATCAGCGTCAGTGACAAAGTCACTGACGCAAACTATTCAAAAGAATTCTTTGAAATTAAATACAATAAAGAGCTAACAGATTATAGAACTAATCTTTCAAACTACATAAATATTGCACCAGATAAATCAGTTGAGATATCTTTAGAAATGAAAAGTGCATCCGGAATGATGGGAGGGGAGGGTATGCATATGATGCCTGACGGGTCATTAATGGGAAATAATACTATGAATAGTGTACAAACCTACGGAAAAATTGAATGGGAGGACACCATGCCCATGATGAATGCTGCCTCTACAACCAAAACCGTAAAGTGGGAACTTATAGATACTATAACTGAAAAAACTAATCATGATATCAATTGGACTTTTAGCAAAGATGAACTAATTAAGTTAAGAATATTTAATAGTGATAAATCCCAACATCCCATGCAACACCCATTTCACATTCATGGTCAAAGGTTTATTGTATTAGCAACAAACGGTGAACCAACAAGTAATTTAGCGTGGAAAGACTCTGCACTAATTCAAACTGGGGACACTGTAGATCTGCTTGTAGAAATGACTAACCCAGGAACCTGGATGTTTCATTGTCACATACCCGAACATTTAGAAAGTGGAATGATGGGGAACTTTCAAGTCTTATAGACTTTTACATAAGTATACACATATTCACAAGTCAACTCAGACAAGTCAAGTAAGACCTGGTAAAACTGACAACTTGAATCTGATACTTATGATTTAGCTTTATATGTAAAACCTAACACCCAAAAGAGTAGAGTGTTAGGTTCAAGAAAGTTTTAAGTTATGATGTCTTCTGGAAACCTCAGATGGAAAACAAATACACCATCGCTTAATACATAAATAGTACCGTGCTTAAAAGAAACCCTCTTAGCATAAGGTCTTGTTTCGCTCTGAGCTATACACAACTCAACATAAGTAGGACCAACTAAATACTCCTTAATTCCTTTACGAACTGCTAAAATCTCATGAAAATCAAAACCTAGTGTTCGTAATGCAGGTACAAGAGCAACTGCTTTGTATATAGAAATGCCTGTAAGATTCAGTAGTATATGCGTACGTTTGTAGCAAACCACCTCAAAAACAGAATTTCCTTCAGTAAATCTACAGTACACAGTATCACTTAGTTTATTCCATTCTGGTACGGAAGAAGTAGGCTTTCTGCGGTATAAATGAACGCTCAAAGGTCTTCTATATTCCCAATAATTATCGAAAATTTGTTGACCTAGTAAATTGCTAACTCTACTTCTCTCACTATCAACTAGACCATAATCTGTGAAATCAAACAGAGTATGGTAATGTCCAGAATCAAAATCTGAAGCCTGCCCAGAATTAAATTGGAGTCTTGTGGCCATCTGCCTCTCCCTCTTGGTAGTTATTCTTTATATGTCAAGGAATGTAAACACTCTCTGGTTATGTATGGCGTGTAAAACTTACCCGTGGCATCTACATGTACATTAAGATATAACTTAAACCAACAGAGTTAAAATACTTGATTAATCTATAAATATCAAGTCAAAACTGTGTAACTGATCTACAGTATGGTATAATATATCGATTTTGAATTGCCCGCTTTTAACAAAAATTAGGCAGAAAATCCTCAACATTGATCATTGCCCAATAATGATTAAGCTACCACTTAGGTGGTATGAGCAGATGATAGCTCACGCAAGTATGCGTTTAGGTAAAGTTTTTAGAAATTATGGAACTAAGAAATATAGCTATAATTGCACACGTTGACCATGGTAAAACCACCCTCGTAGATGGTTTATTAAAGCAATCAAAAACTTTCAGAGACAATGAAACTTTTATGTCTCAGGATTTAATAATGGACTCAAACGACCAAGAAAGAGAAAGAGGTATTACAATTTTGGCTAAAAATACAGCTGTAATGTATAAGGGAGTAAAAATTAATATAATTGATACCCCAGGTCACGCTGATTTCGGAGGAGAAGTTGAGAGAACACTTAACATGGCTGACGGTGCTCTACTTTTAGTAGACGCTCAGGAAGGCCCCATGCCTCAAACTAAATTTGTATTGGGCAAAGCTTTAGAACTTGGACTTAAAGTAATCGTAATAGTTAATAAAATCGACAAAAAAGATGCAAGAACTCAAGACACACTAAAAAAAGTCCAAGACTTAATACTGGAACTAGCAACACATGAAGACCACTTAGATGCCCCGGTACTATATGCGATTGGTAGGGAAGAAAAAGCATGGGCAGAACATCCGGAAAACTTTGCACAAGAAGCAGATTTATCTCCTATATTTGAAGCAATTCTAAAACATATACCGGCCCCAAAAACAGATAATGAATCTTCATTTCAAATGCTTGTTTCCTCACTTGATTGGGATAACTACAAAGGTAAGTATGCAATAGGAAGGATTAAGAGAGGTAAAGCAATTATAGGAGCAAAAGTAGCACTAATTAAAGCAGACGGTTCTATAGAACAAGCATCCATTGAGAAAATTTTTGTAAGCCAAGGACTAAAAAGAATAGAAGCAGAAGAAGGAGTTTCAGGAGATATTATCGCTCTAACGGGAATAAAAAATGCGGGTATTGGAGATACAATTTGTGATTTTAACAACCAAGAAGCACTACCTACAATCAGAATCGACGAACCAACTCTGAGTATGTATATAGGACCTAATACGTCACCATTTATGGGTAAAGAAGGGAAGTTTTTAACAGGAAGGCAGATTCTTGAAAGAATAGAAAAAGAATTACAAACAAATGTAGCAATGAGATTCAAAGTAGATGAAGAAGGCAAATACATAGTATCTGGTAGGGGTGAGCTGCATCTTTCAGTTTTTTTGGAAACTCTAAGACGAGAGGGCTACGAATTAGAGGTAGGAAAACCAAAAGTTATTACCAAAATAGTAGATGGTAAAGAACTAGATCCAGTAGAAGAACTAACAATAGATGTGGAAAATGAGTACGTTGGAGCAATAAAAGGTGAAATTGGGAAGAGAAGGGGAGTACTGCTCTCTCAAGAAGAAATCACAAGTATTAGTACACGAATGGTTTTTGATATACCTACAAAATCAATCTTAGGTCTTAGAAGCACATTACTCACCCTGTCAAAGGGTACTGCAGTGATGAGTACTATCTTTTCAAGATATGAAAAAATCGGTGGCGAATTTCAAAAGCTTAGAAGAGGGGTTTTGGTAGCTTCTGATACAGGCAAATCTACTGCATACGGCCTAACAACAGCACAAGACAAAGGACCCGTATTTATAGGACCCCAAATACCGGTATATGAAGGGATGATAGTAGGAATAAATGGCCGCGATGACGATTTGGAAATCAATGTCTGTAGGGAAAAACAACTGACAAACAATAGATCTGTAGGAGAAGATGGAATAATACTCACTCCCCCAATAATTATGAGTTTGGAACAAAGCATCGGTTTTCTTGAAGACGACGAGTTATTAGAAATAACCCCCTCTACACTAAGACTAAGAAAAAAAATTCTCGAAAAAACTGCAAGATACAGAGCATCTAGAAAATAAACCAAACTTACTAAAGCAAATCCAAAGCATTAAAACGATAAATTACAACTATTCTGGTATATTAATAGCATGAAGAAGTATTTCAATAGAAACGTGCTAATTATTTCAGCGCTGGCAATACTGACAATTCTAGTTGGGATAGCTGCTTACAACTTTAAACCTTTTGGAAATATCCTAAAATCTGTAACTAGAGGGTTTGTTAATAACAATCCGGTCGCATCTTCAGTTTATATCCAAAACTCAGAAGGTAGTGTTTTTTTAATCTCAACGCAATTAGAAGACGGGGAACTTCCAGATTCAAACTATTCAGAAACACCAAAAGAAGTGATACAAGCGGATGTAGTTTCCGTATCTCCAGATAAAAAGAAAATCGTTTATGCAGACAACTCAGAGGAAACTAAATATAGTGTTAAAGATTTGGAAAGTGATACAACATTCGTCGTAGACAATAAATCCCCGTATATCAAAGATTTTGAATGGTCTCCTGATGGAAAGTACTTAATTGCAATATCTGGTAGTTCAAGTAGTGATGTGGCAACAGTATTCAACACTTCTGAGTACACCAAATTAGTATCATTCGGAACAATTGGATCCAAATATTATTGGCCGGACAATGATCAGTTTATTACTAGTTTCCCATTACAAACCCAATATGAAAGACCATGGCTAAACGGCAATGCAACAGGAATCAAACTTGTAACCTTACCCGAAGGAAAATCAGAACTTCTAGTAAGTCCATCTGATACAGAAGATTTTTTACTTACTTACTACGAAAGCGGCAAAGGCATAGTAACCTCTGTATACGTAGAATCCACAGATATGTGGTCCAAAACAAATACTGCTATGAAAAATAATCAATACATTCTTGACCTACCTTCAAGAAAATTAACACCTTATACTGCTGGAGATTTTATTGTTCCTTCTGAAGTTGAAATTTCAAATGCACTTGGAGGCCAAATATCACCAGGCAGTATAAGCGTACAAAAAAACCAAAACTACCAAAAACTGGTTTTAGCTATAGTTAGAAAAGATAGTTCAATATACAACTCAGATATTTATATCTTTAGCAAAAACGATTTAACTAAATTCACAAAACTAGGTACGGGTCTTTTTTTGGATTGGAGATAAGTTAACCCATAGTGTGCATAAATTGGAAAAATGGGGTAAAATAAGCAAATGAAAGATACCTCTTGGGAAAAAGTAAGTTCCAAATATAATAAAAATCTGGCGGATAAAGGCGATTACTATCATCTAAATCTAGTTATCCCAAAGTCACTGGAACTTCTAAAATTAAATGAAAACTCAAAGGTTCTAGATCTTGCTTGTGGGCAGGGGGTCCTTGCAAGGCACCTACCTAAAAACACCAGCTATCTAGGCATTGATTTATCAGAGTCTTTGATAGAATTTGCAAAAAAATATGAGATTCAATCCAACCACAGCTTTATAGTTGGAGATATAACTAAACCTCTAAATATAGGGTCTCAAACGTTCACACACAGTACTATAATTCTCGCACTACAAAATACCGGAAAAGTAGCTAATGTACTTTTTAATGCTGCAAAATATATAAAAAAAGGCGGGAAGTTACTAATTGTTATAAACCACCCCCACTATAGAATCCCTAGACATTCTTCATGGGAAATAGACGAGAAAAATAACATACAGTATAGAAAAATTAATAAATATCTATCTAAAATAGAAATCCCCGTTAACCACGACCCGTCAAAAGGGGCTAAAGGAAACTTTTCGATAAGCTATCACTTCTCACTAGAGTCTCTATCAAAAGATTTATTTGAGGCAGGATTTTATATAGAAAAAATTGAAGAATGGTCGAGTGATAAAAAAAGTGTAGGCAAAAACTCCAAGAGAGAAAACGTCTCTAGAAGTGAGATTCCTTTATTTATGTGCCTACTTTGCACAAAAAACTAACTTTTACCACTAAAAAAGTAAATCAACTCATTTCTTAGTTAAAACCTGACTCCACCAAGTAGACATTCAACCTAATGTTATAATATCAGTGGTTTTTTGCCAGAGTGGTGAAATTGGTAGACACGCAGTCTTCAGACGGCTGTATCCGCAAGGATGTATGGGTTCAAATCCCTTCTCTGGCACCAAGTCACTTAACGAATGAAATGAGATTAGTGAATTGGGGTGCAAAGCCACCAAGTCACTTAACGAATGAAATGAGATTAGTGAATTGGGGTGCAAAGCCACCAAGTCACTTAACGAATGAAATGAGAATAGTAAATTAGATTGTAAAACCATTAAATATTCACATCAATTTTTAGAGAAACAAGAAATAACCTATAATAATATAAGGGATTTTGCACCAATCTGTGTTAAAATCATCAAGTTCAGGAGAGAAAAATGGCCATACCTTTGGATATCCTAAAAGCTCTTACCAGAGTAGTCAGTGAATCTAAAGAACTTGAACTAGATAAGGTATTTCTAATTAGACTATCAAGACGCTTCGCAGGTAACGGGGAAATTAGCTTGGATGCTCTATATGAGATTGTCAAAAAATATCTTGAAAAGATGGCGTACCAGAAACTTCCTATAAGGCAGCAAATAATCCTAACCCTTGCTGCAATAAATACCGTAAGCTATGTATTTAATGGGGAGGGGGTAAAAGGTCCTGATAAGATTGACCTAGATTACCGTGCAATCTATGTAGTATTGGAAATTCCTGAGTATACAGCCTACGATTTCTTTAGAACACTGGGCAATAGTATGAATAGATTTAACTAATACCTAGATATTCAAAGTAACCTAGATGTAAGGTAAGTGTAGTCACTATCAAATACAACTCGTTTGGGACCCAAAGTAGAAAAACTGCCTTGGGTCCTTTTTTGATTTCAGAAATAGTTAGTTTTATAGTATAATTCCATGGTTTGGGCGAGTGGCGGAATTGGTATACGCGCAACGTTGAGGTCGTTGTCGAGTAAAATCGGTGCAGGTTCAAGTCCTGTCTCGCCCACCAAGTCACTTAGCGAATGAAATGAGATTAGTGAATTGGGGTGCAGAGCCACCAAGTCACTTAGCGAATGAAATGAGCTAGTGTAACTATGTATAAATAGCCGGGTCGTAGACTCGGTTTTTTTGTTGGCCAAACAAGCGAAAATACCTCAAATTTGTTACAATGTGCCAAGACGTGGAGGGACAAGATGACGTTGGAAGAGGCAATTTTACTTATAGGAACAGCTTCTACAGTAATTGAACTACCAAGAAGAACTGCTTTTTCTATAGCACATTACTTTTCGGATGGCACCTTAACACACTTTAAAATAGACCTTGAACTACTGGAGCGTAGAATTGCAGAAATGCATTTTAAAGCACTGCCTAAAGATGACCAAATGATTCTTACTGTTTGTGCAATTAACACTCTAGTAACGCATGATTCTACGTATATGCTAGATTTTGATGTAGCTGCTGAGGTTCTGGGTGTTAAATATGAAAGTATCCCTATGTTCTATGAACATTTAAGACTTTATGTAGAAGCGAACCCTAATTAATGAACGGCTGGCATGTGAAATTCACCTCATCATTAATTCTATTTCTTTCTACTGAAAAAGACTTGGCTGACTTCCATGCTAGAGATATTGTTTATTTCTTCTCAAGAAGAGCACTACAGACAATAAACCTAAAAGATATCATCGAGTTTATTGAGCAGTTTGGGTACCAGGATCTGTCTCCACAGCAACAACTTATCCTGATTTTGTGTGCCATTGGAACTGTTGACGCAAATGCAACTAAGCAGGATTTGGAGTTTAATATTGCAGCTCAAATAATGAATGTAAGAGTGAGTGTTATTTCCTTGTTCTATAAGAGAGTTGTGCAAAAAATAAGCGCTAGCTTCACAGGTTCTATAAATTAGTTACAAACAAAAAACCAAAAGGGAGAAGAGTCATGACACCAAGCTTAAGTGATAAGGCACTTGCTAAGGCTAAGGCTATCGTTTCTGAATCATTGAATCTAAGGTCCACTGATCTCAATTTTATGAGTATGCTGGGAGTTTCGATTTTCTTATTTATTAAAGGCGTTAGAGACGTAGAAACTATGGAGACTCACATTCGAGATTCATTGTCAGACATCGAAATTAGCGAAGAAGATAAACTTGCTTTGATCTTGGCCGTATTTGTTTGCATTGAAGACGAGATATTCTACCTAGATTTTACTGTAGCCTCTAAGCACTGTAACTGTGATCTTGAGGCAGTTAAAGAACTTTATAGTAGACTAAAAAGACCAGGTATTACTTACATGAGTAACTAATAGAAAATGCTGTCTTTTCTCACAGACACTACTTTTGTTGGAAACTCCTTGTCTTTTGTGGTTATTGCATTAGGCATAATCATGGGGATCATTAGTTTGCTTGATATTATTAAATGCCTTGGCATTATTAATGATAAAAACAACATGTACAGATTTCTTAGTCGTGAAAAAGCAAAACTTGCACTGGTCAGAAATCTATATTGGTTTGGTATTAGTGTTGCTCTGATAACACTTGGCTATCTTGGTGTTATTGCTCTTATTTGCTTGTGGCTGGTTAGCTATGCAAAGACTAGATTGGCTATTTCACAAAATGCGAATAAGGGTAGTAAAAGTTAGTGGCGTTGTTCTAGGCTGTGGCCGGGATTTTTGTACCCAAAAATCCCGGCCCTTTTTGTTATCAAAAACAGCAATTGAAAAAAACTACTACACACGATATAATGCCTTGGTTGGAAAAGCTTATGGGGAAGCTCTAAAACTTGCTTTATTAGCAAATGTATAAGTACCTTCTCCAGATTTTTTCGTTTGCGAGTTGTGACCTTACCAAGCACTCGCAATCCTTACACTCTTGCGAGAGTAGATCAGTGGTAGATCGTCTCCTTGCCAAGGAGAAGGCCGCGGGTTCGAACCCCGTCTCTCGCTCCAAATAAAACTTTCCTACACAGCAACTACTCATAAACATCTCTTATTTTATTAGATAGACAATTAAATACTACAGGTAACCTATTTAAACTAGTTTGCTACTTATTCGCATAAATCTAACTCAAAAAAACAAATCTGCTATTGTATTTAGCTAAGGTGTATGTTTTTATATCTTCTGCTTTTGTGTTAGTATCCAATCATCGAAGTCAGGAATGGTAGGGAAGAGACAAAAATGCTTTCCTTGGCAGTGTTTCCTGGAATAATATCGGAACTTACGTTGTGGCTAGGTCTAATAACTTTTTCGACTGGAATAGTATTGATTATATTCAGCTTGGGTCAAAAGTTAGATCTTGGAGTAAAGATACTGGGTGCCGGTATTCTTATTAGTATACTTGGCTTTCTCATAATACTTGCGGGATGGATATTATTTCTAGGGTTACTTCTGACTCCAATTGTTTTTTGGGTTGGGGATCGTTTGTAAAACTTATTATTTACAATATACGTTTTTAATACAGGTAGAGGCAGGAAATTTTTTCCTAAAAATTTCCTGCCTCACACACAACTACTTAGCTTCTAAATCATAAGCAACATACAAAACACCATCATCAAACATAAAATACACGTTATCAGAATCGTCATTTTTCTCAAGAATTAGAATGCTACCATCTGGAATTTCTGTTGGACTTCTATAATCCCCACCTAGAGTGATATAAAAAGCACTATTTATAAAAAGAAAACTTCGATTAACAACTTGGAACTCAAATGAACCGTAGGTATAGGAGTATCCTTTTGAAACAACCCATCCAGTTAAATTGGAGCTATCAAATTGATCTTTACTAACAACTGTGGCACTAAAACCACTAGGACCACTTGTTTGTATAGCACTCGCTTCATTACACCCACAAGCAACAATAGACACAAATAAGGCAATAACAACCAAATAAAAACCAAATTTCTTACTGCGCTGTCCAAATAGCTTTGATGAATCGTGTTGTACCATTTGCCTCTCCTTTTTGGAAAACTACTTGGCATTATATTAGTTAAATCATAAGTACACAAACCCCAAATACTTAGAATTTTTACAAAAAAGGGATATAATAGGTCACATCAGATATAAGGGTTAAGAAACTTATAGTTATGGAATACTTAGTAATATCAGATTTACATCTGACAGAATTTAATAAAGCAAAGTTTGATTACCTATCAGGTTTATTCTCAAGGTATGAAAATATTATATTAAATGGGGACCTTTGGACTAACTATTACAAAGATTTTGATTATTTCGTGAAATCTGACTGGAGCAAACTTTTTCCTATTTTGAAATCCAAAAACACTATATACATAGAAGGGAACCACGACCTGTTTAAAACTTCAGATGAAAGAATAAATCTATTCAGTAATGATCATAAAAAAGAATTAATAGTCGAAATAGATAACGAAAAATATATCATCAGACATGGACACACTTATTTCAAAAGAACAAAAACAGATCTAGAGAAGAAGTTATGGAGAAAATTAGGACTTTATAAATTAAGGATTTTTGTAGAGAAACTTATTGCTAAACATTTTGGGAGAGACTTATACCAAGCCTTCTGCAGCAAAGATAATCAAAAAATTAAAGATGCAAAAAGAAACTCTGAAGAAAAAGATGTGTGGCTTCTAACAGGGCACACTCATGTCTCAGAATTTAACTTCAAGGAAAAATTTGTAAATACAGGTTTTACTAATTACGGACTTGCAACATTTGCAGTACTTACTGCTCAAGGCCCAAAACTGTACAATGAGTCTTTTTAACTCTTTTTAGTCGACCCCAGCTCGGCGCCGTCGCGCCTGCGCCTTTCGATTCCTCGCGTTACATATGAAGGATCCCGCCAGCACCTCACTTCATTTGTTACTAACGGGGTCCTTCATGGTGGCAAATCGTCGCTTAAGCACCTATTGCACCCCATTCTACTAAATTCGCTTTGCTCATTAAGTATTATGGTGGAGCAGGTGGGAGTCGAACCCACATAGCCGGTTTTTCAGACCGGTGCCGTGACCACCTTGGCTACCGCTCCACGAAAGTAACTTTGAGATTATACCAGATACCTCAACACTGAAAAAGAAAAAAACAACAATCTACAGTCTAGGTTTTACCTCCTAAGTTAGAACTCCATGCTCCTCAATATGAAAATAAAAAGCACCCATGGTGAAGATTGTTCCCCATGGGTGCTATAAATTTACTCTGCGCTAGAAAGGAAAAGGCTAAGATCCGGGATCAACACGCGATCCAAGACACCAATATCCTGACCAAACACAGACATAGCCGTATCTCTATCCGCATACTTAAGCCTCATTGCAGCAAGGTAGTAACTAAGACCACTGCCTTTACCAGGCTCATAGGCATAGTAAAAACCCGTATTGTATTGCCCAGACCCCATAACAGCAAGCAGATTGCTGGCAGTAACAACATTGTCGTAAGTAACATCACCAATGGTGACAAATCTTACACCACCGCCGTCACCAATATCAATAACGTCCTCGCTAGTGGACTGAGTAATACTTCCGATATCCCCAATACCATGAACAGCAAGAATGACGTCATCGTATGCACCACGCCTAAGACCTGCATACAAAGTAGCAGGGTTATCGGCATACTCTCTGGTACTCAGAAGGTCAGCGGTGACCTTATTATCAGTAAAGATATAAAGCGCACTACCCACCGGTGAAACCTTAGACGACAAAATCACCAAATAGTAAGTCTTGTCTCCAAGCAGCCAAGTAACATTGCTCAATGCACCATCACCAATGAAAGAGGTATTGGGCTGCCTGCCCCAAAAGTTCCTATACTCAAACATAATAGAGCCGTAAGCGTTTCCACCTTGGTACAACTTCATTCCGGTCTGCCGACCAATGAACTCTGAAAGTGAGTCCTGATCAACACCCTTGAAGTTAGGCACAATATTAGTGCTCATGGCTGAAGACAGTAAGTCTCTTACCTGCACAGCAGGAGTACCGTTAGCTTCCCAGAAACCCCATTCCAAGTAGTCTCTTGGGAGGATACTCTCAAAATTCTCAGTCCAAATCGCATAGCCACCTAGATCCAACTCTCTTCGTCCAGGACCCCACTTCTCAACATATTGAATTTGAGTGAGTTTCAGAGTGTCCCCAACACGGTTGTAGATCAAAAAAACATTGGATCTATCAATAACATACCCAGTATAACCAGGACGAAGCTGGAAAAGACTCGCACTCTCAAACCGAGCGTTAATCATACCTGCGATATCATTCTCGTTAAAATCCTGATAATAAATGATATCCAGCTCGGAATTATCCCAAGCTCCCCATTTAACAGACTGCATAGTGCCTTTAACAAAAGTCGAGTCGGGATAAAAGACTGTCCCAACCTCAGTAGCTGTTTCACCAGCGCCGTCGCCATTTTCACGATAAGCGACATCAAAAGTAGGTGAAGTAATAGACATAATCTGGCTATCACCAACCTTAAGCTGAGAAATAGTCATAATGTTCTTACCTCCAACAGGAGGAGGAACAGGAACGTTTCCCTCAACAAAAAGGCTACACGAGGTAAGAGTAAGGCTCAAAACGGTAGCAAACACTGCCTTCAAGCGATGTGATTTCATCAGCTTTCTCCTTCGCGTGACATTATATCCTATAGGGTTATTTTGGACAACTTTCGCTTATAAGTACTGGAAAATGGACTATTTTGCCATTAAATGCTGCTTTTCGAACTGAGGCAAGTGTTCTATTGCGTATCGTAAGGTAGTTCTAGCCATTTTTGATTTATTCTTTTTAAGATATTTAATGAGGGCTGGCGTGGAAACTCTTTTTCCGGCCTCTCTAAGTAACCATCCCACCGCTTTATGAACTAGATCTTCTTTATCCAAAAGTAGAAGGTCAGCAATTTCGTAGGTACGGAGATCTTCTCCATTCATAAGATGGTGAAATGTAGACACAATGGAAATTCTACGCTCCCATAGGGATTTGGATCTGGCGAGTTTGTTAAGAATTTCTTCATTATTCTTATACACGTGTGCACCTACAATTTGCCTTGCGCTAAGATCTACCAAATCCCAATTATTAACATATTTAATATTTCTCATATAGGTCTTGTAAGTAAGGTCAGGATTTTCTTTATATTTTTCAACAAGTAGGAGAAGGGCACAAAGCCTTACTTCGTGAAATTCGTTATCTAACAGTTTCTCAATTTCATAAATGTGGATGTCTTGTTTTGTACTACTTACCAACTTTCTAATAATAGGTACTGTAATACCTAAAAACTTATCCCCATAACCATATTGACCAGGATTGGTCTTAAAAAACCACTGAGAGGTTTTAGCTCTAGTGGGATCTTTTAGTCTTAATAATTTATTAAGAAGTTCCTTATGATTCATAATCATATTATACAGTGCTAAAACTTCCTAAATTTGTAAAAACTTGGTAATATACACAAAGTTTGCAGTCAGTATTGTGTCTAGGGCGGTTAGCTCAGCTGGTCAGAGCATTCGGTTTACATCCGAAAGGTCATAGGTTCGAACCCTATACCGCCCACCAATAAATTGACTAGAAAATATCTTTCCTATCTGAAAAATCATAGATCAAAAAGCTAGGTTTCCTATCAAGTTGCATTATGAATAACTAAGCTTAGTGAATCACTGTATAAAACTACCCTTATAAAGGGTAAATATTAACTCAACATAAATTAACATTTTTTCAATTCAAAAAGAGATCAATTAATACTAAAAAAGATCTCAAGAGTTTTATCTCGTTGAGATCTTATAGATCCTAACATTCACCAAGAACACGACCATTATACATACCAAGTTGTATCAAGGTAGTTTTTAGGCGGACGGGTGTTACAGTAAGAGGGAGTCTTGAAAAAACATACGGCATTCTCCCATCTACTTTATATTCAAATACGTTCACCAAATCAAAGGACGCAACCACTGCAGCAAGTGCTCTAATATCCCGAGTGTTTCCTATGACAACAGTGCGAACACTCCTATCAAAAATCTCATTGGTCGCAATCCTATCACTAAAAAGTGGCCTTGTTTGCCAATCTATAACTGCAAGTAAGTCTGTAGGTCTTCTAAACAAAGCATCCATTGCTGCATGAAGATTTCTAGTTGGTATTAAAACAAGCTGAAGCGGATCCATTGAATCCCTCCTTTGACTAATATTGCCTCTCTTAAAGAAATAGTACAACTAATATTGTGGCATCGCAATTAAAAAGACCAAACCCCCATTTTGATAATTTGCCCATAATATATGGTTAGTAGAGTTCCTTGGTAACTTCAAGTTCAAAACCCGAAGCGGCTAGATAACGACTAACATAAGTATAGCTAAGCATAGTAGACATCCAATATGTCGTATGATGCATCTTTATCTCAGGCATTGAACCATAAGAGACATTAAGAACAAGTGATGCAAGCATAAGCAATGTACTAGTAGTAAAATATACAGCGCTATCACCAATCTCCGGAGCACAACTTGCACCCTCGAAAATATGCATAATTGAAGCGGGTTTAGTTACTACAACAAGCTCATTGCCTAAAGTTAAAGCGTCAACAATATCCTTTAGTGTATATTCGTTCCCGTGAAGCAACATTGTCTTCATGACCTCTCCTTGAATTTTGGAATTATACTACTATTAATCTAAATATAAAATTGTTTTAGTGCCCAACTAATACTGTAATAAATTTCCCAACTTTTTGTGCAATTAACTCAAACTCTTCTTGATTTGTATTTTCGGATAGTAAACAAACAACAGCGGTTCCAGAAACACCCGAAGCTACCCCACAATCATGATAAGTACCAATATCCGTACCTATTTTATGAGAAAAATCTATTTCCCCATCAATCCCAATATCTAGTCTATTATCGAAATCAGTACTATCTAATAATTCCAGGATATACGCTCCAGAGTTCTTAGCCAATATACTACTTTTAATAATGGTATCAAATACTAAAACACCGTCTTCTGGAGATAAAAAGTTTTTATTGAAATAATCAGGAGATACCCCAATAGCTTTAAATGTATCTGATATAGCAGGCCACCCTAAAACCCTGAGCAAAATATTTTGAGCAGTATTATCAGATTTTTTTAATAATTTACTTAAAACCTCGTCTATTGTATACACAGAGCCGAATTCCCCTCGATTTATATCCCCAGTACCTTCTGAATAATCTGAGGCTAAATACACTATAGTATCACCCATACTAAGATTTCCTTCCTCAAGCTCCAGTAAAGTAGCTATCGCAATAGGGGTTTTAAATAGGGAAGCACCATAAAACAGTTTGCCTTCATTAAAATAGTAAGAAAGTGAAGTATCATAGGTACCATCAAAACTCCAATCTCCTGATTTATGAAGATTTGGATAGTATTTAATGAACAAACCGTATCTTCCATTTGTAGAAATAACGACATCTTTAACGCCATTAAACTCCGAGTCAAAATTTACTTCTTCTATAGATGGGTTATTTAAACTATCAGAAATAATTCTCGGACTATTCAAAGTATAAGATGAGACAATCGTATTAAATTCTTGGTTTGTTTTTTGGGTTGAAAAATATATACCTAACAAAATTAACGCAAAAATAAGTATAAAAGAAAAACCGTACCAAAATTTCATAACTAATACTTACATAGCAGTTACACTAACACAAGGAAACAAAATATATTTTCCAGCAAATAACTTGCGATTATCGTAGCTACACTGTAATAAACCAGACATCTATATTCAGGATTGATAACTAGGTTTAATTCTACCAAAATAAAAAAAGGAGTAGAGTCTTTCTAAGTAGAAAGAAACTACCCCAAGTAGAAACTCAGTCCATAGGCAAAAAAACCATTCCAACAGATCCAGCAGTACAAACAAAATTAAAGCGTATTCCTGAGCTACTAATCTCATTAATTACGGCATGCAAAGGAGTCTTAAGAGCTACCCAGTAACTTGGCTTAACGCCAAATCTGGTTAATCCAAATCTACAATCTGCACCAAAATCCCTAATAATTCTTGTCCAAACAATAAACCTAGGAACAAAACAAATGGTCCCAAAATCACGCCTTAGATCTAAAGCTTCCTCACCCAAAATGGCAAGGGAAAGATTAGGAGAAAAGGGCACGGCGACAAACTCATAACCGTTTTTGCAAAAACCAATAATATCTTCTTTGGTAACATCCTCAGCAAAAAGAATAAGAGCGTCGTCAACAACCATAACCCACCTCCCGGATTGAAAGTACAACCTCCCTCAAAATTACTTCAAACCTTTAGGAATAAGACCACTTGCAGAGTAGTGGTTATAAGTAAAACCAGGAAGACCACTAAGAACTTCGAGGAATACCGCATGAGCAGACTTGTTGCTAAACCCATACATATAAATCAACCCAAGTCTCCTGAGATTAAGCACCATAGGAGTAAATCTACCTTCCAAGGCATAAACTAAAGCCACATCTGACGTACACATAAGAGTAATTGGTTGCTCTTCAAATTTAGTCATATCGATAGCACGTCTAATTGTTTCGTCAGGGTTGTTAGCCCCATCCAGTAAAGTCACCCCATTAGGCTGTGTAGCACTAAGAACAAGAGCAGCAAAATCAGTATCTCTATCTTCCCAAAACACTGTAAAAACAGGCATTCTGGCCTCCTTTCAGGCTGAACGCATTTTACATCATAGCAGCTCTTTAATCAAACTATAGGGCACTGGTCTGTGCCAAGTCGTTAGTAAAAACCCCGAGAAACAAAAAAGAGCAAACTCTCATTTTGAGAATCTGCTCCTGTTAATTTCATGCTCTTGGCCAGTTACCATCAAAAGATATATTTCTACGACTAGCTATCCTAGAAAGCTTCCTTTCCCTAACCTCAGAAGCCGGTAAGCTAAAACAAAATAACCTATAAGGCATGCCGTCGTATCTCTGCTCCAATGGATCAACTTCTCGGATGCACATCAACTCACCAATCAGAAGGGTACTCGTAGCAATAACAAAACACCTGTAGCCATTTTGAATAGGCAATCTAAGACTTAGAGCTTTCACAAGGTCAATATTTGGTTTTCTACCTAAGTCTAAAACCATAATAAGACCTTGGATCTTTAACAACTCCTCAAATCTCGATACGTCAATTGAAGTTGTCTCATACAAAATACGCAGACTCATGTTGCCTCCATCTCCTGCCCATTATATTAACTATAAAAAGATTGTAAATAGCCGGGATATCAAAATAAGGAAAATCTGATAAAATAACACTGCTTAACTGAGATATTATTGATATATAAACCTAAATCATGCAAATTAGTCTCAGCTAGTGAATTACTCAATGGGGGATCGTCTAACGGTAGGACTCTGGGTTTTGGTCCCAGCTATCGGGGTTCGAATCCCTGTCCCCCAGCCAGAATGG
>CAYLVW010000002.1:0-58236 GCA_964387275.1 uncultured Candidatus Saccharibacteria bacterium
ACAAAACATCTATCTTACCTTTTTTTTAATCATTTATCATTCATCGCACCTTCACCCCCCCTCCCCCCCATCCCCCCCCCCCCTCCCCCTCCCTCCTCCCCCCCCCCCCCCCCCCCGCCCCCCGGGGCCGCCCCCCCCCCCCCCCCCCCCCCCCCCCACAAACACCATCTAATCACTACAACCTGCTCTAGACAGACCTACAAAAACAGATTAGTTAAGACGCTGCCTTACTACGTAAGTCTTTCGCCCAGAAGACTCAAAATAAGTTCTCATCATAAGCTCACCAAGCATTCCAGTCATAAGCATCTGCACCCCAACAATCACAAACATCATTGAAGCAATAAGAAGTGGCCTATCACCAATACTCTGACCAAACAACTTCAAAATCACCAAATACATGCCTATAAACCCACCAAGACCTGCAAAAAGTGCTCCGGTAAAACCAAACAATCTTCCCGGCATAGCTCTAAAAGGCTTTTTTGCAAAATACAGCATAAAGGCTAAGGTGGCTAAATCCAAAATCACTTTAATAGTTCTTTTGTGACCAGCATAATAAGAAACGCCAAAGTCCCTGTCCTTAAACTCCACGTCAAATTCAGTCATCTTAGCTCCATATACAGTCAAGTAATCCGGTATAAACCTGTGCATCTCACCATAAAGTCTAAAGTTATCTATAAGAATCCTAGTAAATCCTTTAAGACCTGAGCCTCTATCTTTCATGTGTACACCTGATATTTTAGAAATAATTTTGTTAGCAATACCGCTTTTTTGCTGTCTTTCAGCTTTCTCAGCTCCCCATCTACCAACCCTATTTGTATTCACAAAGTCATAACCCTCGTCCAACTTCTCAACAACCTTAACAACATTTTCCAAAGGTATTTCCAAATCTGCAGACAAAGTAAGAACATAATCACCAGTTGAGTTATCAAAACCAGATTGATACCCACAACTTTGGCCAAAATTAGACATATGCCTAATCCCTATAATGTTTCTGTGCTTACTTGAATAATCCTTAATAACTCCCCAAGTACCATCTTTTGAACCATCATCTACAGCAATAATCTCAAAATCTAAATTATGCTTGTTTGAAATTTCTAATAAACCATCAAAAGTCCTATTAATGTTTTTCTCTTCGTTAATACAAGGAATAATAATAGAAATTTTTTTACCTTGAATACTGTTATTTATTTTATCTGTCATATTAATTTAAAAAATCCTTAACTGAGTAAGTTTTATCTTTCCCTTCTAAGTATATCCTTAGAAGAAGCTCACCCAATAAACCAATTATAACTAATAATATCCCCACAATGCTCATTAACACAAATACAAATAATAGTGGCCTTCCGCCAATATCATTTCCAATAAAAAACTTATCATAGCCCAAAAACATTGCGAGTATAACTGACAACAACATGGTCAATATTCCCATACTCCCAAACACTCTAATAGGAGAGGTATTAAATGGAGGATTATATGCAGAGATAAAGAATTTCAATACCATAATATCTAGTACAGCTTTATGTATGGGAAGGCCAGAGTATGTATAAGACTTGTTCTTAGGCAAAAGGTGTTCTACTTCTACCTCTCCAAATTTTGCTCCTGACAAAGTAGCAAGTACGGGTAAAAATAAGTGATTATCTCCATACAACCTAAAATGCTTAAGGACTTCTTTTTTAATAAGTCTTATAGGAGAGGTCACATCTTTGAAATCCTTACCTACTAGTACACTTACAAATTTATTAGCTAAAATAGAAAGACGTGATTTCATACCCCTGCCTTTTAGTTTATTTTTCCTGAAACCAACAATTAGATCATAATCAGCTTCTTTCATTTTCTCTATAAACTTAACTATCTCTTTTGGCGAGTTTTCTAAAGTTGAACTTATCGTAAAAATTAGATTTCCCTTTGCAATATCAAAACCAGCTTGAAGTCCCGAAGAATGCCCATGATTTCTTCTAAAATTTATTGCTTTTACATGAGGATCAGATCTGTGAACTGCTTGAATTACTTTCCAAGAATTATCACTAGAGCCATCGTTTACCAAGATTATTTCATAAGAACCACCAACCATTTCCATGGCTTTTGTGATTTCTGTATAGAGTTCTTCGACGGTGTCTTCACAATTGTGAATCCAACTAATAATTGAAATATCCATAAACTGTGAACTAGGGAATTTGGGCGTCAAATCAACCTAAAATGCAAATAGTAGCTCAAATCCATTACACATTATACTACAAAAATACTATATCAAAAAATGCACGGGGGAAAATATATTAAACTCTTTCTAGCTTCTGATACCATTCAGGCATCATCTTAAATACCTCTACTTGTCTCCTGACAGCCTCATAAAGGTCCATTTTTGGGTTATAACCTAGTATTTTTCTTGCTTTTGAAATATCTGCGCTAGATGCAACATCTCCCTTATCAACATCAACTATCTCGTAAGGTACAGGCTTGCCATAAGCTTTTTCAATAGCGTCAAACCAATCTTTAATAGATCTTGGGTCAGAAGTACCTATATTAAAAACCTCAAAATTCGTTTGAAAATCTAGGCACATTAAGAGACCCTTTACCTGGTCATCTATATAAGTACTGTC
Source organism: uncultured Candidatus Saccharibacteria bacterium (assembly GCA_964387275.1). Lineage (GTDB taxonomy): Bacteria > Patescibacteriota > WWE3 > UBA101185 > UBA10185 > CAYLVW01. The sequence continues at coordinate 2,598 of CAYLVW010000002.1, forward strand.
TTTCGCAGAATCCAAACCTCTTTTTCCGTAAATCTGGACCTTGCGGTTATTGTGGGTGTAGTTTATTGCTCTTTGCATCATCATTCCATAAGGTCTTTGCAAGGGCCCATATATTGGTCCAAAAATTCTATCCACAACAACAGGAAGGCCGTAAACTACAGAGGCTGCATGACAAAGCACTTCTCCTGCTACTTTGGTAGCACCATATGGAGAAACAGCCCTCATAACATTATCTTCTTCGGTTACCTTCTTATCAGCTCTATCTCCATACACTGAAGACGAAGAACCAAATACAACCTTCTTTACCCCTGTCTCCTTACTGACATTCAGAATATTAATTGTCCCATCAACATTTACAGATGTATAAAGTCTTGGATCTTTAGTAGAAAGAGGAACACCAGCCATAGCGGCCAGGTGAACAACCGCATCAAACTTTTCTTTCTCAAATAGGTATTCCAAAAAATCATGATTAACAATATCTCCCTCAACAAAATTAAAATAACCTCTCTTATTTGAAATGGTATCAGGATAATAACTCTCTAATTTTTCATAAATCTGGGTAACAACATTACCGGGAAAAAATTGGGGTTTCCTGCCTGATGCTAAATTTATCAAATCAACATTAAACTCCTTGCATTCCCTTTGATAGTAGGAATTAAAGTTATCAAACCCCACCACATCATCCCCTCGCCAAATTAAAGCACGGGAAACGTAACTACCTATAAATCCTGCTGCACCTGTTACAAATACTTTCATACTGCACAATTATAACATCTTTTCATTAACCAAAAACCGCGATAACATTATAACTATGAGAATATTAATTACTGGATGCGCAGGATTTATTGGCTATAGTTTAACAAAAAAAGTTTTAGAACTTGGTCACGAGGTTATAGGTATTGATAACTTAAGTGAATATGAGGGCATCCCAAGTTTAAAATATAAAAATATAAAAGAGTTGTCAGACCACTCAAAATTTGAATTTATAAAGCTGGATGTCGTAAATGATGCGTTTACTTCCATTCTTAAAGGTAAGAAGTTGGACATAACAGTACACCTTGCAGGCAGAGACCTCTTTTATAATGATTCAGATGACCTAAAATATACCCCATTCCTTATAACTAATGTTATTGGAACTTCAAAGATTTTTGAACTTGCAAATGAACTTGGTTCCAAAAGATTCATCTATGCCTCTACTTATAGTGTATATGGACAGGTAAAAAAACAAGTCCTAACTGAAAAAAAGATACTACCAAAACCTATATCTCCCCATGGGGCGTCAAAGCTTGCGGCAGAACAAATAGTATATTTTATGAGCAATTACTTCAAAATACCGTCACTAATTCTTAGAATGTTCACTGTGTATGGACCCGGAATGAAAACATACACGTTCATACCATTAGTAATACGTAAACTTCTAAATAACCAACCAATAGATTTCTCACATTCAAAATATGCTACCAGGGATTTTGTATTCGTAGATGATGTAGTTAATTCAATAATTAGCGGCTTCAAAAAAAGGCTTAAATTTCAAACTATTAATATTGCTTCAGGTGATAGCTACACAATGGAAGAAATAGCACTAAAAATAGCTAAAATCATGAATAAAGATAAGTCACTGGTTCAGTTTAATAAGCACAAAAAAGATTTCACAAAAATTGTTATGAAGGATGCAAAAGCTAATATTGATAGAGCAAGAAAAGTGTTAGATTACCAATCTAATGTTGGGATAGATGAAGGACTTGAAAAAACTGTGAAATGGTTTTTAGATAATCAACATTTACTTGAAGGCATTAAATGAGACCTGATATTGATACTTTGTCAAAAATATATGAAGGTTATGATGAAACATCCATAAAATCTATGGCTAGGAGCGGCTGGAGAGAATATTACGAAAAAAAAATTGGCACCAGATTTCTTGACGAAGGTGGAATTAAATATTATCAAGAACGCCGTGAGGCAGAAAACAGGCCATACTTAGAAACAATATTAGATAACGTAGAGTCTCCCACGGATGTCGTTGGAGTAGTAGGTTCGGGAGCAGGACTTGAAATTGTATATCTGTTAAAAAAGGGTGTTAAAACTATTGGCTTAGATAATGAAGATGTATTCCCCCTAGTACGACAAAATGCCAAGTTGGCAAACGTAAGTGAAAGCATGTTGTTTGGTTTTACTGATCTTAGAAAGTTAGGGCTAGCAGACCAGTCGCTAAGGGTATTAGCTAGTCATGGGACCCTAGAACATTTTGAGAGAGATGAAGACATTGTGGACGCAATAATAGAAGGTTGCAGAGTTGCAAATACCTATATTTTTGTAGTTCCCCTAGAGTTAGCGGGAAATTTAGATGCAAGGAGATCCTTAAATCTGTCAATGCCGACTGAAAATAATACAACAGGAAATTTCGGAAATGAAGTTTATAAAAATGGCACAGAGTGGGAATCTGTTATTCAAACAGCAATAAAAAAAATGCGGCAAGAAGGAGTTGAGATTACAACTGAAAATCCATTTGGATACTGGATCCCAGAATATGGAGATACAAAAAAACATCCACAAACTAGGGAAGAAGCAGAAAGATTGTACAAATCAGGTAAAAGCATTTATGGAGTTTACGTCTTAAAAAGAACCCATAACACCCCATAGTTGACAAAACTGGTATACCTATTTTACAATGCTTCCGTAGCAATTCTGCTATATCACTTTTGCCAAAGGGAGGGCAAAATGCTGGTAGTACAGCGGATCTGGGGACCTCAGGGTGGTGAATTGGTACGACGTAACTATAATGCTTTTCAAAAATCTTTAGGATCACTTCCATTTAAAGTTAATTATAGTGTATGTACATTTCCTGGGGATCCTGCTGAAAATATGGCTTTAGAGCTAGAAGTAGGTGTCATCCGAGCTAATCTAAAGAGTTTTAGTGACTCAATGAACCAGATCCTTGGAGCGACACTACAGAAAAGAGAGTTCCTACTGATCTACTCTGGTGATGTTGAAATAGGACAAGATCTAATTATGGAAGCTCTAGCGAGCTTTCAGGATAACGAGGAAACAGATTCCCATGCGTATACGTACTCTTGGCAGGTGCAGGGTATGGGTAATGATGGAAGCCATCTTGGACTTATGGGATACAACACCGCTATGATGTATAACACCAGGCTCTTGGTGCTTCTTAAGTCCCAAGTGTGGTACCCAGAATATGTGGATAATGGAATGCTAGGAGAGGAGGAGTTTGAGATTGAGGGTCAAAAAGAAAAAGTCCCACTTGGGGGTGCTGAAGAGCCTACTTTCCTACTTGGAGTTGCTAAACAGGATCCATACGCGTACTCAATACATAATGCAGGCGTGATCCTTCCCACAACTGCTCAAACTGGAACAGATGTTAAGTTTTCGTTCAAACTTGCACGCAAGAAGCGCATGGCTGAAATTTACGCTGCCAAGTTTGGACTTACAGTGGAGGATGCACTTAGGCACTACGTTGTGCTTCGCTAGTATATACGTTTTCAGACACATAAATCGATTTGCAAGCCGATGTGTGTTTGATTTCGTAAGTTAGTTGCTACCTAACATGTAAATGTTGGTATTCCCATCAATTATTAACAAGTAATTGATGGGCTCACTTTAGGCCATAAGAACTCCCAGCAGCCCTACTGGGGCTGTGAGGTTTAATTAGTCTTCCAGCATAAACAAACAGTTTAAGCAAAGACACATAAATTATGGTTTGAAGTGAGCAAAATCAGCTCTATCAAAAAGGAAGATCATGAACGAGCAACATATTAGAAACGCCCGTTTATTTAATCAATGGAAAAAAGAACGCCTTATCGATCGTAGTGGGTACATGGATTATAACTCAAAAGCAGTCGAAATCTTTCGTTACTTCTTAAAGCATAACCCAAAAGCAAGGCTCACTATCTGGCTTAGGAACTTTAATCATTTGAGATGTGAATATACACAAGGAAGATTTAATGGATCAGTTGCCCTGGAAATTCCAGGAGTCAAAGGTTTCTTCACTGACGTAGCACAAATCTATTTAAACCATCCTGATTTAGAGGAAATTTTCGATGAGCAGCTTTGGGTAACTTTGCTTACATCTGCAGATAAAGAAACTAAACTAACAAGTTTCGGGTTCTACTCTTTGGGTCAGACAATATCCTGGATGATGGGCCGTAGAACTACCCTCATACATCAATGGGGTAGTGGGGATCCTGAATACGCAACATTTGATTCATATAACTTCTTCCCTTGGAGAAGTAAGAAAAAATTAGAGCGTACTAAACCATACAGGGGATATAAAGATATCTGGGGAATTTTCTCTGAAAGAGACCTGAAAAACCTATTTGGTTTATAAAGTAGCTAATTCGTTGTTGATATGACAAAGTGATTTTGCCAATCACAATATTAGATCTTCTCAACAAGGTATAAAATCAATTCCACAAAACAGATGTAGGAGAAAAACATGGAAAACACTAGAGAACTTACTTCGTACATTCAGCATTATATTTCTATGGGACTATTTGATGAAACTGGCGAATCAACTAAAACTGCTGATGGTAGAAAAACAGCAGAAGCCTTTAGACATATTATGTCTCTAACAGACAGACGAAATCGATTCGGTATGGTCATTCCCAGAAATTCATTTAACAATGAGGGAAATCCCGGACATAGAAGATTCTTGGGTGTAAATTTTTATGTTGCACTACCAAAAGCTTTGAGGTCTCTTAACCTTCAGTCGGTGCATCTAACTGATCCAATGTGGGAAATTGTATTTTCAGGCTCAGAATATATCAGATTAAAAGAGGCACTTTATGGGATTACTGATGCCAGTAATGTTATAACTGCTAGAAGATTATTTAAACTTGGTTCTATGATAACAAACATGATGTGCCGACCCTTTTGGATTACACATTTCACTGTTACTTCTAAGAAGTCGTTTAGAGAGGTTCATAGGTATAAGTTTGCACCTGGGATAATAAGTGCACTAACGCCACGATTTTATTCTGACGTCCCTGTAGGAAATGTTTGGGAAGAGCTAGGCTGGTAATAATACTAGCTATATCCTAATACTAAAGGGCTACACAAATCGATGCTTTGCAAGCCGATGTGTAGCCCGTTTTTATTTTACCAAGTTAAGTCAAGCTTTACACATTCAGAGCTTTTAATTAGCATATTAGTAATGCCCATAAAAACTATCTCAAAACTTGCCATAGGCTTCAAAGCTCTATCTGATTCTAAAAACAGCATTACATCAGAACAAATTGAATATTATGTAAAATACCTAAGAACTTTAAAACCAGGTAAAGTAACGGTAGTAACGCTTAAGGAGGATCCTCTTCTGCCAACGTTAAAAAACGTTTGCGATGAAGTAATCGAACTTGATAGAGAAAACTACACATACTCTGGTACCGCTAAAACTCTCTATCAAGCCTGTAAAGACTATAATCTACTATTTGTTTCTATTGGGGTAGAGATACAAAACTGGCAGTTACATCACGGATTACAAATACTAAGTAACCATAATTTATATACAATAGGATGGAGAATTTTATCTCAGGAAAATGATGGATCTTATCTTGGTAAACTTTCGTATCATACATGTATGCTACTAAAACGCGGGTTCTACGAAATTTTTGAACAAGCGGGAGGATTTCCTGAGTATGTTGAAAATGGAATACTAGGAAACCTAAGCTTCAAAATAAATAACGAGGTAAAAAACTTTAGAGTTGGGGGTCAAGAAGAATTAGCTCTACAACTTCGTATATACAAAAAATTCAAGGGTAAAAAGACCAAAATGTTTGGGCATATTAAACACTATGGAGTTGATTTTCCGGTAAAACTTGGTATGGGAGTTAGCTACGATGAAAAAATAATACGAAAAGTTCTTGTAGCAGATATATATAGAATGACGGAAGAGGTAGACCCGGAGGATTTTATGGAAGCTTGGACAATACTATAAGTGGGGGTGTAGGTACTACTTTAGTTTTCTCTCAGAAATATTTGGGTCTCTGCCATAATTGGGTAGCTGCTGCTTATCTACTGACAAATTACCGTTTGCCCAGTTAAGGATATTAGTAACTACTGCTCCTACCTTTAAACCGGTAAAAGATTCTCCAGGACCTTTATTAAAATCAAACATTACATCTTTTAATCTGATGTTCCTGATTTCAAGCAACTTCTTAATTGAGTTGGTGATGTCAATATCACCAGATTGCTCGTCCAAAACTTCCCCACTTGAATTAGTTAGTACTATTTTTTTTTCGTACCTTTTAGAAGAATCAATATATATTAAATACATTTTATTTTCCTAATACTTTCAGAAACACTCTCAAAATATATCTTAACAATATTTCCTTTAATATAAGAAATAAACTTATCAGGCCATTCTATTACAGTAATAGAATCGGAAGAAATCATTTCAGATAATCCCAAATCAACAAACTCTATGTAATTTGTAAGTCTATACAGATCTAAATGATTAATTAGCTTAATTGAACCTATGTTAGGAGACTTGTTATATTTACGATGTAAAACAAAAGTAGGACTCTGCACTCTATCACTAAATCCCAACTCAGAAACCAGAAAATTTGTAAAAGTTGTTTTTCCAGCACCAAGATCTCCAAACAACAATACTATCTCGCCACCTTTAAGTCTCGAGGCTATTTTGTGAGCAAACTCTTTAGTTTCTTGGGTAGATGAGGATATAACTTCCATACAATTAAACTCCCGAGCAATATTCCCAGATTATCCACCATTATGTCAAACATACCGGCAGATCTTCCTGGCACAAATTTCTGATGAAATTCATCAGTGATTGAGTATATAAAGGCCAAAAACATAGCCCTGTAAGAATTTCCCAGTGCTTTATATAAAGAAAGGTAGAGTACCGTATACATAAAAAAATGTCCATTAATATGCAATGCTTCATTACCTAAGCCATTTGAATTAATAGTTCTGCCATCCAAGGAGGAAAGTACAAATATAAATACCATAACAAGTACGCTTGGAACCCAATTTGTGATCTGTTTAGTGGTCATTTAATAATAATACAACATAAACTTGGCAGGACTAATGAGGAGGTTTACTTTTTATGTAAATAATTACTAATGGTGCAGAGATCAGAAGCACTATACAGGCATACAAATACCCTTTATGTGAAAAATTAAATACACCAACCTCATTAAGAGACTGGACGGAGCGAGTAGTTTGAGGAGCTACACTAGATTCATTAGCTACCTTTAATATATTATCGTGAAGTCTATTTAAGTATCGTTTGTTATATTCTCTACTATAAATAGTAATTTTATTTGTATAAAACTTCTCCCCGGTCTTCTTATGCTGAATCTGCAAATACACATAATCTTTTTCAAGTAGTTTTGGGGCAAATATAGAAATTGTTGAACCTAATACTTCCCCCTCACCATATGCAGTACCATTATCTGATAAAACGGAGTAAGAAAACTCGCTGTATTTGGAACTATCAAGCTTGGAATCAAGATCAATAGTTAAACTATTATCAGAACCGGGTATAGACTCTCGGGAACTTATGGCAAAAGGGTAGCTAATAAAACTACCTAATAATAAAGAAAGTAATAAAATGTAACTCACAGAACATATTATGCCTACGAATTATTAAGAAATTATGAAGATTATTTAAACGCAATTGCTTGGAAAATAGAATTCCAGCTATACCTATCAGTAAAAACTAAGTCTGGGCCATAAAAAGGATCATGCATTATATATTTACCGTTTTTCTTTTCTATTATTACAACAAAGTGAGTACCTACACTATTGTTTGCATAAACCCCAACAATAACCGGGTTCCCTTTTGAAAGCTCTGAATCTATTCCTGATTTACCTACATTGGTATATTTTCTACCGTCGACACCAGGCCAAGGTATTAACATTGCTGCGGTGGATGAAAAAAAATAAGAAGCATTTGAGGCAATTTTGGCTGGTGTAGTATTGGATCCGTAATACTTATGCACCATAGCAACACTCGTAACCAAGCACCCAACCTCATAAATGGTATCATAGGATCTTCCTATCCTGTTTCCGGCCCACCTACTATCTCTCTGAGAAAAGTAATTCCCATCTTCACCAGAGCCAAAGCCGTTGCTCCCAATAGTCCCTCCCCCAGCAGACGAAACAAAGCCCTTAAATGAGTTTAATTCTGCTTGAGCCTCTTCCAATAAAGCTTGGTATTTGGTCTCATCATTCTTGGTTACTTCAAGCAGACGCTGCTTCTCATACCGCTGCCCCTCAAGTGATCTTTTCTGATACTCTTGATTTGCCTTCTCCTGCTCTAGTTGTTGTTTTAAGGTTTCCTCGCTCTTTTTCGTTTCTTCATATATAGTTTTCTGATTTAAATATTCCTGCTTGGTATTGTTCATTTCGGTTAACAATTTTTGATCATTTATACCAGCTACAGTGAGATACTCAGCCTTTTTTACAATATCATTTAAAGATAGCGCTCCAAAAATACTCATAAATATGGAGTCATCACGTACCTTATACTTTTCCCGCATCCTATTATCAAGTAGGCTATCCTGATATTTAATGGACTCCTCTAGCTTGCCAATCCTACCGGCTAAATCATTAATATTGCCAGCCAATCTTTCAATTTGCTTAATTTTTTCATTAATACTTTTCTGAGAAGATTGAATTCGTAATAATGTGAGATTAATTTGGGTGTCGAAATACTCTATTTCATTAGATAGTGAGGAAGATCTGGAGGCTAAATCATCCAGTTTTTTTTGATACTTTTCAATATCGTCTTCCAAATCCTCGATTTCTTCTGTGTTATCTTCTACCACAGTCTGGGCGTACACTAATTTTACAAAAGTATAAACAGACTTATAGTTGTACAGTAAACTCCCCAAAAGTAATAAAAATAAAAGAAAAAGTGTTCCTTTTACAAGAGTCTTAAACATCTATTCCTGTCCTTTAATAATCCAAATATCTTTTTATTGCAGACCAGCTACCAAAGTACCCTAAAGATACTCCGGACACCATAATACATATTGCGAGTATCAGCGAATATAAAATAGGGCTTATAATAAAACCTGATGCAAATGCCAAGCTGAATCCACCACTATAAAAGCCTGTCAACTGCACTAGAGAACTGACAAGTACTATAATAAACCCAGCGATCAAAGAAGATATCCCACTTAAAAAAAGTCCCTGGAAAATAAGAGGCTTCTTAACATAATTATCGGAAGCACCAACCAATTTCATTATCTCCAACTCCTTACCCTTACTATTTATAACTGTTCTTAGAGTAACAAGAACGACTGAATAAGAAATAGTGAAAAATACTAAAACCAGGGCTAAACCGCCAATATAAATTACGCTACTCCAATATCTAAACCTTTCTATAACATCTTTAAAGAATTTGATCTCTTCCACGCCATCGATACCTTTGTATTCCTCAAACAAAACATTAAGATCATTTATATTCTTTGTCCGTACCTCCAAACTTGCAGGAAGAATTTCAGGGCTTATAGATTCTAAGAGAATAGGCTCATCTTTGTTTATCTCTTTAAAAATTTCAAAGGCTTGATCTTTAGACACATATTTTACTTCCAAAACCCTTGTATCTGCAACAAACTGATCTTTTAATTCGAGAATTTTAATTTCCGGGAAGTCATCTTTAAAAAACAGTGTAACTTGAGCCTGCTGTTCAAGGTTTTTAACAAATGATTGGGTTAATACAACAACCGTTATAAATACCCCAAGTAACAAAAATGTAATTGTCATAACAAAGACATTCGAGATAAATAACAACCTCTCTCTTTTAAGATTTTGCTTCACCCTACTCCAAGTACTAACCATTATACTTCCCTCCCTTTTTATCTGATTTAAGTAGACCATTCTCAATTCGAATTACTCTTTTTTTCATCCTGTTTACTACATTCTGATCGTGTGTTGCCATAACAATGGTCGCCCCAAGTGTATTAATCTTTTCCAAAATTTCTATAACTGTGTCGGAAGCAGCAGGATCAATCATACCAGTAGGCTCGTCCGCAATTATCACGTCAGGCTCATGAGCCAAGGCTCTAGCTATGGATACTCGTTGTTTCTCGCCCCCAGACAGCTGATACGGGTATTTAAACATCTTATCAGCAAGCCCTACCATACTTAGGACATTAGGAACTATAGTCTTAATAACCCTGTCAGGTGTATCTACAACTTCTAAGGCTATTGATACATTTTCATAAATATTTTTTGAGGGCAATAATTTGAAATCTTGAAATACAACACCAATATGCCTTCTTAAATTAGACACATCATCTTTTTTTATGTTTAAAATACTCTGACCACGAAACAGTATGTCACCATCGTCAGGAGCCTCTTCTTTTATTAGCATTTTTACCAAGGTAGATTTACCTGCCCCAGAAGGACCAACTAAAAATACAAATTCGCCATCTTCTATGCTAAAAGAAACGTTCTTTAAAGCAGTAACGTTACTATCATATGTTTTTGATACGTTTACAAACTCAATTTGAGACATTTGCATCTCCACTTAATACAACTTTGGTTACAATTAAAACATCTCTCTGATTATCGGAAGACTTACCTAAATACCCATATACGGTGACATCGTGATTTTCTACAAGGGTAAGTTTATCATCATTTGACTGAAGCAAATATAACTCCTTACCTTGATCATCAGCTAGAAAAAAACTAATACCCTCACCAACCCTTGATCTATCCATAAGATATTTAACTCTACCAAAGTAGGACTCCTTATTCTCGGTTTGTTGCTTAGACTCTTGATTTTTAGAACTGCTGGAAAGTTGATCACTAATCCTATTTGTAATATAGAAAACCCCAAAAAAGACTAGCACTATTGCTACAAAATAGGTAAGCAGTTTTTTGTAATCAATGTTGTGAATGGGCAAGTTATTCATAAGATCTACAACAAATTATACATTATCCTTCTAAGATTTTCCTGAGTGTAAATTCTATAAGCAACATCAAATTTCAGGAGTTGTTACTTGATATGTTTACTTGCGTTAGCTAAATGCTCCGCTAGAGTAACTGCATAGTACACAGTGCCTTCACTATCTGTTAAGTAATAATAGTATTTCGTGGCTTCCATACTAAGTACTGCTTTTATGGTATCCAAACTGGGGCTTGCAATAGCAGTAGGAGGTAAACCAAGCATCTTTCTAGTATTGTACTGATTCTCGGTATCTAAATCAGCTTGTGTAAGCTCAGACGGCCACCACTCTACAGATTTTACTTTTTCAGAATCTGGGCATGAATTATCAGTAAGGGTACAGCCCATTTTCATTCTCGCTACAATATATTGAGTTGTTGCATCTGCACCAATAAGCATCTCTTCTTTCCACCTCTTATACAAAATACCTGCAACCTTCTTCTTATCCTCTTCGGATCTGACTTCCCGCTCTACAATTGAGGCGAAAGTAACAACCTGAGATTCGGTTATACCAAGTCTATCTAAAGTAGCATCATCGTATAAACCGTCTGTTTTTAGACTGTACGTATCAAGTAATTTATCAACAATATCTTTCTCAGATACCTCAACACCAAAATAGTATGTATCAGGATATAAAAACCCCTCATAAGGTTTTGCAAGACCCACAAATGTCTGGTAATCAACGTTTGGGTAAATGCGTGAAGCTTCTCGGGCAAACTCCTCTACACGCCAACCCTCTAAAAATGTAACCTTAGCGTCATTAGTACCAACTTGAAGTAATTTGACCAACTCAACAACAGACAACCCAGGATTCACTTTATATACTCCAGCTTGTAAGTTTTTGTCGTAGCCATGTAGCCTTGTATATAAATAAAATAGAAACTTAGAGCTAACTAACCCCTCCAAGTACAATCCGTCAGATATCTCACTTAAAGAATCTCCCTTTTTTATCTCAAACCCAACTTCCTTAGTATTTTGAGCGGGTCGATTTATTGCAAAACTATAGTACTGAAATAAGGCAAATGGAACTACTAACAGAGTAAGTACTAACCCAATGATCAAAAGGTTTAATTTATTTTTAGGATTAAGTACATGGTATTTGTTTGGATCTAGTTCATGAGTCATGAAGATATAATATCACAGGCAACGCATTTAAAAGTTTATGTCTACTTGGTTATAGATTTTAAAGCATCTCGACCTTTAGCGTAGTATTCTTTTCCCCTTCTTGCCGCTTCGTGCACTAAAAAGGCTGCACCTGTGTTTATTGCTTGCTCCATTTGATACATAGCGGATACTACTTTTGGTTTTCCGGCTTCTACTAGGTCAGACATAGTATCAAATAGTGTTTCGGCAGCTTTCATACCAGCCTCTCTAAGCTCAATGGATGCATTTTCAAGTTCCATAGCAATAACAGCTCTGGATGTGGTAACACCCTCAGCTAGTTCCCTACCTATAGCTTCTTTGGGAGTAATTACAGACATTAATAAGCCGTTGATTACACTGTTAGACATTACTACAGGTCCTACACCATAATGGCTTCTGACACTTTCAAAGTACTTTGCTATTTCGTTGGGTTGATCTCTCGCTACCTTTAGTATGTCGCCTTTTGATAGCGAGGATTTTGTTAAGACATCTAAAGAAGCAGGCAGGGGCTCTCCATAAATTCCAGCACCACTAAACCCCAACTCTCCTAAATGCCTTGGAAGATTTTTTACATCAAAAGGCTTAAATCTCTTTTTAGTTGAATCTGCAACATCTACTTGATATTCTCTTGTTTCTGCTGTTGCTGTTTCACTAACTGTAGTAGCTTCCTTGGGTTCCAATAAATTTAAAGTGCTAGCCTTTCTACCAAAACCTCTACTAACATTGGGCTTCGTTCCTGGTGTGGCCTCAATAGAAAGTGCGGTCGATTCATGAGCAATAGTTGCAACTTCTACAACAGTAGCTTCAGAAACTACAGTGGCCTCAGAGACTGCAGTTTCACCGTCTACCTCATGCTCTGAAGTTCGTGCAAGAGAAGTTACATCCTCTAATGGAGGTAAGGTAGGTCTATCTGCTGGATCTATCAAATGCGGTTTAGTAGGAGATCGCAGTGTTGGGCTTTCCATTGAGTGAGTGTAGTTGTCTGTTCTATCTGGATCAGCCTCAGCCATTGCATCCAAGGGGTTTGTGTCGCCCTCAAGAGCACTAAATACCTCGGAACCTAAATCAACTTCTGACATCAGATTTGACTCCTTTCTCAACCAAAAAGCCTACAAATCCCGGCACAATTCCTGTAACAACTTTTTGGTATAGTTTTTCCGGATCAACCACTGAGGGATTTTTAATTATGTAAGAAGATAGATTGAGAAACCAACGCTTTTGCATTTCAGCCTCAGAAATATGCATTGCAGGAATCCCATCCCAAACTTCTTTCTTTTGTTCTTCGGATAGTAATTCATAGTAAGTTGAGTTGATCCTCGAACTTAAATATTCTTTTAAGGAATCAGTTAGGTATTTAGATTCTTCTTCTGAGTACCCTTTTGAATCAACTAACTCTGCTGTTAACATTTTCATTGTTTCAGAAAATAAACCAGATTTCTTACTACTTGTCATATTAAAATAATATAGACCTTTTCTGGTAGAATCAACATGCAGGAAGCAAACCTATCGCTTTACGCAAGTAAAGAGGAAAGTCCGGACTGCACAAAGCAGGGAACGGAGGGCAATCTCCGACGGGTAACCGCTGGTGCCTTTAGTTGAAAAGCAACAAGGACAGAGCTTGAATCGACAAGCTTTGAGAGCAACAGTGACGAATCTTTCTCTAAACCCTAGGGCATGAGAAAGAGTGAAACGGGCAATCCCACCCGCAGTAATCCACGACTACGTCGTTATAGCTCGCTTGGCAAGACGTGAAGATGGAGCATAGATAGATGATGGGTTAATACAGAATCCGGCTTATTAGCTTCCTGCACTATATATTAATTTACTGCATATAATCCCAAGATTTGACTTGTAGGAAAACCACACAAGAAAAACTCAGCACATAGTTTAAAGAAATAGATGGGCCAGCATGCTAAAGCAGGTGATTCCTCACTTAAGATTTTTTCTCAGTATCAAAATTTAGCACTCGTTTTATTATTATCATCATAACCATAAATACCGGTATGGCTAAGATTGCACCCAAAATGCCGAAAAAGTTACTAAATACCATAAGAACAAATAGGATCATTAGAGGGCCGTACCCGGATACAGATCCCATGATTCTTGGAACCAAAATATTGTTCTCTAATTGCTGAATAATAAAAAATAACACAATAACAGCAAGACCTTTCAAAGGCTCTTGGGTAAAGGCAACTACTGCGGCTATAACTGCCGAAATCACAGGACCAATTACAGGTATAAACTCTAGGACCCCTGCTATAAGGCCTAGGGCCAAAGGGTAATCAACATCCAACAAATATAACCCCATAAAACTAAAGCCACCGATTACCAACATCAAAATAAGCTGACCCTTTATCCAATTCCCTACCACGCTCTCAACTTCAACCAAAATAGATTCAACTGAATACTTATATTTATCAGAAAAAAAACCTATAAATCTCTTTTTAAGATTAGGTAGATCGAAAGAAACGTATAATGAAAACATAATTACTGTAATAAAGTTTGTTGCATTAGAAAAAACGCTTACTGTAAGATTCAGGACATTATCCCCAAGTTGAGTTACTTGCGGAAGAATATTAGAAAGAGATAGTTCAAAGTTTTTCGGAACTGGAATGGCATTAAGAATCTCAGGCAAGGTTAAAAGTAGTTTTTGTATTTGAATAAAGACCGGTGGAAAAACTAATGTTGAAAAAACCACAATTGTAAAAAGCAGTATTGCGTAAGCGATAATCACTGAGAGGGAGCGGCTAATCTTCAATCCCAGGAGTTTTTTACTTGAAAAAAATTGAACTAAACCTTCCAAAGCTATAACAACTAAAAATGAAATTACGAGTAAGACAATCGTGTCAAATAATCTGTAGATCAAGTACCCACCTAAAATAATACCGAAAAACGCAAAAACACTTTTTACCGTTATTACTATTTGTTTATCCATATTAAAGATATTTTAGGGGTTTACGACAAGAAAAACAACATTACTTATCTAAAAAACTTAGAACGGTCTTCTCACAGCTATCGTAGTAATCAGTGGCAATATCAAACCAGTTTATTTCAGTGTTTCTTTTAAACCAAGTCAGTTGTCTTCTGATATAAGCGTGTGTATCAAATTTCGCCTGCAAGAGACCCATATCAGCATCGACATGGCCTAGAATAACACTTCTAGCAGATTTATAAACCAAACCTGATAGATAATGTGATTTTGCGAATTTGGATTTTAATATTTCGCGGGTTTCCTTTAAGATAAGGTCCCAGTTTTCCTCCAACCACATATCAGAATGCTCGTAGAGATTCTCCCTATTTGAAGTAAGACCTATATACAGGCACTTAAAGTCTGGCACATAGACTGTGCTGTCTCGAGAAGCGGGGCTTACCGGTAACAAAAGTTTCTCAATGGATCTCACAAGTCTAACCTTATTCTTACTATCAATTGAGCTATATGTTTCAGAAGAGAGATTTTTAAGCTGATTCTGCAAGTCATCCAGAGACTTTAAATTTAGGGATTCACGAAGCAATGTGTTGGTACTACCTGAATTTATTTGCACCCGCCCGGTTGCAGCATCCACATAAAACCCTGTTCCCCCTACTAATATAGGAATAGTGCCTACTGAAAATAGCTCCTTTAATTTTTTTTGTACCAGATTTTTGTAATCAAATGCGGAGAAACTCTCTGCGGGATTTACTAAGTCGTAACCAAAAATTCTACCCTGCACTACTTCACTCTTTTTTAACTTCCCTGTTCCATAATCCAAACCTTTTACCATCTGCCTTGAATCTGCCGAAATGATCTCACCAGTAACTTTCGAAGACAATTTCTTAGCCAAAGAAGTTTTTCCTGTGCAAGTTGGGCCAACAATTACAATTAATTTATCCATTTCTTTTTGGTTTGGTTTTTTTCCAAACATCAGTTAAATAAGCGTGTCTACGCTTTTTTTCTTTTAAGGAAATGTCATCTTTATAGAATCTTTCAGCGGGAGTACCCTTACGAGGGGAATAAATAGAGATGTAAGCAACATTAAAAGGTACTCTTTTAAAAAGTTCTACTGTATCCATAAACTGCTCTTTAGTCTCACCGGGAAATCCAACAATAATGTCAGTGCCTAATTCAATATTAGGCTTTTCCTTTTTTATATGTTCTACTAAATCTATAAAACTTTCTACAGTATGCCTTCTGTTCATTTTCTTTAGTATTTCGTTATTACCTGACTGAACAGCTATATGTAGATAATTACTGATTTTAGGTGATTTTAAAGCATCTATTAAATCTGACGTAAAATCAAAGGGGTTTGAAGAAATAAAATTAACCCTACTTACTTTATCAATAGAGCAAATCTCTCTTAACAATCCTGCAAAGGGTAATTTTTGGTCACTACCGGTTCTGATCTCAAATTTCACAGTAGTAGGCAATCCCCAAGAATTAACATTTTGCCCACACAAAGTTATCTCACTTACACCCCTTGAAACTAAATGATTTACTTCCCTTAATATGTCTTGTTTGGATCTGGATGTTTCAGCACCTCTTGCATAAGGAACAACACAAAACGTACAAAAATTATCACAGCCATAAGAAACGTTTACAAAAGCGGAAGTCGGACTGTCTAAAACTAAAGATACTTTATTCGGATCAAATTTTTTTAAAGCCCATTCATCTAAAACACCTTTTTCGTATAAAAAATTAGGTAGTGAAAATATCTGAGAAGGATTAGTATACATATCCGCCCAGGGTGTTTTCTTTTCCAACTCTATAAATTCATATCTTTTCCTATCACCTGAAACTGACCCAACCATGCAACCGGAAAGTACAACAAATGGCTTGGAATTATAAGTTTCTTGCACTTTTTTTAACACCCTCCCCATACCATAAACTTTATCTTCGCTTTTTTGTCTTATAGAACAAGTATTTATAATAACAAGGTCAACATTTGAAAACACCTCCTCTAACTCAGCTTCTTCATTTTGGTGTTTTACATCTGGTTGGTATCTCTCAAAATTTAGACTCTCCAAAATCCCTGCCATAGTATTAGAATCAGCAACGTTTGCCTGACATCCAAATGTCTTTATATAGTATTTCTTAGGTTTATAGGATTCGCTGTTTTCCATAAAGCGGATTATATCAACATCGCATTAAATAAGCTCGGCCCCGTTTTCTATGACAGTCTTAGCTACTAGAAAAGTTGGTTTACCCTCTGTGTTACTAGCAGCGAAGATCATTCCTTCAGAAATCATACCCATCATCCTTCTCGGCTTTAAATTAAGCACAAAGGTTGTCTGTAGATTTAGCATTTCCTCTGGTTTATACCATTTCTTCATACCTGTTAGAACGGTTCTAACACCTACAGAAGCTCCAAAATCTACAGTTAGTTTTAGAAGTTTATCAGACCCATCTATCTCCTCACAGTTAGTAATAGTACCTACTCTAATATCAATTTTCTCAAGATCTTGAATTTCAATTTCTGGCTTCATGTCAACGATTATAGCAGAGAGACACTGTTATAAGGCGGATTTGGAAAAACGGCTTCAAAAGTTTATAATCCTGGGAGTAAAGGGAGGGCGCATGGACGGATTCGCCAGAATTCTGGGTTTTGGAGCACTAATTGGGCTTGTGGTAATTTTGATAAGAAATGCATTCAATAGATCAAATCCTAATGTTGAGGTCCAAATTGGTGATAGCAGTGTTGAAATTATCACACTTGTTCCCGCTAGAGGCAGCAAAATCACTGCCTACATAATTCCTACTAATGTGCTGGGAATAATAGGATGGAGGGTAGTTATTAGTGCTTACAATGGGGAATCCGATGAGCTTGGTAGGACTGAGGGTTCTTTTGTGGTCCTTACTAAGGATTACACTATATGTACGCACTCAGACAACATAAGATTCGACAGGGTAGGTGAGTCATTGGAGCTTCTAAACGCCTACGAGGTAGAACTTGTAGGTAATACCATAGTTATCAGTACTAGTATAAAGTAATGGAAATCCAAAACGTAATGCTTGTAGTGGTAGGAATTATTATACTTGGCGTTATTGTATATACAGAATATATAAGAGTTAAACCAAAAGAGTACACTGTATTCACAAACTTGCCAAACGTGCAGTCTCTAAAAATTTATACGGATTGGGGCATCGAAGTTTTGTCAATTGAACAGACTACTAATGGAGTCTTGCACACGATTACACTAGAAATAAAGTTTAAAGATGTCATAACCAGACTCTTCTTAAATTATGCAAAGCAAGGATATTTTGTCTCTGCTGAAGGTGATTACGTGCAGGTATTTAGTTCACAGTTTATAGGCGATCAGTTTTTTATCTATAGGGATAATGGCAAGGCTGTTGTGGAGATGGTTCACTAGGGTTGGTTTATTCGGCTAGGGCCGGGCAAAAACACAGTTTTTGCCCGGCCCTTATCCAACCCCCCCCCCAAGACCATAAAACTATAAGACAATAAAACATTCTAAACTAAATTCAAAAAAAACAAAATAAAAATACCCGACTACTCCAACAAAGCCTTTTGCCCAACCTCATCCGCCCCACCCTCTAAAGCATGGATACTGTCAATCTTAGACAAAAACTTCTCATACTTTACTTTAACCTGACCAACAGATTTATATGCATCGCTTATGTGACCCTCCATTCTTGAAAAATCTACATAAAACTTGTCAGCTTCTACCTTGAGACCTTTTAAAGCGTTTAGAATCTCGCCTGCATGTTTTCCTAATTCATTTTGCTGATAAGCAACTAGGACCACCTTTAAGAAATACGACAATGTATTTGGAGAGGCCATCAAAACATTCTTTTGTCGGGAGTATTCTTCGATTTGTGGTGAATTTACTATTAGTTCATAAAATACGTTCTCTGAAGGAACATACATTACAGCTTGCTCAGTAGTACCTTCTCCGGGCAAAATATATTTCTTAGAAATCTCATCAATCCTCTTTTTTACATCTGATTCAAAAACTTTTTTAGCCTTATCCCTAGCATCACCACTCTCTAAAGTCTGCATTAGTTTAAAATTCTCCAAAGGAAATTTAGAATCAATTGGAATAATACCTTTGTCAGTTAAAATAACTGCATCACAAATACTGCCGTCTTTAAACTTATACTGTGTTTTATATAAAGAGTTTGGCAAAAAATTAGCCAAAATCTCATACAAAAATTGTTCACCCAATCCGCCCCTAAGCTTAGGTGATTTCAAAACATTACTTAAGTCCTTCATATCTTTTCCAAACTCATTTATACCCCCAAGCTGAGAGTGTAACTTATTCATTACGTCTTGGGCATTCTCAAGTCTTTCAGATATTAGCTTTGTCTGATTAAACATTACTTGGGATTGGTTTTTTAGTTGCTGATTTAATAAATCATTTTGATTTTTCATCTGCTGATCAATTGTGGATCTCTGATCATTAAGCTGCTTATTTAATACATCACTATTTTTCTCTACAGAAGACTTCATCTCTTTTAACCACTCCATTAGTATCGGATCTGTACCTTTATTACCAAGCTCCTCTTTTAGAGTGTTAATTTGAGATATTAGTTGATAAAGAATAAAACCTAAAACTGCTAAAACGATAATTACTAGTATTGCGATAATAAATTGCATATTCATTTAAATATTTTAACACTTCCGAATAAATTCCGAAGCGCTATTTACAGATATAAAATTTGTGCAATATATAAGGAAAAAGTATACTTTGCTCATGCCAAAATTCATGTACACAATAGTAGGGCTCACAATTATAAACTGGCTGATTCTTTTGTCTATAGTATCTAATATTGAACCGAATCAATTTCTTGTCCTAGCAGTTTTTTTGCCGTTATTATTCGTAACAATGTCCTTAACAATATCTACAGTAATATATGTTATAACTTCGAGAAAATTTACTAAATTTAGATTATTTAATGAAAAGGTGCATTTCCGTAACTGCTCAAAATGGGGAATTTATGGATCATCCGTTGCAATTTCGATCTTACTCCTCAGAGCTATTCATTTTTTTAACCTAGTTACATTTATAGTGCTCGTAATAATATTTGGATTTATTTATTGGTACCTCAGAAAAAAGATACCAACCATATGGTAGAATCCAGAAATGATATTCGATCCTAGCAAGAAATTTTTAATTACGACTGCTATCGACTACACCAACGATACTATCCATATCGGCCATGCATATGAAAAGGTCTTAGCAGATGCATGGGCAAGATTCTTAAAACAACGTATGGGTGATAACAAAGTTTTTTTTGTTACAGGAACGGATGAACACGGAACAACAAACGAGAAGGCAGCTGCTAAAAAAAATGTACCCGTTACCCAACATGTAACAGAAATAAGCAATGGGAATAAGGAGCAGTATAAGCATCTAAATCTAGACTATGATAGATTTATCAGAACAACAGATCAAGACCATATCAATAATGCTTCAAATTTTTTTAAAAAATCTTTTGATAATGGATTCATATATAAAGGTAAGTACGAAGGCTTATATTGTGAAGGTTGTGAATCATATAAAACGCTGTCAGAGTTGGTAGACGGTAAATGCTCGTTACACCCAACTAGAGAGATCCAAAAGTACCAAGAAGATAATTATTTCTTTAAGTGGTCTCATTTTAATGAGTTCTTAAAAGATTTACTCATTAATGACAAACTAGTAATTTACCCAAAATCTAGAAAAATAGAAATGCTCTCATTACTGGAAAAAGGTTTAGAAGATATTCCTGTAACAAGGCCAAAATTTAAACTATCCTGGGGTATTACTTGCCCAGTTGATGAAACACAAGTTCTATATGTCTGGTTTGATGCACTAATAAACTACCATACAGCTGGAAAACCTCTCGGATATTGGCAAGAAGACACAGAAATTATACATTTCGTCGGAAAAGATATTGCAAGGTGGCACACACTTTTATGGCCGGCTATGTTAAAAAGTGTGGACGAAAAACTTCCTAATTACGTTAATATACACGCATTCATGAATCTAAATGGGCAAAAGATTAGCAAATCTACAGGAAATCTCATAAGACCTGATGATATAACACAGATTATCGATAGTGACGCTCTTAGATGGTACTTACTAAAATTCGGCCCAGCAAGTGAGGATGTGGATATATCAATTAACCACATAAAAGAGGTGTACAACGCAGACCTAGCCAATGGGTTAGGAAACGCAGTTGCAAGGGTTGCAAAATTAGCAGAAAGGTCTGGATTTGAATTTCCGGCAGACAGCCTAAGGTTATCTACAGAAGAGTTAGACATCTATAAACCTCTTGAGGAGTTTAGGATGGATAATGTTGTAAACAATATTTCTACATACATATCCCTGCTAGATCAAGAAATAAACAAAGATACTCCCTGGGCAGAAAAAGATGAAATAAAACTTAAAACAAAATTGACTAAGTATGTGGAATGGATTAGAAAAATAGCCTACTTAATAACTCCTTTAATGCCCAATACTGCGGATAAAATTAACAGGCAATTTGGTAGTAATAAGGTTGTCTCAACGGAAGGAATTTTCCCTAGAATTATATGAAAAAAATCTTAATAACAAGATCATTGCCACAATTAATAATAGACAATTTAAGTGCATACAAAGAACTTGAACTAGATGTTAGAAACGGAGATCCCCTATCTCCAGGAGAACTGGCAGCAGCTATCAGAGAAAAAGATGCAGTAATCTCTTGTATACCAGATAAAATTGATGCTGATATATTAAGAGCTGCAGGTCCCAAGTTAAAGCTAATAGCACAGTATGCAATTGGTTATGACAATATTGATGTCGAAACAGCCACCAAAATGGGTATTTATATTACAAATACTCCGGGGGATTTAACAGAATCAATCGCCGAGCACACATTAGGATTAATGCTTGCAGTAAGCAGAAAAATACTTGAAGGAGATAGATATGTTAGGGAAAATAAGTACCATTTCTTTGATCCAATGATTTTTTATGGAAGTAAATTATCAGGTAAAACAATAGGTATAGTGGGTTTGGGGGGAACAGGTTCACATTTGGCAAAAATTTGTAAAAGCGGCTTGGGTATGAAAGTTTTATATACAGATGTTAATAGGAATATAGATATAGAAAAATCCCTAAAAGCTCAGTACTCAACACTAGAAGATCTATTAGAAAACTCTGATATCGTAACACTAAATTGCCCTCTTAATGAATCCACACACCACTTAATAGGAGAAAAAGAATTAAGAAAAATGAAACCAACCGCGATACTTATAAATACCGCGAGAGGCGCTGTAATTAATGAAGAAGCACTGATAACAGCACTAAAAGAAAATTGGATTGAAGGTGCGGGGATTGATGTATTTGAAGATGAGCAGCAACTAAACACAAAACTTTTTGAATTAAACAACATAGTAATGACACCCCATATTGCATCGGCTACCAGAGAAGCAAGAACACAAATGGCAAAAATGGTAATAGAAAATGTTCTAGAAGTTTTAGTAAGAGATAAGGCACCAATAAACCTTGTGAACAAAGAACTGCTAAAAACTAAACAACCGGACAATTTACAGGAACTGTAATTATTATTTGTATTTAATTTGGGTATAATAAATACTATGAATGAATTTCTAAAAAGAAACCTACCAATACTATTAATAGGCGTCCTTACTGTCGGTATATTTGGCGGTATAATTATCCTAAGTCAGTTCAAAAAAGAAAACCCAACTCCTCAAAAAGTTGAAATAGTCCCCGAAGAAACCCTTGTATCGGCAGATAGTTTATATGTTGGTAAAGAAGATGCTCCTGTAGTACTAGTTGAATTTGCTGATTTTGAATGCCCTGCTTGTAAGGTATTTAGCCCAATTATTAAAAGATTCTACAGTGATAATCAGGATATAATTAAGGTCGTCTTAAAACACTACCCACTACCGCAACACACTTTAGCAAAGAGTGCTGCGAATGCAGCAGAAGCTGCAGGAGAACAGGGTAAGTTTTGGGAATACGCTACAGTGCTTTACGAAAATCAACCAAACTTTAGTAGAGACAACTATATAAAATTTGCTGGTGATATAGGGCTAGATGTTACGAAGTTTGCAAATGACCTGGACGCTAATAAATATAATGACAAAATAAAAAGGGATATGGACCTTGCTAACAGTTTAAATGTAAATGCCACCCCTACATTTTACTTAAATGGTAAAAAGCTGGTTTTCTCAACATTCGATGAATTTACTCAACAAATTCAAGATGAAATAAACAAAGCAAAAGAAAGTATGAACATAGAGGTACAAAATGGAAATGAAGTACCAAGAGAACCACTAACAAACACAAGAACAGAAACTGTTACTATAAATTACACAAAAGATATAGGATTAAAACCAGCAAATGTTACTGCATACACTGGACAAATAGTTCGGATAACAAATCAAACTGATAAGGATTTGACCCTACTACAAATCGGCGACTTCTTCCCCGAGTATAAAGAGAAAGAAATAGTTATTAAAGCTTCAGAGTATTTAGAGAAAAAGATGGAAAAAGAAGGAATGTGGACATTCAAAGAAAAAGAAACGGATCGGGGCGGTAGTGTATATATAAGAAGTAATTAAGCTCTATCAAAAGAGGGGCAAATGTCTTTAAAAATACATTCGTGACATTTAGGTTTTTTTGCAACACAAGTATACCTACCATGCAGTACTATACCAGCTGAGTAGTTCCTCCAAGTTTCCTTCGGCAGTAAAGCCATTAAGTCACGTTCTATTTTTACAGGGTCAGTGTTTTTGGTAAAACCAAGTCTTGTAGAAACCCTTGTTATATGGGTATCTACAACTATACCCTCTGAAATGTCCCACAATTCCTGAAGAATAACATTAGCGCTCTTTCTTGCTACACCAGGTATTTGAATCAACTCTGCAATTGTTTTTGGCAATTGCCCACCAAACATAGACAGCACAGTCTTACCTGCGGCAATAAGTCTTTCTGCCTTACCCTTATGGAAATTTACACCGTATATGTCATCAGTAAGAAGGGGCAAAGAAGCGTTTGCAAAATCCTCCCATGATTTATACTTTTTAAATAGATTTGCTGTAACTTCATTAACTTTCTTATCTGTAGTTTGAGCAGACAACATTACCGCAACAGCAAGTTGCATCTCATTTGAGTAGATTAGCTCAGTAACAGGATTTGGATATTGTTTCTTTAATCTTATTGTAACTTCTGTGGATAAATTTGTGGGCATTGTTAAATTTTACCACGCCTAAAATAAACCCAGTTGAGAATCACTAGAATTGCTAGGACTTAATTTTACTTCATCTTCTAAACCTAAACGTCTAAGTAAAGATTTGAACCTCATCTCAACAAAAAATTCTCTTAACACATCTTTATCAAAACCTTTATAAAGACAAGCTGATAAATCTGTCTCTATAGGGGCATCTCGAATAACAGTTGCAAGTTTTTTACTTTGCATAGCAATCTCATAGCTCTCTAGCAACTTCTTACGTAGAGAATCAGGAGTGACTTTATCAATATTCTTGTAAACTGAGTCAAGATCTCCAAATTCAGAAATCAGCCTCATGGCTGTTTTTTCACCAATTCCGTGAACTCCGGGTATATTATCACTCAAATCTCCTCTAAGACCCTTATAATCGGGGATTAAAATAGGATCAAATCCCATCTTTGCTTTGGCTTCCTTTAAACCAACCCAATCAGCAGTACCTTTAGTTGTAGGAGACATTATCAACACATTCTCATCAATGAGTTGCCACATATCGCGGTCATTGGAAGCTATAACAACCTGAGATGAATTCTTAAAATGGTCAGCATAAGTTGCAATAATATCATCGGCCTCATAACCTTCTTGAACAATTTTTTTTATACCAAAAGCGTCTAACAACGAAAATACCTTATCAATCTGGGGAACCAAATCAGGGTCCATCTCAGCTCTGTGGGCTTTATATTGAGTAAATTCTTCAACCCTAAATGTCGGCTTTTTACCATCAAGTGCTGCAAGCACATGAGTAGGCTTCAATAAATCCAAAATACTAATAACCATTGAAGCAACACCGTATACTGCATTAGAAGGTTTACCATCTTTCGATGTAAGAGTTTTTGGCAGTGCGTGAAATGCCCTATGCAAAAAGTTAAATGTATCTATAAGTAATAGTTTATTCATAAATAAAAACCCACAAGATGAGGCATCCGCCGCCCTTAGTTTCAAGTGTAAGAAAAACTACGCCCCCATCCCTATGGTTAAGGCCCCACACTTTCCAACTACAAAATAATAATCTTGCAAACATCTGTGTGTACATTAGATAATCAAATCAGAATGTACGACAGCACCAACAAAAAAATATCGATGGTTATCCCATGTTACAACGAAGAAGAGGTTTTACCAAAACTTTTTGAAAGATTATCCAATGCGGCAGAATCTTGGAATAAAGACTGGGAGGTAATCTGTGTTGATGATGGGTCGAAAGACAAAACATGGGAAATTCTACAAAGTAAGTCAAGTACAGATCCCAGATGGAAGGCAATTGCTTTCTCCAGAAACTTCGGCCATCAAACAGCAATATCATGTGGCTTAGAAAACGCTCAAGGAGACGCTGTCATCGTACTAGATGCTGATTTACAAGACCCCCCAGAAGAACTTCATAGATACATCTCTAAATGGGAAGAAGGATATGACGTAGTTTATGCAGTTAGACAAAAAAGGAAGGAGTCACATCATAAAAGATTCGCTTATTGGTTATTTTATAGAGTACTCTCAAAACTTATCACTTTCGAAATACCATTAGATTCAGGGGACTTTTCCATCATGGATAGAAAAGTAGTAAATGTATTAAAAGCAATGCCAGAAAGAAATAGATTTGTAAGGGGATTAAGGGCTTGGAGTGGTTTTAAACAAATAGGGTTAGCTTATGAAAGACACGAAAGAGCTGCGGGAGAAACAAAATATCCTTTTAAAAAACTTTTAAAACTCGCTTTCGATGGAATTTTTTCTTTCTCAACAGTACCACTTACCATTACATCCTATTTTGGTCTACTTATATCGAGCGTTGCTTTGTTTGGAGTTATGTTTACTTTCTTACAGAGGCTGTTTGAAAATGAGTTTTCAAAAATAGGAATTGGGCCAGTACCAGGATATGCAACAACCTTAATATCTGTACTTTTCCTAGGTGGAGTACAACTAATCTCCTTAGGTATTATTGGGCATTATCTATCCAGAATATATGAAGAGGTTAAAGGCAGGCCACAGTGGATAATTAAAGACAAAGTAGGACTATAGATATGCGAGGTATAAGCAGAATAGGAATCGGATTAATTGGAATAGCAATCAGTATTTACTTTGTGTTAAATCTTGAAAAACTATACGATGCCCAGGAACTCCTATCAATTTATATAAAAGTAGGCCCATCTACGTTGATTTCCTGCATAATTCTTTATCTAAGTACTTTCATTTTTAGAGCCTACAGGTGGAAACTAATGATAACAGGACTTACAAAAACAAGCATAACTACAATAACCCAGGCAATTATCATAGGTTTTGGTGTAAACAATCTCCTCCCAATGAGACTTGGTGAGATTGCACGAGCTTGGTTTATTTCTAAAGAAACTAATCTGGCAAAAAGCACGGCACTAACATCTGTGCTTGTGGAGAAAGTGATGGATGCCGCTGTTATAATTTTTTTTGTAATAATCAGCCTAAGGTATCTGGGTAATACCGACGAAGAGTTTACACGAGCTCTATACTACATAACAATAATTTTTGGGTTTGCTATTGTCAGCATAATTACAACAACTTTATTTGACAAAAAAATCTTAAATTATTGGGGCAGATTTTCTCACAAATTTAATAAATCTATACAAAATATTCCAATTAATATTTTAGGTGCGCTATCTTTTCTAAAATCTCCTAACATTCTATTGATTTTACTGTTAAGTCTTTTTATCTGGGTAATTGAAGGGTTCGTATTCGTGCTGGTACTTAATTCAATTTCTGTAAAAAATCCAATATCACTCGGATTTTTAACCCTGGGAACAGTAAATATGAGTATACTAATTCCTTCCGCTCCAGGTTATCTAGGGGTCTTTCAGGCAGGGGTAATGGCAGGTCTATCATTCCAAAATATAGTAACAAATACAGCTCTTTCAATTGCAATATTTATACATTTGATACAGTATGTTCCAGTAACTATTCTTACTATCATATTGCTAATTAATAAAGGGGCAAATGCATACAGATATAAATAAACAAACCTTTGTAATTCTGGGAGGTGGTATAACAGGCTTAGTAATTGCTTATATATTGGGGAGTAAGGGGCACAAAATAAAAATTATTGAAGCATCAAAAGAAATTGGTGGTTTGCTAAATACTTTTGAAATTGGCGGAACAAGGTTGGAAACGTTTTATCATCATTTTTTCACTCATGATGCAGAGATGCTGTGGTTAATAAAAGAATTAGGAATAGAAGACAAATTAGTTTTCCACAAAACAACCATGGGTATCTACTACGACGACAAAATCCATAACTTCAATTCTCCGGTAGATGCGCTAAAACTCGAAGGACTTAATATTCTAGATAAAATTAGGTTCGGAATTACATCTTTATATCTGGGGTTGGTAGCAAATTGGGTAAGAAATGAAGATACTAGCATTCTAAATTGGCTGTACAAATATGCAGGTAAAAAAGTCACGGATGTAATTTGGGCGCCACTACTAAAAGTAAAATTCGGCTCTTTCTACAAAGACATACCAGTGTCTTGGATGGTGGGTAGACTGTCACAGCGATTGAAGTCCAGAAAAAAAGGTGTTGAAAAACTTGGTTATATTGATGGGAGCTTAAAAGTTCTGTTAGATGCCCTAAGCACTAAATTAACAGAATTCGGTGTCGAAATTAAAACAAACTCACCAATAACAAAACTAACAAGCGCAAATAATAAAATCACGGGCATTGTAACCAATTCTGAAGTAATCACTATTAGTAATACCGATAAAGTTATTTCGACTATACCTACTAATGTCCTCAGTAAGCTATTAGACACTGTGGACAATGAGTATGCAAGTAAGTTGGCTAAAATAAAATACTTCGGGGCAAAGTGTGTGATTTTAGAAACTACTACCAAACTAAATGATATATACTGGCTAAACGTAGCAGAAGAGGGCTTTGATTTTGGAGGAGTAATACAACAAACAAACCTAATAGACCCATCAAATTACCAAGGACACTACATAACATACCTATCCAGATACTTTAGTTTTGATGAAGAGATAGCTAATCTGAACAAGGAGGAAGTGTTAAAACTAATGATTCCTCAATTACAAAAAATATTCCCAACATTTGAAACAAAAAATATAGTTAACTCTTATGTTTTTACTACAAATACTGCAGCAACAGTATGTGATCTCAATTTTTCGGGAAAGGTACCAAATTGCAAAAGCCCTATATCAAATCTATTTGTTTGCTCAATGCCACATATCTACCCAGATGAAAGAAGCTGTAACAACTCAATACGAATTGCAGCAAACTGCTGTACTACAATGGGTATTTATACTTCCTATATTCCAGTTAATAATTCATTATCAGGGTTAATTGGATTTGATATAGAGGTAAATGATAAACAATTCAAAAACTAAAAGCTGGATGCAAAGCAAATTGTTACTGTCGTTGGCAGTGGTGCTAATTGTAGTACTAAGTATCTCTCTTAAACTAATGGTATCAAGATTGGGTCATAATTTTGACTCTGAATCTTGGATGGAAGTATCTAATGCGATGCAAAAAGGCAGGGTTGTATACAATACAACTTCAAGATATAACTATGGCCCCATATGGTCCTATATCCTAGGAGGTTTATCTACAATAAACGTACATTTAGACAAATTTAATGTCACAGATTTGCACTTTACTGTAGTTGTATTTCTCTCAATAGTGGATGCATTGATTTCACTGTTACTCTATAAAATGTTTGGAAAAATACCTGCCTTACTTTTTTTGTTAAATCCGGTTGCCATTCTTTTGACAGGCTACCACTCTCAAATCGACAATGTGGCGGTATTAATAGGCTTGTTCTCGTGGTATCTATATCTAAATGGAAGGGCAAAATCAAATCTAAAATTTATATACCTTTCAGCACTTATACTGGGAGTGTCGCTATCCATGAAACATATACTCTTTTTGTTCCCTGTATGGATGCTATTTTTAGCACCTGTGGGAAAAGAAAATTTTAAGACTAAGCTTGTATATACATTAATTGCTTATGGGGTTTTTACTGCTGGATTTATTATTGAAATATTAAGAGATTACCCCCATAAAACTCAGATAATTTATGGAATTACTGAGTATGTTTTCAAATATAAAAGCTCGTACGGTTTTTCGGTGTTGTTTCAGATTATGGATTTAATCTTCCCAATCAAGTTGTTAGACAAGGGATTGAGCTGGTTGCCAATTTTTAAGGGATATACGTTTATTTTCTTTGGACTTTTAATTCTGTACGGTTACATTATCATCAACAAGATCGGTTTTAATAAGTTTTTGCTGCCTATTTATTTGTTGGCATTTACTGCTTTCACACCTTCTTTAGCAGACCAATATTTTGCGATCATTCTTGTTCCGGTCGCGATTTTTTGGAAAAAAATCGCGACCTTAGTATTCAACATACTTGCCTTCACTTACTTAGCTGTAGGAAATTCGGCCAACATAACCAACCTATATCCCTATTCTCTAGACCTTGGCATAGGAAATCATATACTAGGTATCTACCCTTGGAACACAATATCAAACCTAATAAACTATCAACCACAAGCATGGATACTTATACTGACAGTGCAAATACTTTTTTCCTTCAGAATTAAGAATATTAATGAAATTATTAAAGAAATAAATTAATTATGAAAAAAATTAAGTTATTCCTAACTATATTCATTTTTATTTTCTTCATAATCTCGTTGGTGTTGTTTTCAATTGCCTCCTTTTCTGTAAATCCTAAAGAAAATATTAAAATTGTGGAAGCGATATACGGGAAAAGCTGTGGAAAAAACGTAAACATAACAAAAAACGCTGGTGAAATATGCAATGGTAAGAAAGAGTGTAGTTTTGAGATAGTGGCTAAAGACCCAGCACCAGGATGCGCGAAAGATTTCACTTTAAAATGGACCTGCACCAACAAAGCTTGGGTCTACCCAGTATTTTTTGTAAATATTGAGAAAGAAGCGTCAGGTAAAGTCGCCACAATAAATTGCAACTAACTCACCAAAGCAAAAAACTTTCTGATACTATTATAGGGGTATGCACATAAACGACTTATTCATAGAACTAAGCATAATTATCGTGGTAGCAACATTGCTCGCAGGTTTTATGAAGCTGATAAAACAACCACTAATAATTGCGTACATACTAACAGGATTGGTGGTAGGACCTGGTGTATTGAACTTAGTAAGTGATCCTGAGAATTTAGAAATATTTTCTAAATTCGGTGTGTCCATACTACTTTTTATAGTCGGAATTGGTCTTAGTCCTAAAGTTATCAAAGAGACGGGTAAAATTGCGGTTATAACAGGTCTAAGTCAAATTTTTATTACAGCGTTATTTGGGTACGTACTGGCGCTGCTTTTTGGATTTACTAATGTAGAAAGTATTTATATTTCAGTGGCTCTAACTTTCAGCAGTACTATCATAATAATGAAACTGATTTCTGACAAAAAAGACACAGAAAAGCTATACGCCAGAGTAGCAATAGGGTTCCTACTTGTACAAGACTTAGTTGCAACGGCCATATTGATATTTACATCTACTTTAGCAACAGCAGGTAACGGGCCTGTAGTTCTAGCTTTAACAATAATTAGAGGCATAGCAATTGCTGTACTACTAATTGTACTAACCTCAAAGTTATTACCAAAAGTAGGTTCATTTTTCGCAAACTCTCAAGAGTTTTTATTTCTGTTCTCAGTAGGTTGGGGCCTTGGGACAGCAGCTCTATTCAAATATATAGGGCTATCAATAGAAATTGGGGCGTTAATAGCAGGTGTAACACTATCAATGACCCCCTATGCACATGAGATCGGATCTAAGTTAAAACCACTTAGAGATTTTTTTATTATCCTTTTCTTTATATTTCTAGGATCAACTTTAGAACTTGCAAACATCCCCTCTGTGCTAATCCCTTCAATCGTACTATCAGTTTTCATACTTATCGGAAATCCAATAATACTAATCTCAATAATGGGACTTCTTGGATATAACAAAAAAACTTCTTTTAATGTAGGGCTTACGGTGGCTCAAATTAGTGAATTTTCTCTGATTATGATTTTACTTGGAGTGGATTTAGGACACGTTAGAAGTGAGGTAATGTCCCTAATGACATTAGTAGGGCTTACAACTATAGCTGGATCAACATATATGGTTTTGTATTCAGAATCCCTATACCCTATATTTGAAAAATACTTAAGCATTTTCGAAAAAAAGAAAACAATACAGGAAGTCGAACACCACAACACATACGACGTAGTAGTATTTGGGTGTAATAGAGTCGGGTACGATTTCATAAAACTTTTTAAGGATCTTGGTAAAAATTTTGTTGCAGTAGACTTTGATCCCAATGTTGTAAAACAACTGACAGATTCTGGAGTTAATTGTATATATGGGGATGCAGAAGATGCCGAGTTTCTTGATGAATTAAACCTAACATCAGCAAAAATGGTGGTATCCACTATACCTGACAGAGAAACAAATCTATTTCTTCTGGAAAAAATAAGATCGGTGGATGCAAATAGCATAGTTATAAATATTTCTTATGATTTAAACGAGGCTTTGGAATTATACGAAAAAGGCTCCACTTACGTTATACTTCCCCACTTTATTGGAGGTCAATTTGCCAGTGAATTAGCTCACAAATCAAAATTAGAAGTTAAAAAGCTGATGGCAAAAAGAGAAGAGCACATAAACTACCTGGTAGAACGAAAAAATCTTGGCCACAAACACCCTGATTGGAAAAATCAAAAAAACATATAAAATCAATTGTTTTATAATATAATGGTCGTTAGGAATTTCTAAATAGATCAGTAAATACTATGATAAACATTTCTGGGCCTGTAGCTCACCAGGTAGAGCGCCACATTCGCATTGTGGAGGTAAGCGGTTCGAGCCCGCTCAGGTCCACCAAGTCACTTAAGAAATGAAACCAATGCAGCATTCATAAGAGGCATGAGTAAAACCTATTAGTTGCTATATATAATGTAGAGATATAAATAAAAGGAAGCCCGAAAAATGAGAAAATCAGAACCAGTAGACAATAGGATATTAAAATTCCCACGGGGCTTCGTATGGGGTGCTTCTACAGCAAGCCATCAAGTAGAAGGAAATAACAACAACAATTGGAGTTTATGGGAACAGTCTGATTACAGACTAAAAGATCTAGAAAACCGGGGATTGATACAAAAATACGGAATTGAAAATTATATATCCGGAACATCGTGCAATCATTACAATCTATATAAAAATGATTTCAAACTGGCAAAACTATTAAATCATAATGCAACACGCATCAGTATTGAATGGTCAAGAATCGAACCTGAAGAAGGGGTCTTTGATGATAAAGAAATTAAACACTATAAAGATGTCATTAAGTCTATTAGAGAAAACGGAATGGAGCCATTTATTACTATATGGCACTGGACCATACCAGTTTGGTTAGATAAAAAAGGAGGTTGGAAGTCCTCTAGAATATCAAAATGCTTTGAAAGGTACACTTCCAAACTGGCACAAACACTAGGACCTGATATAAAGTTTTGGATAACACTGAATGAGCCCGAAATATTTTCAGGTAATTCTTATTTAGAAGGAATTTGGCCTCCACAAGAAAAAAACCTAATAAGTTATCTCTTGGTACTAAATAATTTAATTCATGCCCACAGACTAGCGTATAAAGTAATCAAAAAGTCATTTCCAAAAAGCAAAGTAGGTTTAGCAAAAAATAACATTTATTTTGAAGCCTATAAAAATAAGTTCAAAAATAAGGTGATAAAAACTTTTATAGATTGGTGGTGGAATAAATTTATACTAGACAATACTGCAAATTATCTGGATTTCATAGGACTAAATCATTACTTCCATAATAAAATTAACGATTGGCTGGGCAAAAATGACAATATAGTAACCTCTGACATGGGTTGGGAGTTATACCCGGAGGGAATTTACCATGCTCTTTGTGACCTAAAAGGTTATAACAAACCTGTATATATAACTGAAAATGGCCTGGCAGACTCAAGAGATGAAAAACGAACATGGTATATCCACAAAATTCTAGTAAATGTTCACAAAGCTATTAAATCCGGCGTCAATGTCAAGGGATATCTACATTGGTCTCTTATGGATAATTTTGAATGGGATAGCGGTTACTGGCCACAATTCGGTTTAATAGAAGTTGATCAAAAAACCAAAATCAGAACTATAAGAAAATCTGCTAAATATTACGCGGAAATCTGCAAAACTAACAGAATAGATCCACTGACTTATAATAAGTTTTCTAATTCTTAGAAATACCTATAACTGTAGAAGTATCATCAGCAGAAATTCCATCACAAATTACTGCAGTACCAGTAATAATAATCAAAATTACAGATCCCTTAACTTTCTCCCTTTCTATTGTTTGATAATCAAACTCTGCAGCAATAACAGCATTAGCACCAAGGGTTTCAGCCTGTTGAGTCATTGAAGACAGAGCCCTTTCCTTAGCTATCTTAAATTCCTCTTCGTATGCTCCAGATCTGCCGCCAATGACATCCCCCAAACTTATAGAAAAATCCTTAAACAGATTCTCCCCAAGAGCAGCACTACCACTAACAGTACCAAGATACTGTAATATCTTCTTACCTTCGATGTTTGGGGTGGTTAATACCAACATATCTTATCTAGTATTACACAGCTAATTTTGTTTTTCTACTAACAATAAATAAGTTACTACTAAACAAAAAAATGCCCCAATATAATAGGATTTAGTAATATAAAACATTGGTGTCACTATAAGTGTGAGAGAATAATAAAAATGTCTCTGTAAATAAAATTTTTTCCAATCAACTACAGAAAATAACAAAGAAACAGAAATAATTATAGGAAGTAAATCTGGAACCTTTGTGTGGAGATTCAATAACAACGCAGCCAATACTGTATGGCTGAGTGTTAATTTAGTTAAACCTTTCTTATATAACCCTATTAAAGAACAAACAAGTAAAAATATCTGTAGCGCATAGGTACTAAACCTAGATAGATCATAACCAAGCCACACATCAGTTAATTTATTGAAAGAAAAAATATTAAAACTTTGGTACTTTTCCTCTTGAACTAAAGAAAGTTCCCTACCATAGAAAGTAAATTTTAAGTAATCGTTATATACATCAAAACCATACATCCAATAATTAATAAAAACTAAAGACAGTATTGTGACAGCTGCAGAAATTATAAATGGTGTTTTCTTTTTGGTGAGTACTAAGGAAAATGGCACTAGTAAAAGATGCTGAGGTTTTAAAAAAAGTAATCCGGAGAGAACACCAGCCAACCAGGGATTCTTCCACAAGTTAACAATAATTAGAACATACAAAAAAAAGATGAAGACTGATAACTGATTTTGAAAAAAAGCCAAAAAAATAACTATGAAAATATTAAAAACAAAAGTGTAAGCAAAGTTTAGCTCTAAATCTCTATATAGAATATATAAAGATATCAGAAACAGAGCCGTGTTAATTAGTAGTAAAACCTTATAGTATGTGGAATAATCAAGAACACTTAGAGGTGCAAATAAAAGTATAGATACCGGGGTATTAATAAAAAGTAAGGTGTCTCTGCCATCATTAAAATAATTTTGTTGGGTATCTGTCTGAAAATCAGTATTGTAGATCTGCTTAATGTTACCCGCAATCAATGTCCTTGATGCAAGGTAGTACACCTTCGCGTCACTCTCGTACATATAAGATTCTACGTTCACAAATATATATGCACAAATAACAAAGATGTTTAAAACAAAAACTACACCTAATAAAAATATACTTGGTCTTATTGTTTTAATCTTTTCAAGCATCTAGATAAATATGGTAAATGATTGGCGGAGGGAAGGGGATTCGAACCCCTGTGCCACTTACGTGACGCTTAGTTTTCGAGACTAGCCCGGTGTGACCACTTCGGTATCCCTCCGCAGGTATATTACCATATTTTATTTCTAACAAATCAGTAAAAACTGAAAAAAATAATATGACCTGATATAATGCACATTGCTGGATACGAAAAATATTTTGCGTGTTTTAAAAACTTGGAGGGATCGCATAGTTGGTCTAGTGCGCAGACCTGGAAAGTCTGTTGGGGAGTGATCCCCTCGCGGGTTCGAATCCCGCTCCCTCCGCCATGAATTTGTAATATGAAAGCACTGAATAGTTAGCCAACTTGAACAAAGTGAGACTTACTTTGAATTCTGAAAAATATCCTGCACCTTCCACCAAAATTCCAAAATATCTTCAGTTAACTGTACTGATAGTTTCTTTGGTTATACTTGTATCAATCCGTTAAATTAGAAGTTTTTGTTTTATAGCCGAACTCAGTTAGTATGTAAACGCTTTTATGTCTTTTTTTAATTCTTTAGCCACCTCTGCATCAAAGTCAGTTCTATAGGCTGGGTCATTAATTGTTTCTGCCACACCACCCCTGTGAGTGTTACCAACCACAACAAGCAGTTTGACCTCAGGACTTTGTGTTCTGATGGCAGCAACTTCTTGCTGATACATGCGTTCCCTGCAGATGCTATCTACCTGAATATACAATTGCCTTAACCTAGCTAGTTGCTCTAGTTGTTGCTTGGACTGTTCTGGGTTTGACATCAGTATCTGCATAAATCTTTGTATCCCTTGTAAGCTAGCCTTTTTATCTTCTTCTGTAAGTGTTTCATTACCCTGAATGTCAGCTATTAGTTTTTCGATCCCTCCTTCAGCAAAAATCCTTTGAGATGCGTCCAATAATCCATTTGTGAAGAAGAAATCTTCTCTATCTATCCCCAATCCCTTTGCTGAATTTTCCCATGCCTCCCATTTTGAAGTAGTATCCATTACTACCAAATGTACGCCATTACTTTCGTTTGGATACATTTCAGCTTGTTGCATGAATCGTGTTTCACTACTTAATACTGTCCAGGCGTTTAGTTTTGGGTCTGAGGCATGTTCTACAATAACAAAATCTCCAGACTTCAAACCTGCTAGATATGCTTCAAATTGATGCTGAAACTCAGGAGTATTTATCAATCGTAAATGTTGCTCCCCAATAACTATATTCCCCTCAGTGCCTTCAGATACTTCAAAGCTTCCTGTGCTTCTTATCTGATCTGCTGTAGAAATATTTCCAATGGATTCATAATATTTGGCTGTGTCCTCCCAAGTCAAAGACAACCCACCAACGACCTCTTGTGCAGAAGTGGGATTTGGTTCTTTCGTTGCTTCAAACCACGACTTCCTTTTTAACTCCATTAACTTACGTTGAGAAATTAGCGCGTGATGTGATTCCATCTTTCCTGAGGCCACTGCCTCATAGTCCTTAAGATAATTCAACATGTACATAATCCTCCCATGCCCAGTGTTTAACATGGCGGCTTCTGCTTGTTTAAGCTGTGCAGCAGCAGGTCTTGTAACTGCAGCTCGTTCCTCATCTGAAGCTATTATTTCAATAGGCATCACTCTCCCAGTCTCTAAATCAACTGCCCCATTTTCCATGATAATAGGAGTGTTAACTTCAATATATCTTGATTCCTGCATAAACACACCAACTGCTTCATCAAACTTTTCATCATCAGGAAATTCTCTAGCATTTAAAGTTTCCAACTGTGTAATAAGGCCTCTTATTTCTTCAAGCGATTGTGCTTTTTCACCAGAATAGTACACAACATTAGCTGCGCGCTCAGTGAGTTCCGCCTCTGTTTCAGTTAAATTTGCTATTTCTACACCCTGAATATCTACACTTTTACCATATGTGGTCTCTCCTTCTGCTGCTACTTCAGGAGATATTGTAGTAACTTCTTCTGTGGAAGTAGTTTCCCCTCCTTTGTCTGGTTTCCGATCCTCATGTGTACCTACATCTAAAGTTTCTTTATCAACATCATTAAGTTCAGCTTTTAAGGCCTTTAAGTCACTTTCCTCTTCTGCAAAAAGATCTGGGTTTCCTGTAGCACCTTTGGCAGTTTCTAAGGCCGCCTCAGTAAAATCAACCACTGTTTCAGCTTTAGACGTTTCGGCATCAACTGCCCTTTCTGCTTCCTCAAAATTTTTAATACCTTCTATTGAGGCTTCAAATTCCACCCCTGAGATTTCAGGAACCTCTTCTGGTAGTGAAGTGCTAGGTTCTGAGTCGGATATTTCTTTTATTTCTTCTACTTCTGGTATAGCATCTAAAGCCCCACCTGTTCCCTCTAAGCTCATTTTGTTAAATCTTCCAATTTTTGTCTCAGCTTTTCTAACTTATATTCTCCCGCTTTTTTATCTATCCTAATTAATATTTTCAAGGATTTTTGTCTAATACACTGCACTTTAGAAAATTTAGCTATCAGTTTCTTAACTTTCTCTACATTAATCCTCTGTATTGACATTATTCTAAGTTTAACTTAATTATACTCATACTACACTATATTGAGTGGTATAAAAATTTCCAAATGTTCACCCCCCCCCCACCGTCGGGTTGCATACTCAATCATTTCTTGTTTCTGAGTTATTTCTATAGATTTCCTGTTTTAATTTGACATAGCTTATATCCTATAGTACAATTCTTTCACAAAATGCATCTATAGCTCAACGGATAGAGCAGCAGCCTTCTAAGCTGTTGGTTGGGGGTTCAAATCCCTCTAGATGCGCTCGGGCCTTTAGCTCAGTTGGTAGAGCAGCCGGCTCATAACCGGAATGTCACAGGTTCAAGCCCTGTAAGGCCCACTCGGACTGTCGCGCAAACGTATCCCCAGATACATTTGTTTCAAAAGCGCGACAGTCCGATTTTTTTAACTGTCAGCAAGACACTGGATGCTTCCTATTTATTGATTTCTCTGCTATAAGGTTCTTATATCCCTTTATGACACTGTCTGAACAAATTAAACAAAAACTTACTATAACTGACGTAGTGGGAAGCTATATAACAATAACAAAGGCCGGAAGAAATTATAAAGCTGTATGCCCTTTTCATGCAGAGGACACACCTTCGATGATGGTATCCCCAGAACTTCAAATATTTAAGTGCTTTGGGTGTGGAAAAGCAGGAGATATTTTTAGGTTTGTTCAAGAAATTGAAGGCGTAGATTTTTTTGAAGCACAAAGAAAACTAGCAGAAAAAGCAGGGATAGAAATTAAAAATGATTATATTGATAATAAGGAAGCAAAAAAAAGAAAGCTTCTCTTTGAGATAAATGAAGTTACAGCAAATTTATACAACTACCTCCTCACCAAACACCCAAACGCAAAAGAAGCTCTAGAGTATATAAAAGTAAAACGAAACCTAACAGATGAAACTATAGAAAAGTTTAAAATTGGCTACTCTCCAGACAAATGGGACTTTGTATCCATGTATCTGTTAAAAAAAGGGTATAAGGAAGAGGATATTATACTTAGTGGTGTTGGGTACAAATCTAGGGATGGATCTAAACTAATTGATAAATTTCGAAACAGAATTATGTTTCCCTTTATAGATGTAGATGGAAAAATTTTAGGTTTTACAGCAAGAGCACTACGCAAGGATCAGGAACCAAAATATTTAAATACAAACGATACTTCTATCTTCCATAAAAACCTCTATGTATATGCGCTAGACAAAGCAAAAATATCTATAAAAAAAGAGGGCGCTGTTTTCGTAGAGGGTCAGATGGATGTTATATCGTCCCATCAAGCAGGCATTACAAACACTGTAGCTTCATCAGGTACTGCATTAACCACAGGGCAATTAAAAATAATAAAACGCTATACCTCGGATTTAGTGTTCTGCTTTGATTCGGACTCTGCTGGCGTTGCTGCGGCAGTTAGATCGATCTCGTTGGCAGAAAAAGAAAACTTTAATGTTAAGATTGCGTTAATTCCCTATCCGTATAAAGATCTTGATGAATATGTACAAAAGGAAAGTGATGCTAGAGAAACTATTATAAATAAATCCATACCTGCTCATGATTTCTACTTAGTTGCTGCGCTCAAAAAAAATTCAAAAAACGACCCACATGGAAAAAAGAAAATCATTGAAGAACTTGCCCCAATATACTCACAGATATCCAATAAAGTCATTCAAGAACATTACATAAAAAAATTGGCCGAAGAGATAAATTCCGATGAACAAAATGTAAGGGATGAGATTATAAAAAGCTCTTCAGGTAAGGAAAAAACTCCAGATTCTTATAACCCACACACTATAGAAAAAGAACAGCCGACTATAAAAAAAGAGCAGCTAACTTCAGACGAGTTTTTTATTGCAGTGATGCTAAATCTAGACTTTGACAGTATTAAACAATTCATGTATAAAGTGAGTCCTGAAGATCTTCCAAATGAAAACACAAAAGTAATCTTTGAAAAATTAATTGAATTTTTGGAAAATAAGGAAGCGTTCGACATTGAACACTTTATTGATATAATTGATGCCAATTTGAGGTCGTTTGTTTCGGATCTCTATATGTGGGATTTTGGTGAGTACTCTACGGAGGACCAGCAAATTTTTCGGAATCTAAACCTTGCTATAGGACGAATCAAAAAAGATTCTATAAAGCGTGAGCTAAAGCTCTTAACCGAAAAAATTAAACTGGCCGAAATGGAAAAAAACACAAAATCATTAGAGATTCTTCAAACACGACTTATTGAGTTAAGCAAGGAATTACTAAATTATGAAAAAACCCAGTAAGCAACCAAAAAAGCTTACAAGTAAAAAAACTAAACAGGTCGTAAAAAAACCAGTAAAAAAAGTTTCTAAAGTTAAAGCTATTACTAAGCCCAAAACAAAAGAAATTAAAAAACTGCCAGAAACCAAGATCAGTGCAAAAACACTAGTGAGACCTCCAAAAACACCAAAACACCCAAGTAAAGAAGGCGCTGGTGAAGCTAAGGCTGTAACACCGCGGGATATAAATATCACCAAGCTTATAACAAAAGGGAAAAAACAAGGATTTCTAACAGTAAATGATTTACTTCAGTTGTTCCCAGAAGCTGAAGAAAATATTGAACTTTTAGACTTTCTATACGAAAAGTTGCTTGAGGCAAAAGTTGACGTATTTGACATTGACGCAGAAAAAGAAGCTCAAAAATTAGCAGCAGAAGAAGAGATAGACTTATCTAAAATAAAAGTAGATAAAGCAGTTTCTACAGATCCCGTTAGAATGTATTTACGAGAAATTGGTAAAGTAGATTTACTTACGGCTCAACAGGAAGTAGAACTTGCTAAAAAAGCAGACAAGGGGGATGAGGTATCAACACAGATGCTCACAAAAGCTAACCTGAGACTTGTCGTATCCATAGCAAAAAAATACATGGGCAGGGGGCTGTCTTTCCTGGACTTGATACAAGAAGGAAACATTGGACTTATGAGGGCTGTAGAAAAATTTGATTGGAAAAGAGGATTTAAATTTTCTACATACGCAACATGGTGGATAAGACAAGCAATTACAAGAGCAATAGCAGACCAAGCGAGAACAATCAGAATACCTGTACACATGATAGAAACTATCAATAAATACAAAAGGGTGGAAAGAGAACTTGAACAAAGATTTGAAAGACCTCCCACACCAGAAGAAGTAGCTAAAGAAATGGGTATCGAGGTAGAAAAAGCTTTGGAAATTGTAAAAATATCACAAGATACTACATCAATAGAAACTCCGGTAGGCAAAGAAGAGGATACAAGACTAAAAGAATTTATACCCGACGAGGTGGGGCTCTCTCCTTTCGAGTCAGCTAGCCAAGAATTATTAAAGGGGCATATCGGCGAAGTTCTGGACACCCTAAACCCTAGAGAACGTAAGGTTCTTGAACTTAGATTTGGCCTAAAAGACGGCAGGGCTAGAACCTTAGAAGAAGTAGGTAAGGAATTTGGTGTTACCAGGGAAAGAATCAGACAAATTGAAGCTAAAGCCCTAAGAAAGCTCAGACACCCCTCCAGAAGCAAAAGGCTCAGAGACTACTTATAGACCTTTGAAACTAAATTATTAACGAGGCTGGTAAACAGCCTCGTTTTTGTATTTAATTTCTCTGGAACTAACGCACTTCCCGTTTTATTGACTCGTGAGCCAAAAACAGGTAGAATCACCCTCGTATGACAAAAAGAGTTTGGCAACCAAAAAAAGTTAAAAGGGTCAGAAAACACGGGTTCTTAAAAAGAATGTCCACTAAAAATGGAACAAAAGTTCTCAACAGAAGAAGAGCTAAAGGTAGAAAAAGATTAGCTATCAAACTAAACGCTAAATAATCCTATTAAATCCTCAGCATATTTAGTGCCTAGATAGATAGGTACTGGTAGAATGGTTTCTGAAATATGCTAAAAAAACAAAACAGGCTGACCACTAGATATCAATTCAATATAACCCGTAAATTCGGTTATCATTTAGCCGGTAAATATATACACATATACGTACTAGAACCCAGAAACTACAGAGGACCAAGCCAATTTGGTATAGTCGTATCAAATAAGTTAAGTAAAGCTGCAGTAGTAAGAAATAAAGTTAAAAGACGCATTAGAAACATAATTAAGAACGAATTTGCTAAAATTAATCCAAATCAATGGATAGTGTTACACTCAAAGCAACAAATTCTACAAGCAACTTATGAAGAAATTGATACTGACATTGCTAAAATTTTACAAAAAATACCTTTCTCCCGGTAATGCTGGTATAAAAGTTTGCCGTTTTGAACCAAGTTGCTCTAGATACTCATATGCTGCTATAGAAAAATATGGAATTCTTAAAGGAGGGTTGATGTCGATTTGGAGAATTTTAAGATGCAATCCTTTCTCAAAAGGCGGTTATGACCCTGTTGAGTAAAATTTGACCTATAAATATCCAGGATTTACAATACCGCAGAAAGGAAAAAGGATGGGCATCAGATTCGTCCCAACTGACAGTCTTTATAACTATAGGCATAAACTTAATAGATCAAAAATCCCAGTAGAACTCCTTGCAGTTACTGCAGGTGTCTCATACGACCCTAAGAGGTTGTGCAGAAAATTTTTCCCATCACTAGAACCAGGCAGTAATGGACATGGTGCTTTATATACATGGAAGTATATTGAATTGGCTGCAGCTATTAGAGCTAAAGACCTTGTAAGAGCGGATCTGCAAGACCCTGAAATGCAGGAACTTACATCTGTATTGTATGAGCTTCCAATGACAATGGACATTGTTGCTGAGGAAGCGATTGAAGCACTAAGATGGCTAGAACTTGCATGTTTGGATGAGAATAATAGATCTAGGGATTTAACGCAGGCTATTAGAAAGGCAAAGGGTGTTTACAATGACCCAATAGGGCAAAAGACTATGGATACTATCCAGATTTTTTTGGAAAATTTTTACTCAGTACAGGGAAACGTGGATAGAACTGTGGAGTTGTGTCTTTTTTCTTAGTGTTACTGAATTGATTCGGCGGCTGCCTTATTTTATAAGGCAGCCGCCTCTCTACATCAAAAACATTGCTTACAAAACCCAATAATAGTAAACTAGCGCGAGCTATAATTTCGTTATCGAGTAAAAACTTGATAACATATCATATATGTTTGCAAACATTTGGAACACAACGTTAATCAACCCAATACTAAATTCCCTAGTATTATTCTATAAATACACTGGAAATCTAGGCGTAGCAATAATACTTTTAACACTCCTTATAAGACTCATACTTTACCCTGTAATGTTACCTTCCCTTAAGACTATGAAAAAACAAAGAGACCTACAACCAGAACTGGACAAGTTAAAAAAGAAGTATAGCTATGATAAAAGGAAATTAGCAGAAGAACAAATGAAACTTTTCAAGGAACATGGTATATCTCCAGGCCTTGGGTGTTTTACTCAACTCGGAACAATAGTTGTAATTATAGCCCTGTATCAAGTAATATCAGGGTTTGCATTACACTTTAATGTCGATGCAACAAATGCATCTCTATACTTTGATTTTCTAAAACTTTCTACTAATGAGGTCATAAATACTTCATTCGGATATCTAAACCTGAGCAAACCCGACCCCTATTTCATACTAGCCATACTTTCAGGTCTACTTCAATTTGTACAGTCTAAAATGACCTTTCCCTATGTTAATCTGGCAGAAAAAGTGGCAGAGAAAACACCTGACAAAACTGACGATCTAGCTTATAATATGCAGCAACAGATGTTGTATACCATGCCAGTTATGAACTTTATAATTGGTATATCCTTGCCCTCAGGTGTTGTCTTATACATACTGGTTACTACAATATTCTCAATTGTCCAAACTTACTTAGTAACAGGCCTTGGAGGGGTAACTCCTTGGATAAAGAAACTAGGCCTCGAAAAGATCATTAAATAATATGAATAAAATAGAAACAATAAAACCTATAATTGATGAGTTATTAAGATTCTATAGTGTAAGGTACTCACTAAGCATAAACGAAATAGATGAAAATTTGCTATCTGCAGATATACAAGGGGATAACCTTAGCTTCTTAATAGGCTTCAGAGGTGAGACTTTAGATGCCCTACAAACTATTATTAATCAAATCATATTTAGAAGACTTGGAGAATGGAATCAAGTAATAGTAGATATTAACGGATATAAGAAACAAAAAAATGAAAAAATAATCGAAATTACAAAAGGTTACATTGATAGAGTAAGGTTTACACAAAAACCAATTGAAATGCCAAATATGAACCCAGCGGAGCGAAGACAAGTACATACATTTATATCAGAGTACCAAGATATCGTTTCAGAAAGTACTGGGGAAGGGCTAAATAGAAGAGTTGTACTTAAACTGAAACACGAACCCAACAACTTAGAAACAGAAGTTGTGGAGGAAAATTAGCCCATGATGTTTACCTGCCTTCAAGAAAATCTTGAAAAAGGTTTAAACACAGTCTACAAAGCGGTTCCCACAAAAAGCTCATTGCCGATTCTAAATAACATCCTAATAAAAACTGAGAATGGCCGATTAAAATTGTCTGCTACCAACATGGAAACAGCAATAACAACATTTGTTGGCGCTTCTATAGATAAAGAAGGGTCCATTACTATACCTGCAAAATTAATTAGGGAATTTGTTAGTAATTTGTCTCAAAACACTCTTAGCGGCAATCTTTTAAATGAGGTGCTACATGTAACTTCAGATAAAACAAAAACAAAATTTGTCGGAACTGCTGTTGATGAATACCCAAATTTACCAGCTTTTAACGATAAAACTAAACACATTACAGTAAACCCAAAGCAATTTTTAGAAGCAGTATC
The DNA here is from genome assembly GCA_964387275.1 of uncultured Candidatus Saccharibacteria bacterium. GTDB lineage: Bacteria > Patescibacteriota > WWE3 > UBA101185 > UBA10185 > CAYLVW01. The sequence continues at coordinate 47,042 of CAYLVW010000002.1, forward strand.
GAAAGTGTCCTATTCTGCAAGTACCGACGAATCACGACCGGTTTTTACAGGAGTATATGTAAATTATAGTGAGGGTGCACTTACTCTTGCAGCTTCAGACGGATTTAGGCTATCTGAAACCTCCCTAGAAGCGAAAGGGGATGTAGAAACTTTCACAATAATTGTGCCCTCAAAAGTCTTACTAGAAGTAGCAAGAATTTTTGCAGACTCCACAGAAGATTTAAAAATAGGCCATAGTGAAAATGAAAACCTAACATTGTTTTTTGCAGATGACACTCTTGTTAGCACAAGAATTATTGATGGGCAGTATCCTGACTATAAGAGGATTGTTCCTAAAGATTCCACATTGTCCGCGGTGTTCCCTGCTATGGATCTTCTCGAAGCAGTAAAGCTCTCAAATATTTTCGCTAAAGAAGTTAATAATGTTGTGAAACTAAGAATAGATCCTGAAGGTTATATAAATGTAGTCACAAATGCACAAGAAACTGGAGACCATTTAAGCCAAATCCAATCAGAGGTACTTGGGGAGTCAGTAGAAATAGCTTTTAATTCTAAGTATCTTCTAGACTTTCTAAACAATAACAAGTCAGAGCGTATAGTGTTAAAGGCAAACGGATCTTTAGCTCCCTGTATATTCACACCTGAAGGGGAAATGACGTTTTATCATATCGTAATGCCAATGCAACTACAGTAGTAACTCTAATACAATCCCTGTCTAGGATAAACTCTCAAATAGAAAAAGAAAAATCTACCTCAAATCGCTAAGATCATTTAGTGGTTTACTGCCTGTAGGATCTCCTGCAGAACGATTTGACTCAGAACTAGTAGAGTTTGAACCGTTGCCACTAACCATCCTTTGATTATTAGTATCATAAGAGTTGTTAGATACATTTGAACTACCCACACTCTGATTGGGATTATTCCCAGCAACAGGGTACTGTCTAGATATTTGAGGCTGCAAAGGAGATACCACATTATTCTGATAGTTTTGAACCTGACTTGCTACCGGATTAACTCTGGGGGCATCTACCACCACCCCAGAGCTTATAGTGGATGTAGTGCTAGACGGCAGCGAAGGTGGAGAAGACCTAACATGAGGGTTGTTATTTCCGCCAGGTACTATTGTAGATCCTGGGTAAGCACTAGGCGCTCTTTGAACCGTAGAATTGTTTCTTTCACCAAACTTACGAAGCTCAGGTGGTATAGAATCTCCCACAGGAGTCGCGCTAGAACCAGGAGTTGCTACGCCACCAACTGTGTAGGGTTGATTGTTGTTGGGTTGAGTTATACTCTGGGAACTTTGTGTATGTACTTGAGGTGCCATTTCTGAATTTGTAGGCTGTTTTGTTACAAAATTCTGAGTAGGTGTTTTCTGTAAGGAAGCTCCTGCTTGATAGGATTGCTGGTTTTGAGACGCAGCTTGTTTAGCGGCTTTGATTATGCCTTCCTGCTGCATTTTAAGTATCTCAGCTGGGTTTGTTGTTACAAGCCTGTGTTCGGCATCTGAGGCAACAACTTTTATAGCTATGTGGTTTGCACCAGCAAAAAATAACCCCTCGCCTCTATCGGCTGCGAGCAAAAGTCTCTTCTCACCCTCAGACAAATAAAAAGTCTCAGCAACTTTTTCAATAGCTGCCGGGTGTTGTTTTAACAAAACCTGAATAGAAGAGTTTGTAACAATAGCTTTACCATACTCCGATGCTAAGAAGTCATCAACGTCTTGAGAAATAGTAGTTAAACCAAGGTAGTACTTTCTCGCTCGTTTAGCTACGCCATAAATAAATCTGGCGCTATCGTCATTTTGCATTAAATACCAAGCCTCCTCGACTATAAAAATCCTTTTCTTCAAATCTTTCTTGATCTTGGTCCAAACAAAATCCAAAATAATATAGAAAGCAACGGGCCTAAGAACATCCTGTAAGTTCTTTGTAGAGAAAACTGTCATTTTACTATCCAACTTAATGGTAGACTGAGAGTCAAATATACCTGCCATTGAACCCTTAATATACTTCTCAAGTCTCTCTGCCATACTTCTAGCCTCACGTTCTTCAGCTCCAAGCAATACCTTGTATAAATCTTCCATGACAGGAGGCTCCATGGTTCTCTGAGTTTCAGGGTCTGGGGTAATGCCCTTTATTCTATAGGTCTCTATCAATGCCCTGTCTAATATAGCTTCCTCGGTAGCACTTAAGTCACCCAGCATTAGCTTAAAAAGTGTATGTAGTGATAATAACTTCTGACCAAGCTCATTCTCACCCTCAGTTGCTATTCCAGATAAATCAAAGGGGTTTATTTTTTGAGGAGAGTTTGCAGAAAAACTAATATAGTTTCCACCAACAGCCTCACATAAAGCCTTGTATTCCTCCTCCACGTCTAAAATCAAAACCTCCGCACCAAACACCATAGACCTTAGAGCTTCTAATTTCACAAAGTAGGATTTACCAGAACCGGATTTAGCAAAAACCACAGTATTGGCATTCTCCATGGAAAAACGATCAAAAATAACTAAGGAACCGTTGTGTCTATTTATTCCATATAAAATACCATCGTCCATAGTAAGGTCCGAAGAGGTAAAAGGGAAAGTGGTTGCCAAACTTGTAGTATCCATATTCCTCGTAATCATCAGCTTATCTAGTGATGCAGGTATAGTGCTTTGAAAAGCATCCTCCATTTGTAATGAAGCTGTTTTAGATATCAATAGTAATGACCCTAGCGTTGATTCGAGTTTTGATGCAACTGTCTGCAATTCCTCTAAACTCTCAGCAGGAATTGTAATATAGAAAGAAAACTGGAAAAACTTCTCAACACCTTTCACAAGTTGCTCTTGCAAAGCCTTTGCGTCGTCTAAAGCTATGCTCACAGAAGGATCACTCAGTCTACCCTTCTCTCTATTAGACATCATGGTGGCTTCCATCTCGGTAATTTTTTTTCTAAGATCGTCCATGACTCCTTTTGCTTTCACGGGATAGTAGAAAAACGAAATATCCAGGGAATGGTCAAAGTTTATTATTGGTGACAACCAGTTGGCACCTACAAATCTTGGATATCCTGAAACAAAAATAGTTTTGTAGTAAGTGTTCCCAATTTTTATATGACTAAAATCCACCTCTATGGCAGATGGTGCAATAATATCTCTGACATTAAGCATTCCTTTGGCTAGGTTTTCCGCAGCTGTCAAATCTTGGGTTGGTTTAATGTCTTTGTCATTTTTCTTACTAAATAAGGGTAGTGTAGGAAATGCCATTTATAAGTCCTCCAAAACCGCAGGATTTACTATTGCGGTCTTGTAATCATCTATATTAGTTCTAATTCTCTGGCCATGAACACTGCTTGGGTTATATATATCAAAGTATAACTCAACTAGTTCTTGGGTTGTCATCATCCTCGCCTTAACTCCTATCCTACCAAACTCACCTATTAAGTGTTCAACTTTTGGTACTAATTCCACCTCAGCGTCTTTTACAACCTTATTTACATCAACTTCAACTCTTTTATGCCCTACTCCAAAAAGTCTATTTATAAACTCGAACGGACTAGACCCCAACTCCTTGATAACAGAGCTTCCTGAAGGAATAACCACATAGAACTTCTTATCCAGTACTTCATTATTTTGAATTACATCTTGGATAAATTTTCTGTATGACTCAATCTGGTATTTCATCAATGGGTCAGTTATTTTTGACTCCATTCGTTGTACTTTTTCAATATATTTGGTTATGTCTAACTTCTTTGATCTTAAAACAACTTGTATAGGAAAGGTTATGGAATTTAGCAACATTGAAAATGCTGCGATTATAGCATCCTGTTCCATTTCAGAAAGAAGATCAAAATTTACTGCAGTTGTCTGTAAAACACTACAAACGTTACCGTTTTTTAAAATCACAAAATTATTCTTTATATCCTGTATATCTAAATGGTTTTGAGTAGAATCTTTAATAATTTCTGACATATTAAGCCTGCTTTCCCTGGAAAACTAAAGGAGCAACTATATCACCTTTAACTTCTACAGAAATTATATCAAAGGTTTGGCTAACTTTATTATATTGACCAACTTCCACCGAGTATAAACCATTCGGCAGAGGTGAGATCAGTGAAAATTGCCCCAGTGCATTTGTCTTTGTAGCGCGTCTTGCTTCACCTTTATTGTTTTTAACAATTAAAACTACCCCCTCTATAGCAACACCCTTAGAATCCAGAACAACTCCAGATAAAATGTTTGGTTTTGTCGGAGAAACAGGAAGGCTTGAGCTAGATACCTGAGATTTTACAGAAACGGGAGCAACAGATATAGTCTCCTTCTCCTTTAGCCTATCCTGTAAATCAACCAACTGCTTTTGTAAAGCTGAGTACTCTGTCTCAGTACGTGTCTTGGAATCCTCTAAGTCCCTGATAGTTCTTTGAATTTTCTGCTTTTCTTCTGCTTGATCCGGGTTTTTTGTGAACAACTGGGATCTTAACTTCTCTATTTCATCTTGAAGCTTCTTATTTTGTGTTTTTACTGTCTCTATTACAGCATTTGCTTCTATATCAAAATCCTCCTTAGCTTGAGGTTGCTGTGAAGCTCCCAACTCAATAGTTACACCCTTAGAACTTTCTTGTAGAGGTTTTGTGCTTGTAGCAAAAGCTGGAGGTGTTGAGGTGGAATCATTGGGAACTGTACTTAGCTTTTTAGCTACTGTCTTATCAGAAGTTGTTATACCTTCTTCTTTTTTAATTTTATCTATTAGGGATTTTAATTGAGTTGTTTTATCAGAAATCTCTTTGTCTATATCTACCTCTTCAATAGTTTGAATAATTCGTTCCCCTCTAATAGGCAAAACAATTTCACCATGAGTAGCAAGTAAATTAGTGAATTTTCTACCAGTGTGAGTATCGTGTGTAACGATATCATTGGAACCAATCTTACTACGATCTATTAATTTAAACTCTTTCTCTTCTATTTTCTTTTTTACGGGTTTTATATCGTCAGTTGGCCGCCTGGTTTTTTTAATAGGAACAATGGTTGTATCGTATACTTTTTGAGTTTCTACAGGTATAGAGGGTGTTTGTTGTGTAGATGTCGGGGCAGTAGGTATAACCGGGGTAACAAGCTCTGTAGGTAAAGTGTCGGTGCTAGAAACATTTGCAGGTGCTATGGCAGGAGCATCGGGAATAAATTGAGGGGTAGTGTCTTCAACCGTTGCAACTGCAACAGGAGACGAATAAATAGGCATAGGTGCAGAGTATGCATCTTTTACCTTTCTAATAAAGTCATCTTCTCGTATGTCTAGCTTATCAATAGGACCCGACTCATGCTGGTGGTCTAAGTACTCTTCAAGCTTCCTCCTACTTGAAGTTGGTGCGAGAGTAATAAGCTCGCGCTTTAACACATCCATATTTTGGTAAAAAAACACTGATGGGACAACAGCTTCTTTTCTCCACACCTTTTGAGTTGGAGAATAGACAGCTCGAAAAAAAGCCACAACCCACTGATCCATGCCACGATCCTCAATAGGAACAAAGGCAAAAGCAAGACCAAGAATGGTAAAGAAAATCGCAAAAGGCCATTTAAAAAACCCAGCAACATAAGTAGCACTTACAAAAGCTAAACCCCCAAAAGCCATAACATAGGCAAACTGTCTCATCGTAAGCTCACCAATAATCTTAAACTCAACATCCATGATGTTTTGAGGTACAGCGTGTTGTTTATTTACTGATTGAATATCGTTAATGGGCATTTATGGTTATTATACCTTAATAACTCAAATCATTAATTAGCAAAATTAATCTGAAATTTAGAATCTGCGCTTATAGTATCAGTTGTGGTTACAACATTGTCCTTGCTAATAATGTTAGTGCTTACGGTTCCAATAGTGATGCCAAACGGAGGACTAAAAGTAAACACTCTACTGTCATCAGACGTTCCAGGTTGTTTTTGCCAAACTAAGGAATAATTTTCTGTGCCTTTCTCTATAAAAGCTGACTTAGTTAGATCATAAGATATGGTAAAAATAACTCTTTGTGTTGGCTCAATCTTTAGTAAATAAGCGAAATATTTGTAATTTCCTTCTACTACCTCAACTATATCTTCCAGTACATCGTCGTCAAATACATTATTAGTGTTTACCTTGGCCCCAGTGAGTTTAGTGTCGTTTGGAACATAAATTCTTACGTAGTTTGTATAAGGCCCACTAGGCCAAGAACTATCCGTGCCAGTATGTTCATAGGTTAGAGCTAATTCTCCCCGTAACACCCCATCTCTGGTTTGAGAAGTTACTTTGTAGTCCATGAAATTTTTAACGTAATAATTTGCTTTGGTACCGCCAACATTTGAATTAACAACATACAAATAGTCTTTATCATAAGCTCTCATCGACCCATCCCAACCGTACTTGTTAAGTAACCCACCAACCCTGGTATTTGGTATATAAACTAAAACATCTTTTGACAAAAATAGGGATGAGATCTCATTAAATAACAACGGCATATCTTTTTGCTCTAAAGAAAACACTCTTTCAAGTAATTTACTACCAAGGACAGTCAGAAACGACTTCTTTTGGTTAGAGCCATCTTTGTAATTAAACTCACTGTGAAACTGAGCCCTCTCATACATATTCGCGGCACTGATTTCCTCATTATAGGCAGTTAAAAATACAGGCCCAGTAACCTTAAGAAGACTCTCAGCAAATTTTAAATCTACACCAATAACACCATCAAAATTCTGACCGGTAGCAGCAAAAAATAATTTAAGTATTTTCTCAGAACTTTTCCTAAAATCTGGATCCCAGTTTGAATTTCGAATATAAGCTCTATCCTCTTTTAATATTTCAGCCAAGGTAGTGTCTGGCTCAAACTTGATGTCCTTTACATCCAGCTGACCGTCTGGATTATAAATATCGTCTATGTTTAGCTCTTTGATTTTACCTTTATCTAAAGTTAGAGTAGCATAAGATCCTATGAAACCTCCGGTAGGTCTTATCTCATTAGAGTTTTGAAAAAGCACTAAGTACTTCTTCGGAGAGTCAGTACCTAGAAGTTTTGGTACTTCGGAAGCTACCTGAAAAACATCTTCCAGATAAAAAGATAAGTCCTGTAATGACTGCTTATAAGTCTCAACATTATCTTTAAGATTATCGGGAAGATACGTGGAATCTATAGTACTGGATCTTGTTAACGCAAACTGCAAGCTTTCTTTAGCAGAAATAAAACTACTCTCAACATTAGAAAATTCTTCCTCAGATAAGTAATTCGGGTTGTTAGGCTGTACGGCATCCCAAACCTGAGTATATGGATAAGCACCCTTGGAAAAACTATATGAAAATCTCGAAAAATACGTCAACGACGAGAACAAATCGCTAAGAGAGCTGTACATCTTTGCTTTACCTGAAATAGAAAACAACCAGTCTATTTTATTTAAGGACTTCTGCGCCTTAGAAAAATATGCATAAGCATCCCTTGCACTTTGCAACGAAGCCTCAGAATCAAGTTTTGTGAGGGCCTCTCTAACCCTTGCCATTTCGGTAACAGCACGTCCCGCATTTATAAAAGTTTGGGCGACGGGTATAACTACAAACACAACACCAACAAATAACAATGTTATAAATATTAGATACAATGGACCAAATAACTTCGGCAACTTCCGTAGGTTAGTAGAATTGTTACTAAGTGGGAGAACTTTTGGGGGAGATTGTACAGAAGAAGTCGTATTTAAACTTATGGTTTTTTTGGTAAACAAACCTCCTAATGAGCTTTTGATTAGTGGTTGTTTTGGCAACATGTTCGGCTTTTCCGGAATATTAGAATCCACTATATCTACTAGTGAGGATACAGCTCCAACAGAAGAAGGTGTTAGAGAAGATTTTTGGGCAAAATCTACAGCTTTTTGCTTTTTCAAATCATCAATTAGTTTGCCGGGTTTAAAAGAATTTTCATTTACATCATAACCACCCCATTTTAATGTCTTTATGACCCCTTCTCTAAAAGAAGTCTTCACATCCCAACCTAAATCTTCAAGGGAAGAAGTGTCTGGAATATTTGGAGCAGTAGAAAGCTCTCTATATGGAGGCTTAAAATTAACCTTTAGCTCTCTGTTAGCCAAACCCTTAATTAAGAAGGTAATTTCCAAAGGTGAATAAGAATCAACATCTACTAACGGATAAATTTTTGTCTCTGTGTTTGGATTAAATAAGGCTTTTAAAATACCACTAACAGCATCTGTTATATAAAGGTAATACTGTTTCTCAGTACCATCTCCATAGATTGTAAGATCATGACCATCAGTCACATCTCTTAAAATCCTACCAAGCTCCCCCGTAGACTCGTAATCCATTCTGGGACCAAATACTTCCGGAACCCTTACAATACGTACATTGGTGTTATTTTTCTTGTAATACTCCCAGACTAAAGCCTCAGCAAATCTTTTCGCCTCTGTTTGAGAATACTGCTTTTCTTCAATAGCAGAATCTCCAAAATACTTTTTTAAATCTATTTGAGATATCATGCCTTGATAAACGTCTATGGTTGAGACAAGTAGAAATTTGGCTAAGGATCTATTTGCCAAATCCAGCAAATTTTTAGTACCTAAAGCATTTGTTAGTAAGGAGTCTAAGTTTATATCAATCTTGCTATATAGATACTCCTCAAGCCCAGCTAAATGAATAATGTAGTCAACGCTCTCTATCTCCTCGGGTAAACCCTTACTTATATCAGCGTTGTAAACGGCAAATTTAGGGTTATTAATAAGGTGGCTGATAAAATTTTCTTTGCCTGTTTTGAAATTATCGACAACAACAACCCTTGCGTCTTTTTGCAAAAGGGTCTCACAAAGATGTGAACCTATAAAGCCTGCGCCACCTGCAATTAAAATAGTAGGGGCAAGAGCATTTTTTTTAATAACGCTCTTTTTGGGCATTTTGGGCAGAAAATAAACTCATACTCACATTTAAGTATATTTTTTAAGTTTGCTTTTTACAACAACTTGATGTCTGGGTTAAAGAATAACTTAACCACTACACTAAATACCCCACCCCTAACGAGTAATTTTTTTCACCAAATTACAACTTAAAAGATTTTCCTATTGTTAGCCTATAAAACCGGGTGTAGTGGTAAAATATACACATGGAATTTAAGGAGCTTATAAATCTACTGAAAAAAAATCTGATATTTTTAGTTGTATTTGCTGCAAGTGGTACAGTAATAGGCGCAGCAATTATATACTATGTACCCGTAAAGTGGACCTCTAGTCAAACCTATATCGTAGAAAAACGATCTATAAAAGATAACGAGACGTATTTCAATTACGACGGTTACTATGCCAATCAGGTCGGTATATCTTACACTAATAATTTAGCTAGTTTATTTGATAGCAGAGATATAAAAATAAAAACGCTAGAAACATTACAAACGGATTTAATAGAAAAAAATATAGTAGATTTAAATAAGAACTTAAAAGTAAAAAAATTAGGACCACAGGTAATCCAAGTAACTTATCAAAATTTCAATAAGGAAAAAGCGGAAAGTGTATTAAACGCCTCAACTGAAAATGCTTTAAAATCCCTAACTGCATCTAACTGGGACTCCGGACTTGATATTACAATTACCAAAGTCAACGGTGACACTTCCGCAGTACAAAATTATATTAACCCTTATATAACTGTTGCTGGAACGACGATTATAACTACTCTAGTAGCAATATTATTTTTAGTGATTAAGGAATATCTGAGCAAATGATTTACTTAAATACAGATGGCGGGGCAAGAGGAAACCCAGGACCATCGGCAACAGGTATTGTTATTTCAAGTGACAACGGAAAAATTCTGTATAACTTTGGCACCTATCTCGGAATTAAAACAAACAATGAAGCTGAATACGAAGCCTTAATAGAAGGATTAAATTTTATTGTAAGTAAGAATTTGGATAAAGATGTTGAGTGCAGACTTGATAGTGAGCTTGTAGTAAAACAACTAAACGGCTTATATAAAGTAAAAAATGATAGGATGCTTACACTGTTTAATCAAGTTATGTCTTTAAAATCAAATCTTAAATTTGTAAAATTTTCGCATGTACTAAGATCTTCCAATAAATTGGCTGATCAGACTGTAAATAAAACACTAGATGAGCAAGAAAAAATCTCTCGTTAAACATTTAAAAAAAGCGCTTTTTAAGGCACCAAAACTAACAGATAAAGAAGTTTCTGTTTTAAAAACTCTTTGGTATAAACAGATCTTTGATTGTCCAATGAGCTTGTATGAAATCTCATACTACCTAATAGGAGAGAAGGTGGATTCTTGGGAGGAGCTAAAAGCAATAGTTAACGGCCTGTTTAGAAAAGACCTAGTGGAATTTAAGTCTGGTAAATACTATTTAAAAAACACTAAGGATCCAAATCTAAATTCAAAAAGAAATGACTCAATAGAACACATCAAAACTGCAGAATTAGCAGTAGGTCACCTTAGCAAGATACCATGGATTAAAATGATATGTATTACAGGATCTGTGGCAGCATTGAATGCTAATAAAAACGACGATGTAGATTTATTCATAGTAACAGAGAGAAATAGAGCTTGGATAACTAGGCTTTTAGTGGTGGTTACCCTTAAGATAACCAACCTATATAGAACTAACACAAATTATGCTGGTAAGATTTGCCCAAACATAATAATAGATGGATCAAATTTGAAATGGCCAGAAGCTAAGCAAACACTCTATACCGCAAATGAGATTATTATGATGAGACCTATATATGTAAAAGATGAGACGTATATAAAATTTATAGATTCTAACTCATGGATAGAAAATTACTTTCCAAATTTTTATTGGGAAGGGCTTGTCGAAAACCCAAAAACACCTAAGAAGTTGGTACTTGAATTTGGATTTAGTAAAACTGGAGAGAGCAAGATTATAAACGTGGTAGAGTCACTTCTTAGATCTATGCAAAAAATGTACATGTACAAAAAGAAAACTACTGAAATTACTAAAGCAAATTTAATACATTTTAATAAAGTAGATTGGTCAACTAAAATTCTCGATGAATTTTCTGAGTTCAATCATATTTTAGAAATTACGCGTGGGTAGGTTTCTATATTGTAGTGGTTTGACTTACTTAAAAGGTATTAAGCTAAGTTAGTATGCCGCTTCTTGTGTGTTTATTTGTGTAACTAGACAGGGCGGGGGCGCGGAAAGCCGCCCCCCCCCCCAAAAAAAAAAAAAAAAAAAAA